>NZ_CP181499.1:1810000-2126037 GCF_052186135.1 Methylocystis sp. JAN1 | reverse complement strand
GTGGAGACGCTCTTCGACGCCGATCCGCAAGCGCTGGTCGCCGTCTGCGGGGATTTCAACGCCGACGAACATGACGCGCCAACGCGCCTGCTGCGCGGCGGCGACAATGAATTGCAGCAAGGCCCGCGCGCGCTATCGCCGCTGGAAGAACGCGTGGCGGCGGAGCGCCGCTACACGGTGATCCATGCGGGGCGGCCGAAGCTGATCGACCATATTCTCGCGTCGCCGGCGCTGACGGCGGCGTGGCGCGAGACGCGCATACTCAATGAGGGTCTGCAGGACGAGGTCTATGCGCAGGACCCGATTTTGGGGTCGCTGCATGCGCCAATTGTCGCATGTTTCGAGATGTGATCGCTCCGCGAGCCGCAAAAGCGCCTCTTCCCGTTCCTACAACCGCTCCCCATCCATGCCGATCCTTTGCATCAAATAACACAGGCAATCGAGCTGCACCGCGCGGGGATCGACCGTCAGCATTGCGGGAATCGCGCTGCGCATCAGCCTGATATTCCCGCCCGAATAATCGAAATATTCGCCGGGCGCCGACCCATCCCCATCCCCCGGCAGAATATCAAGCCTCACGCCCGCGCGCGCGACGCCGAAGGAGGCGCCGGGCGCGAGCTCGCTGAAGTTCAGATGATCGATATCCGGTCGGAACATGAAATCGGCGGCCGAGCCGTCGAAAGAGAAGGTCGAACCCGCTGGCGGCTTTACAATGGCGTAGGTGCGTAGCAGATCGACGTCATGCGGCGCCGGGGCGTGATCCGGCAGATGCGCGATGGAGAGCGCCGCCTCCACCAGCTCGATCGCATGCTGCGTCGCCGAACCCGCGCCCGCCTTGCCGCATTCGACCGTGATGGCGGGGCAGAGATCGGCGAAGGCCGCCGCCTGCGTCCCGACCGGCCGCTGGAAATGCACGACGGTGCGCGAGAAAAGCCGGGCGAGCGCGATGAATCTCGGCTCGAGTCTCCTTACGCAGGCGTAGTGCGGATTGAAGCCCGTATTGTTGTGAATGTCGACGCTCGCGAAAAGGCCGCGCCGCGCCGCATAGTCATAAACCCACTGCGCCATTCCGGACTGAGATTCTCCAGGAAAAAGCGTGCCGGGCCAGACGCGGTTGTAATCGCGTTCGTCCGGAAGCGTGCGCAGATTGACGGCCGCCGCGCGAATATTGCCGACGAAGAACAGCAGCGAGCGCGGCAGACCGCGCGCCGCGTGACGGCGAAGAACCTGCTGCATGGCGTCGAGACCGCTATATTCGTTGCCGTGCAGCAGCGTCGACACGAAAAGCGGATGGGGATCGCGCCCCGGTAGATCGAAGAGCGTCGGACCGGGAAGAATGTCCACGAGCTTGTCCGCGGAGCAGTCAAGAAAACCTGCCGGCAGTCGATCCATCATGGCGCAGGGCGCGTCGGTCACATCCATTCTCACACTTCCCATTCATGCACGGGCGCGCCGCTGCGCTGCCCTTCGCAATAGGCGGCCATCATGGCGTAAAGGTCGCCGCCGCAGGCGTCGAGCGCCTTGCGCTGCCAGACCGCGCCGGTCTGGCCGGAGCGGACGCGCGCCTCGATCACGTCGAGAAAGCCGCGCGAATCCGCCACGCCGAAATCCGCAAGCCCTGCGCGGGCGGCAGGGATCAGATGGCCGAGCAGCAGCCTATCGACCCCGATTTCGCCGAGGCCCGGCCATGTCAGCACGGCGTCAAGCCCGAGGCGCGCGGCCGCGTAGAAATTTCCCGAAGCCGCCTCGAAAGAGAGCCCCGCCGTTCCCGCGCCGCCGGCGAGCGCCAGCGTCCGGACCAGACCGAGATAAAGCGCGGCGTTCGCCATCATGTCGACGAAGCTCGGCCCAGCCGGCAGGATGCGGTGCTCCACGCGCAGATGCGGCGCGCCGTTCTCGTCAAAGCCGATGAGCGGGCGATTCCAGCGCCAGATGACGCCGTTATGGAGACGCAGATGGCGCAACGCCTCGGGCTCGTCCTCGAAAGCGATAGGCAACAGCGCGTCGTAATCGCGAAGGTTCTCATCGAAGACCTCAAGAAGAGATTGCGCCGCAAAGCCCGAGCCCAGGCAGACGCGCGGCGGCCCCGGCACGTCCACCGCCTGCTCGAAAAGCGGAATGCGGGTCTCCTCCCACAGGGCCTTGCCGAAAAGAAACGGCGCATTGCCGCAAGCGGCGATGATCGGGCCGGAGGCGGCGATCGAGGCATTATAATAAAGATGCGCGAGATCGACGGGCGACTTGAGGTGAACCTGAAAAGACGTCGTCGCGGCCTCCAGCATCACGTCGCGGTGCTCGGAGACGAGATGCTCGCGGCCAAGAATGTCGACCCGCAAGGGCCGCCCGCCGCGCATGCGCAGCACTTCGCTGTTCAGCGCATAATAGCGGTTGAGCGGCGACATATTGGCGAGGGTCAGATCCTCGTCGCGGATCGTCGGCAGGGTGCCGATGAGCACCAGATTGGCGTCGAGCCGATGCGCCGTCTCGTTGCAGGCCGCCCAAACCTCGGTAAGCGCGTCATAGGCCCGGCCCAGCGCGTCGCCTTCGAGCGGCAGCGGGTCGCAGTTGAGCTCCAGATTGAAGCGCGACAGCTCGGGCACGACGAGCGGATTGTCGAGCGCCTCCAGAAGGCGCTGGTTGATCGAAGACGGAAAGTAGTTGTGGTCGACGATCCAGGTCTCGATCTCAAAGCCGATCATATGCCCGGCGCGAGAGAATTTATCGGCGGCTAGAAGCTTGTGGGCGATCTCGGTCTCCGCCGCGAGCCGCCGGGCGAAGCGCGCCTTGTCGGCCTCCGAAAAGCCCGTCGCCCTGATTTCCTCGCCCACGGCCGCTTCCCTTTTTGTCCGTTCTATTACCTAGGCGCGGCGCGTGAAAGCGACGACGGGTCGCGAGACAGGGTAATCACGCTGGGCATGAGCGAATCCCTTTACGGGCGGCATGCGCACATTTCGAAAGTCGCCAACCCCGACATGGCCGGGCTTGTCCCGGCCATGTCGGGATCCTGGAGATATGTGATTCCTTAGCCGGCAAAAGGAGGGTGGCCCCATGAGCAGGGCCAGGTGGAGTAAAACTCCATATCAATGACGATTGTCGTTCACCCGATTTCCCCTGGGTCGCGGTCGTTTCCACGGCGAGAGGGAAACGGGCGGCGGGACAGGATGCAGGTTTCTGCGCTAAACAGCTCCAAACCAGCCCGGAGCCCCTCCCCTTGTCCGACATCGCCTATGTCAACGGGGCCTATGTGCCGCTCGAAGACGCCAAAATCTCAATCCTCGACCGAGGATTTCTTTTCGCCGACGGCGTCTATGAAGTCGCCGCCGTGATCGACGGCAAGCTCATCGACAACGAGGCGCATATTGCGCGGCTGGAGCGGTCGCTCGGCGAGCTGCGGCTGGAAAGCCCTGTCTCCATGGCGGAGATCGTCGAGATCGAAAAGGCCCTCGTCGCGCGCAACAGCGTCACGGAAGGTATGGTCTATCTGCAGATGACGCGGGGCGCGGCGGAGCGGGATTTCTCCTTTCCGAAAGGCGTAACGCCGACGCTTGTCGGCTTCGCGCAGAAGAAGAACATCCTCGCCTCGCCCTATGCCGGGAAGGGCATAAAGGTCGTGACCGTCCCCGACCTGCGCTGGGCGCGGCGCGACATCAAAAGCGTCGCCCTGCTCGCGCAGGTGCTCGCCAAGCAGGCGGCGACGGAAGCCGGCTGTCAGGAGGCCTGGATGGTGGATTCCGACGGCTTCGTTACGGAAGGCTCGTCCTCGACCGCCTTCATCGTCACCGGGACCGGCGCCATCGTGACGCGGCCGAATTCGGCGGCGATCCTTCCCGGCTGCACGCGCCGATCGGCGATGGCGCTCGCGCAGGAGCGCGGGCTGACCATCGAAGAGCGCGCCTTTACGGTCGCGGAAGCCTATGACGCGGCCGAGGCCTTTCTGACTTCAGCCTCCAATCTCGTGCTGCCGATTGTCTCCATAGACGGCCGGCCGCTCAGCGACGGCTCGCCGGGGCCGCACGCCAGGCGGCTGCGCGCGCTCTATCTCGATTTCGCGCGCGCGACCGCCGTCTGATCAGCTCTCGATCTCAAGCCCGTCATAGTCGGCGCTGCGCCGCTCCTCGATCGCAAAGGCGAGGATCAGGCTGAAGACGGCGGCGGCGAGGCACCAGAGGGAGTACCAGGCCGGCCGGTTCTCGGCGAGGGCGAAGACGAATGTCGCGAACACGGCCCAGCCGAAGAGCGCCACGCCGCGTCTGTGGCTGCAGACCAGCGGCACGACGGTGAGGACCACATAAAGGAAATGCACGAGGAGCGGCGGGCGCTCGAACAGCGGGTCATAGGCCAGCGCGTGCCGCACAACCTTGAGATCGATGCCGCCCGACAGAGCGAGCTTCGTGATGAGGTAGACGGCCAGTATCACGCCCGTGCCGGTCAGCAGGCGCCAAAGCCGCTTCCGCTCGGGATCGATCTCGGAATAGGCGGCGGCGAAAGGCGTCAGGACCGGCCATAGGGCGAAGGCGATCACCGTATAAAGGTAGCGATAAGGCTGCCCTGTCTGCGGATCGTCGATCGTCCACCACACCGCCGCTTCGGTGAATTGGTGAAGGGCGAAAACCAACGGAAAGGCGGCGAAGATCAGCATCCGCCGATCGAAATTGATCGCCTTCGCGACCATGCCGTAGCCGGCCATGCCAAGACCGACTCCGGCCATAATGCTTGCTTCGAGCGAATAGCACATAGGGCGAATCCCAATTCTTGCAGGCTGTTGCCGATAGATCGACGTTCGGAAATTTAGGATATTTCCGGAGACGATCCAGCCCGCGCCGCGCCGCTCCCGCCGGAACAGTGGCGGCGAGCGCGCGTTCTGCCTCCGAATGAAAGTCACTATGGAGGCCAACATGGGCAGCCTGTTGCACTATGCGATCTTGTTCCTGATCGTCGCGATCATTGCCGCTTTCTTCGGTTTTGGCGGCGTCGCCGGCACGGCGATGGAAGGCGCGCGGATCCTCTTCTGGGTCGCGCTGGTTCTTTTCGTCATCTCCGCGATCGCGGGCTTCCTCCGCAGAGCCTGACGACGACGCTTCTTCTCTTCGGTGCTCCCAACTGGCCGGCGTTAGCCGGCCTTTCTTCGAGACGGGCGCCCGAGAAAAATCCGGGAGCAAGTTCGAGGCCGACAGTTTTGCCGAACAGCCGCAACCCTGGCAATTTTGCCGTGGAAACGAAGGCGCGCGCCTGTTGTTCGGGGTCGCCATCACGCTCTTTGTCGTGTCAGCGATATCCGGCGTCCTTCGCCGGGCCTGACGCGGGGGATGCGCGCCTGCTCTCAATGCGCGCAACCCGACCGGCGGCGCCGGCCCCCTTTCTAGGGAATGTCCTTCAACGCGGAAAGCCAAGCGTCGGGCGACGAGTCGCTTGGCGCACGCCAGTCTCCGCGTGGCGAGAGCGAGCCGCCGGAGCTTACTTTCGGCCCGTTCGGCAAAGCCGAGCGCTTGAACTGGCTGGATGCGAAGAAGCGGCGCAGAAAGACGGCGAGCCAGCGCTTGATCTCCGCGAGATCATAGGCGCCGCGATCCCTCTCCGCGATGACCGACGGCCAGACGCCCTCATTCGCGTCGCGCCAGGCATGCCATGATAGGAAAGCGACTTTCGTGGGCGAAAAGCCGTAACGCGTCGTGTAATAGAGGTTGAAATCCTGAAGCGCGTAGGGGCCGACAAAGGCTTCGGTGCGTTGCGCGGCGTCGCCGGGAACGAGTTCGGGCGAGATTTCCGTCGCGAGAATGTCCCTGAGCACGGAGACCGTTCCAGACCCGAAACGCGCGTCGCGCGCGCACCATCTAATGAGATGTTGGATGAGCGTTTTCGGCACGGAAGCGTTGACGTTGTAATGCGCCATCTGATCTCCGACGCCATAGGTGCACCAGCCGAGCGCGAGTTCCGAGAGATCGCCCGTGCCGATCACGATGGCGTTGTGGAGATTGGCGAGGCGAAAAAGCAGCGAGGTGCGCGCGCCGGCCTGCACATTTTCATAGGTCGTGTCGTAAACCGCTTCCCCGCGCGCGGCGGGATGGCCGATGTCTTCGAGCATCTGCCTGCAGGCGGCGGAGACGTCGATCTCCCGCGCCGCGACCCCAAGCGCGCGCATCACCGCCCAGGCGTTGCTCTTCGTTCGGTCGGTCGTCGCAAAGGCCGGCAGCGTGTAAGCGAGGATGTTTGCGCGCGGCAGACCGAGCGCATCCATCGCCGTCACGGCCACGAGGAGCGCCTGCGTCGAGTCCAGACCGCCCGATACGCCGATGACGACCTTCTCCACGCCGGAAGCGCGCAGCCGCTGCTCCAGCCCGTGCGACTGGATGTTGAAAGCCTCGAAGCAAAGCTCCGCCAGCCGCGCCTCGTCATTCGGCACGAAGGGGAAGCGCGGGACCTCGCGCATCAGCCCAAGGTCGATGTCGCATGGCGCAGCCATCTCGAATTCCACGCGGCGAAATTGCGTCGCGCCCGCCTCCACGTCCGCGCAATCGCCGAAGGTCCCCTGCCGCGCGCGCTCCGCCGCGAGACGGCCGAGATCGATATCGGCCATGACGAGCTGCGGTTCGTCGGAGAAGCGCGGCGCCTTCACGAGAAGATCGCCTTTCTCGTGGATCATCGCCTCGCCGTCCCAGGCGAGGTCGGTCGTGGACTCGCCCTGCCCGGCCGCGGAATAAAGATAGGCGGCAAGACAACGCGCCGAATGCGCGGCGCAGAGCGTCTGCCGGTAATCCGATTTGCCGACAATGGCGTTCGAGGCCGAAAGATTGAGCAGCACGGTGGCGCCGGCAAGCGCGGCGCGCGCCGAGGGCGGGATGGGAACCCACACATCCTCGCAGACCTCCATATGGATGACGAGGCCGGGGAAATCGGACGCCTCCAGCAGCACGTCCGAGCCGAACGGCGCGATCTGCCCCGCGACAGCGATTTCTTCGCCCGCGACAAAGGCGCCCGAGGCGAAGTGACGCCTCTCGTAAAACTCGCGGTAGTTCGGCAGATAGGTTTTCGGCGTCACCCCGAGGACGCGCCCGCGCAAAATGGCGACCGCGCAATTATAAAGCCGCCCGCGATGGCGCAGCGGCGCGCCGACAACGAGGATCGGGCGCAGGCCGCGCGACGCCGCGGTCAGCTCGGCGAGCGCGGTCTCGACCGCCGCGAGCAAAGCGCCCTGCTGCAACAGGTCGTCGATGGCGTAGGCGGAAACGCCCAGCTCCGGAAAAAGGACGAGCGACGCACCCTTTTCATGAGCCTCCCGAGCGAGCTCGATCGTGCGCGCGACATTGAAAGCCGGGTCGGCGACGCGCACGCGCGGACAGGCGACAGCGGCGCGGATGAAGCCATGGGTGTGCAGCGAAAAGAAAGGATGGGTCATTTGAGCCCGCGCGAGCGGCCGAAGCGCGTTGGAGAGTCGATAGATAATGCATCAAAGCCGCCCCGGCGGCCATTCCCTCGCCTTGACCGGGGCTACCGCCACCAAACGAGCTTGTGGGCATGGAGCCGATTTTTCTATTAAATCCTATTACTTCAAGGGCTAAATCGAAGAGGCCCGCAAAATAGGGGCGCCTATTGCTGCGGTTCCTGCGTTTTCAAGACCGCGCGCGCGTCAAAAACGGGGTTGGACCCCTGCTCGCCATAACGGAACATTACGACGGTGACGGCGAAATTCGCGACCGCCGGTTGGCCGGGCGTCGCAAGCTGCGCCGGCCCGGCGCTCCAGTCGATAAAACGAAAGAGATCATATTCGTGCGCGAGCGTTTCCTTGGAGGCCAGAACCAGCGCTTCCTTGAGGGCCTGCTCGTCGGAAGGAGCGTCAGCCCCCTGGAGGTTGACGCGGACCATGTTGGGGGCGAGCGACGAGACTTTCGTCGAAAGACAGGCTGAGAGAGCGAGGGAAGCCACAACCGCCCATCGTAGACTTCCTCTCTTAAAAAAATTCAGGAATCTGACGGAATATACACTAATCACCCTTTGGTTGCCTTCAATCGCTCCATAATAATATCCTTTTTTATCTGTCCCAAACGAGGCTTTCGCTGCCCAGCTAGTTGGGTTTTACTCTTGCCAGGCTTCCCTTTTACAGAGTGAAAAAATATTTGGCAGATGAGCTGTCCAGCCACCAACTTCACAGGAATTTCGCCAACGTTTGCAACTTCGAGTGTAAGACAACCAGAAAATCCGGGGTGAATTCCTGATGCAGTTTCAATTATTATTCCACGTCTTCCCAATGTTGATTTACCTACAACATAAGCCGCGTAGTGGGTCGGTATACGTAACCATTCTAACGTACTAGCTAAAACAAATCTCCCAGGGTGGAGTACAAACTCCTCACCAAACGGGACGAAGTATTTCTTCGTGATTTTGTTTTCGCTCGTTGCCTTACCATACACAGTCTCAATATGGGTCTCACTTGACTGTCGGGTTGAAACAAACCAACGCCCAAGCCTAAGGCTTATGGATGCTTCGCCGCTGTCCGCAACAGTAGGTAGATTCGGCTCCGGAATCAGGGCAATTCCGTCTGGCCTACAATCATTTCCGCGCCGTATTAGTTCACTGAGTTCATTAGCCCCAAGGATCATGTTTCCGTCCGCCTTCGAAATTCAAGAACTTCTACGCTCTTGAGCAAAATCTCGTTGAGCGCATCCATCTCCTCCGCAATATTTTCCGGCGGCTCCTCTGCGCTTTGCAACTCTTGATAGTAGCGCCAACCAGCGTTGATGATATCACCGAGGCAATTTGGGCTATGAGCTGGGATTTTGTTACGAAATTCATTTAAGTGAACCTCGTACCTAGAAACTAGCGGCCGAGGAACTGTTCCATCTTCAAGAATTTTCAAAATGTAAGACCAAAGGGCGGCGACAATCCCGGAAACTACTTGCTCCGCTTTCTCAAGTATAAAACGTTCTCTTGGGTCCGGGCGCTCCCGCTCTTGATGAAAGCTAAGAATATCATCGCCAGGAAGGGTGACCCCTTCGTTCGCCGCAACCCCCCGGATAGCTGAAATTCTCGTCTTGTAGGACGGGTACTTGGATTTCCGGAGACCACCTGAGCCTGGTGCCAATATGTAAGAAAATGCGTGAAGATAAGCCTCCCCAAAAATAGCATAAGCAAACAAATCACAGAAAATCTCTTCCGCCTGAAAAATAGCAAAATCTAGAGAGCTTGCGATTGCATCCGGATACAACTCTTTGTACTCAAGGTCGTCTTCGCGATACTCAGGAAAAGCTTTTTTAAAAGCATCCTTTGTATTCTCGTATAGCTCCTGACACTTGAATTGCAAGGTGCTATGCACGCTCCCTTCTACACCTCTGTTGCGCCACACTGCATGTCCCAACTCGTGTCCGGCCAAGGGAGAGAGTAAAGCGCTGCCGGTTTCTGACGCCGGCATTCCAATCATGACAAAGCTCGCAAGATCGCTGAGTGATTGCGGGTAAGCGAATGGGACGTAGTCCCATTCCGAAGAGAGAAGCAGCTCGGGCTTCCCTTGCAAAGCGCGGTTTGCTATGTCTTGTAATGGATCGATGAGCTCAAAAGCGTTACGAACATTCGTTGAACGGACTATAAACCCGAGAATAGGTAAGGTTTCGAAGACTTTTAGATTTGTATCGTTTGCGATCTCCGAGAGAGACAATGTGTCTTTTAGCTTAAATGCCCGATCGACACGCTTTTCCAGCGCTTCAAACACTCGCTTAAGTTTAAAAAGGGCGCGCCTTCCAGAGTCGATGGGGAAGTCGCCATCGAGGAGAGCGTCGATCGTGCGTTGTACGTTCCTGATTTTCTGCTTGGTATTATGATATAGACTCATCGAATATACTGCTACCGTTTCGACACTCGCGACGAGCGTACAGGTCGCCCATTTTTTTTGCAACTGCAGCCTTATTGAGGGCTAAACAGAACCGTTTGGCCTCCTCTACCTTCTTAGATTCCGCTTGTTCAACGCCTCGTTCGAGGTCTAACAGATAATCTTCCAAGTACTTCTTGAATTCGACGAAGGTATGGGGCTTTTTCCTCATCGCTGCAGACTCTCGTAGTAGAGAGTATGCGCGAATATCTGCGAGCATACTAACACCCTCCCCTTGAAACGCAGTCGAGGGAGTCCGAATATACTTGAAAAGAGCTATCAACGCAGGAGCGTCTGAGCGAACCTTTTGTCGCATCTCTTCTAATTCAAGCGCAGCCTCAATGCTTAAGTCGATTGGGCTGAGGGGCTCCCCTTCGATAGCGTCCATCTCGTCCTCCCCGACTCATTCTTAAATGTTATGGGCATTTAAGCGTTTCCGCTAGTTTAAGGTAGGGCGAGAATCCCTCTCGCCCCACTTTCTTTCCTGAGATCGGCCCGATCAGCCCCAATGGGCCAGGATCGCCAGCATCAGCAGCGCGACGATGTTGGTGATCTTGATGGCCGGGTTCACGGCCGGGCCGGCGGTGTCCTTATAGGGGTCGCCGACCGTGTCGCCCGTGACCGAGGCCTTGTGCGCGTCGGAGCCCTTGAGATGCTTCACGCCGTCCTTGTCGACGAAGCCGTCCTCGAAGGACTTCTTGGCGTTGTCCCAGGCGCCGCCGCCCGACGTCATGGAGATCGCGACGAAGACGCCGTTGACGATCACGCCGAGCAGCAGCGCGCCGACCGCCGCGAGGGCGTTGGCCTTGCCGCCGCCGAGCAGCAGCACGACGATGAACATCACGAGCGGCGCCGCAACCGGCAACAGCGACGGGACGATCATTTCCTTGATGGCCGCCTGAGTCAGCATGTCGACCGCGCGGCCATAGTCCGGACGCTCGGAGCCGTCCATGATGCCCGGCTTCTCCTTGAACTGGCGGCGCACTTCCTCGACCACGGAGCCGGCCGCGCGGCCGACGGCCGTCATGGCGATGCCGCCGAAGAGGTAGGGAATGAGCCCGCCGAAGATCAGGCCCGCGACCACGAAGGGGTTCGAGAGGCTGAAATCAATGTTCTCGAGCCCCTTGAAGAAGGACACGCCCGTCGCGGCGAAGTGCTTGATGTCGTTCGTATAGGCGGCGAACAGCACCAGCGCGCCAAGACCCGCGGAGCCGATGGCGTAGCCTTTGGTCACGGCCTTGGTCGTGTTGCCCACCGCGTCAAGCGCGTCGGTCGACTGGCGCACTTCCTTGGGCAGGCCCGACATTTCGGCGATGCCGCCGGCATTGTCGGTCACGGGGCCGAAGGCGTCGAGCGCAACGATCATGCCGGCGAGGCCGAGCATGGTCGTGACCGCGATCGCCGTGCCGTAAAGGCCGCCAAACTGATAGGTCAGGATGATGCCGAGCACGATCACAGCGGCTGGCGCGGCGGTCGATTCAAGAGATACGGCGAGACCCTGGATGACGTTCGTGCCATGGCCCGTCACCGACGCCTGGGCGATCGACACCACCGGGCGTTTGCCCGTGCCGGTGTAATATTCGGTGATGTAGACGATGGCGCCCGTCACGATCAGGCCTATGATCCCGCAAAGGAACAACGCGAAACCGCTGACCGGCTCGCCATTCACCTTGCCCACTTCGCCGAGGCCCACGGTGAAGAGCGTGGCGAGGAAGAGGCCGGGGATCGAGAGCACGCCCGCGGCGATCAGGCCCTTATAAAGGGCGTCCATGATCTGGTCGTCCTTCAGGCCGATCTTCTCGAAATAGGGCGCGGCGAACTGGCCCCACTGCGTGTCGTCCTTGCCGAGCTTCACGAAATAGGTGCCGGCGATGGAGGTGAGGATCGACAGGCCGCCAATGGCGAGCGGGTAGATCACCGCGCCATGGAGTCCCTCCTGGCCCGAAAAGAAGATCGACGCCAGCACCATCGTCGCGACGACGGTTACGGCGTAGGTCTCGAAAAGATCCGCCGCCATGCCCGCGCAATCGCCGACATTGTCGCCGACATTGTCGGCGATGGTCGCCGGGTTGCGCGGATCGTCTTCCGGAATGCCCGCCTCGACCTTGCCGACGAGGTCGGCGCCGACATCGGCGCCCTTGGTGAAGATGCCGCCGCCGAGACGCGCGAAGATCGAGATCAGCGATGCGCCGAAGCCGAGCGCCACGAGCGCGTCGACGAGGGCGCGGTCGGCCGGCGTATAGCCGAGGAACCAGGTGAGGATGGCGTAGTAAATGGCGACGCCGAGCAGCGCCAGGCCCGCGACCAGCAGGCCCGTGACCGCGCCCGCCTTGAAGGCGATGTCGAGGCCTCCCGCGAGCGACTGCGTCGCAGCCTGGGCCGTGCGGACGTTCGCGCGAACCGAAACGTTCATGCCGATGTAGCCGGCCGCGCCCGAGAGCGCCGCGCCGATGGCGAAACCGAAAGCGACCGGCCAGCCGAGCAGAATGACGAGCACGACGAAGATCGCGCCGCCGACATAGCCGATGGTCTTGTACTGGCGGTTGAGATAGGCCTGCGCGCCCTCGGCCACGGCGCCGGAGATTTCCTGCATGCGCTGCGAGCCGGGATCGGCCGCCAGCAGCTCTTGCGACGTCTTCACGCCGTAAGCGACGGACATGAGTCCGAAGACGATGGTGAGAAAAAGGACCATTTTGGGTTCGCCTTTTCGTTCTTCGGCCGGGGCGGCCGAGCGGGTCGCGCCACAAAGGGCTGTCGCGCAACGGAAAAAAGGAAACACGCCCCAGCCGCTCGAATCGGCTGGGATCGCGAGAATTTTCCGCGGACTTTCTGCCAGAAACAGGGCTTCCCGGCAATCCGCCGCCCGCCTCGGCGCCTGCCTCCTTACCCCTCCAAATTCACTCTGGCTCGTTCAGAAATGGCTGTATGAACGCTTGCCGAACACGGCCGGCTCGCCCTTGGCGTCGAGGAGAAGCGCGGGCGCGAGTCCGGCGACGATTTCGCCGATGCGGGCGACGCTGTCGGGCGGCGTCCAACCGGGGTCCGCCGTAAACAGAATTTCGTAATCGTCGCCGCCGGTCAGCGCGGCCTCGAGGAGCTTGGGCTCCAGGCGGACGGCCTCCCGCGCCGCACCCGAGAGCGGGATCCGCGGCGCCTCGACGACGGCGCTTGCATCCGAGGCGCGGCAGAGCTTGGCGAGATCGCCCGCGAGACCGTCCGAGACGTCCATCGCGGCGGTCGCCCTGGTCCGCAGCATCGGAACGAGATCCAGACGCGGGCTCGGCAGCAGATAGCGGTCGAGGAGATGCACGCGCGCCCGCGGCGAAAGCTTCGCCGCCAGCGCCGGGTCGCGACGCAGGGCAAGGCCAAGCGCCGCGTCGCCAATTGTCCCCGAGACGTAAATCGCGTCGCCCGGCCGCGCGCCCGTGCGCGGGACGAAGCGCGGCGTGCGGCCCAGCGCCGTAATGGAGACGGTCAGCGGCCCCGGCGTCGCCGTCGTGTCGCCGCCGATAAGCGGCGCGCCATAGGCGCCCGCGTCCTCCGCAAGGCCGACAGCGAAGGCGGCAAGCCAGTCATTGGTCCAGTCGGCGGGCAACGCGAGCGAGAGGAGAAAGCCGACCGGAACGGCGCCCTTGGCGGCGAGGTCGGAGAGATTGACCCGCAACGCCTTCTTCGCGATCCGACCGGGCGGGTCGTCGGGGAAGAAATGCACGCCCGCGACCACCATATCGACGGTAGCGACGGTCGGCTCGGATGACGCCTCGATCAGCGCCGCGTCATCCTTCAGCCCCAGCGCCGCCGGTCCGGCGATGGGCGCGAAGATGCGGGCGATGAGTTCGTCTTCGGTGTAGCGATTGGGCATCGCTTCCCTCCTGAGCCCCCACTTTTTGGGCAAGAGGGCGCGTCGCCAGAGCGCCCACGCGGACCGCAAGCCGCTTCCCTCCCCCTTGCGGGGAGGGGTTAGGGGTGCGGGTCGGCAATTACGTCGTTACCTCGGCTCCCGAGGTCCGGCCCTCCCCGCAAGGGGAGGGAGAGACCGCCGCCCGCATCAAGCAAGCGGCTCATGAGCGGGGATATTATGACGCTACCCCATCTCCCCCACCCGCTCCTCCCGCGCGATCTTGTCGAGCACCGCATTCACCATGCCCGACTCCGTGGGCCCGAAAAAGGCGCCCGCGACATCGACATACTCCTTGATCGCCGCGCGGGCGGGCACGTCCTTCCGCGAGCGCAGCTCATAGGCCCCGGCGCGCATGGCGGCGCGCATCACCGCCTCGACGCGGGCGAGCGGCCAGCCGCCGGAGAGCACGCGGTCGATCTGCCGGTCGATCGCGACCTGATCGGTCAGGATGCCCTGCAGCACGTCGCGGAAGAAGGTCAGTTCGGCGGGCTTGTATTGCACGCCCTCTATCTCGCGGCCGATCCAGTGCGACTCGAATTCGGCGAAGACCTCGTTGAGTCCCTTGCCTGCGACTTCCATCTGGTACAGCGCCTGCACGATGGCGAGGCGCGCGGCGGAGCGCTGATCGAGGCTCATACAGAAAATCCCTCTTGGCTCCGCTTCAGGCGGATGAGCGACAGCGCCGCCAGCGCCGCGTCGGCGCCCTTGTCGCCCTGTTTGGGATCGGCGCGCGCGATCGCCTGTTCATCGTTTTCCACGGTCAGAATTCCGTTGCCCAGGGGGAGGCGGCGCGAGACCGAGAGGTCTGTCAGCGCGCGCGCGCTTTCATTGGCGACGATCTCGAAATGATAGGTCTCGCCGCGAATGACGCAGCCGAGCGCGACGAGCCCGTCATAGGATGCGCCCTTTTTCTCCGCCGCGTCGAGCGCGATCGCGGCCGCGGTCGCGATCTCCAGCGCGCCGGGAACCTCTATCACGGTCGCGCTGGCGCCAAGCCGCCCGATCGCCGCCAGCGCGCCTTCCTTCAGCCTGCCGACGATGTCGGCGTTGAACTTCGCCGCGACGACGAGGATGCGCGCGCCGGGAACCGGCGTCTCGTCCATGTCGTCGGGTGCAAAACCTGCCATAGCCTAACTCCGAAGGCCCCTCCCTGTCCCTCTCCCGCAAGCGAGAGGGGACGCTCGCGATCGGCGCTCTCGATGAAGGCCGCGCTCTAGCGCCCTCTGCCGCCATAGCCCGTCGAAAGACGGGCGTCCAATGGCGGGCGAGGGTTAGGGTGGGGGCAACCCTGCGCGGATATCTTTTATTTCGAGCCGCGACTTATGTCACAGCGACGGCGGATTGTCAGCCGCCGAAGCGCTTACTTCTCGCTCAACCGCGCCGCATAACGCGCCATCATATCCACTTCGATATTCACCGCGTCCCCTGCCCCGCGCGCGCCAAGGGTCGTTACGGCGAGCGTATGCGGGATGAGCAGGATCGAGAAGCGGTCGCCTTCGACCTCGTTCACCGTCAAAGACACGCCATCCAACGCGACCGACCCTTTCCGCGCGATGAAGCGCGCGAGTTCGTGGGGCGCCTCGATCCAGAAGCGCGCCATGCCGTCAAAGTCGTCGCGCGACACGACGCGCGCAACGCCGTCGACATGGCCGGTGACGATGTGGCCGCCGAGTTCGTCGCCAATCCTCAGCGCGCGTTCGAGATTGACGCGCGTTCCCGGAATCCAGCGACCGACGGTGGTTTTCGCCAGCGTCTCCGCAGCGGCGTCAACGTCGAAAACGGTCCGCGCGACCTCTCGCGCAACCGCGACGACAGTAAGGCAGACGCCGGAATTGGCGATGGAGGCCCCGAGCGCGATGCTGTCGGCGCCATATGAGCAGGCGATGCGCAAGCGCTTCAGATCGCCGCGCGGTTCGACGGAAAGAATTTCGCCAATGTCGGTGACGATACCAGTGAACATGACAACCTCCAAGGCGGCCTCGTCCTTCGAGACGCAAGCTTCGCTTGCTCCCCAGGATGAGGCCTTTCGACACCCACTGCGCCGGAAGGAGCCCCTCATGCTGAGGAGCTTGCGCAGCAAGCGTCTCGAAGCGCGAGGGGCGTCGCCGTGGTTCAACGGCTCAGACGCTGCGATGACGCATTAATCCATCCGCGCGTAGCGCGTCATGCGATCCGGGCCGAGCATGCGGCTTTCGATCATGCGGTAGCGCGAGACATTATCCAGCGCGGCGCGTGCGGCGGGCGTCAAAGCGAGGCGGCCGGGACGGCCGAGCGGCTTCACGCCCTTGTGAATGATGACCTCGTCGGCGAGCCCCGCGGCGAGCAGGCTTTCGGCCACGCGCGGGCCGCCCTCGCTGAAGACGCGCGTCATCCCCTTGTCGGCGAGCAGGCGCAGCGCCGCAAGCAGATCGAGACGGCCGTCAAGGGTGGGAATACGGGCGACCTCGGCGCCCGTGATGTCGGAAAAAGCGCGCGCGCTTTCTTCGCTCACGCTTTCCGCCGCGATCACGAGCAGCGGCGTCTCACGAGCGGTGAAAGCGAGGCGCGAGCGCGGCGAAAGCGTCAGATTGCGATCAAGCACCACGCGCAGCCGTTTGGCGCGGTCGAGGCCCGGCAGCCGCACGGTCATCAGCGGATCGTCTTCCCGCGCCGTGCCGGAGCCGACCATGATCGCGTCATGGAGCGAGCGCTGCACATGGGTATAGGCGTCGGCGATGGAGCCCGTGATGCGCAGCCGTGGATCGTGCGCGTCGCCCGCCGCGTAGCCGTCCGCGGTCTGCGCAAGTTTCAGCGTCACCATCGGCCGATGCTTGGTGACGCGCAAAATATGGCCGAGATGATCGCAGCGCGCCGCAGCGGCCTCGGGACCGATGACGACATCGATCCCTGCCTGGCGCAGAATCTCGTGGCCCCTGCCCGCGACGCGCGGATCGGGGTCCTCCATGGCGGTGACGACCCGCGTCACGCCGGCCGCGACAATGGCGTCCACGCAGGGCGGCGTGGCGCCGTGATGGGAACAGGGCTCGAGCGTGACATAGAGCGTCGCGCCCCGAGCCGCTTCTCCGGCGGCCTCAAGCGCGATCGCCTCGGCGTGCGGGCGTCCGCCCTCGGCGGTGTAACCCCGCGCGACGATCACGCCGTCCTTCGCGACGAGCGCGCCGACGGCCGGATTGGGCGCCGTGCGGCCCATGTTGCGACGGCCGAGCGCCAGCGCCGCCGCCATATAGGCGTCGTCGGTCGCGGCGAGGGGGATCGTTTCGTGGAGGCTCATCTAGTCGTCGGCGTCTTCGGCGAATTCGCCGCCACTTTCCAGTTCGTCGATGATGGCGTTGAAGTCGCGCGCTTCGCGGAAGTCGCGATAAACGGAGGCGAAACGGACATAAGCCACGGCGTCCAGCGAACGCAAGCCTTCAATCACGAGCTCGCCGATGCGCTGGCTTTCGATCTCCGCCTCGCCCATGCTCTCGAGCTGGCGGACAATGCCGGAAATCATGCGCTCCACACGCTCGGGCTCGACGGGGCGCTTGCGCAAGGCGATCTCGACGGAGCGGGTGAGCTTGTCGCGGTCGAAGGGCGCGCGCTTGCCGGACTTCTTGACGACGATGATCTCGCGCAGTTGCACGCGCTCGAAGGTCGTGAAGCGCCCGCCGCAGGTCGGGCAGACGCGCCGCCGGCGGATACAGGAGGAATCCTCGGCCGGGCGCGAATCCTTCACCTGCGTGTCGAAGGAGCCGCAATAGGGACAGCGCATCTATAACCCTCGGCGCCCACTCACCCTCCCCTGGAAGGGAGGGTCGAACGGCGAAGCCGTTCGGGGTGGGGTGACGACCCGACGGCCAGCCGACTGTATGAAATGCAGAAGGCGCAGGCGTGGGGATCATTCCCAACACTCGGGAATCACCCCACCCCGCGCCTTTGGCGCGACCCTCCCCCTCAAGGGGAGGGTGTTAACGTGGCGCCCCGACTACGAATAGATCGGGAACCTGGCGGTCAGCGCGTGAACCTTTTCCTTCACCGCCGCTTCCGTGCCCGCATTGCCCTCTTCCCCCTTCGACGACAGGCCGTCAAGAACCTCGACGATCAGCTTGCCGACCTCGGTGAATTCCGCCGCGCCGAAGCCGCGCGAGGTGGCCGCCGGCGAACCGAGACGGATGCCGGAAGTGACGAAGGGCTTCTCCGGGTCGAACGGAATGCCGTTCTTGTTGCAGGTGATGTGGGCGCGGCCGAGCGCGGCCTCCGCCGCCTTGCCGGTGATCTTCTTCGGACGCAGGTCGACGAGCATCAGATGGTTGTCCGTGCCGCCCGAGACGATGGCGAGGCCGGCGTCGACGAGCGTCTTCGCCAGAATCTGGGCGTTGTCCTTGACCTGCTGCTGGTAGGCCTTGAACTCGGGGGTCAGCGCCTCGCCGAAGGCCGCGGCCTTGCCGGCGATGACGTGCATCAGCGGACCGCCCTGGAGGCCGGGGAAGACCGCCGAATTGATCTTCTTGGCGATGTCCTCGTCATTCGTCAGCACCATGCCGCCGCGCGGGCCGCGCAGCGTCTTGTGGGTCGTCGTGGTGACGACATGGGCGTGCGGGAACGGCGACGGATGCAGGCCCGCGGCGACAAGGCCGGCGAAGTGAGCCATGTCGACCATGAAATAGGCGCCGACTTCGTCAGCAATCTTGCGGAAGGCCTCGAAGTCCCAGATGCGCGAATAGCCCGAGCCGCCGGCGATGATGAGCTTCGGCTTGTGCTCGCGGGCGAGCGCGGCGACCTGCTCCATGTCGATGCGGTGGTCGTCCTTGCGGACGGTGTAGCTGATGGGCTTGAACCAGCGGCCCGAGAGGTTAACCGGCGAACCGTGGGTGAGGTGGCCGCCGGCCGCGAGGTCGAGACCCATGAACACGTCGCCCGGCTGCAACAGCGCCAGGAAGACCGACTGGTTGGCCTGCGAGCCGGAGTTCGGCTGAACATTGGCGAAGCCGCAGTTGAAGAGCTTCTTGGCGCGGTCGATCGCAAGATTCTCGGCGATGTCGACATACTGGCAGCCGCCGTAATAGCGCTTGCCCGGATAGCCCTCGGCGTACTTATTGGTCAGAACCGAGCCCTGGGCCTCCATCACCGCCTTGGAAACAATGTTTTCCGACGCAATCAGCTCGATCTCATGCTTCTGGCGGCCGAGTTCGAGTTCGATCGCCTTGGCGAGTTCCGGATCGGACTGCGCAAGGGAGGAGGTGAAGAAACCGGACTGGCTCATGGAATTTCCTCTAGCCTAAGTGCGCGAAAGATAAGCGAAAAAGGCGGCTTCCCCGTTCCAAGCGGCGAACCCGGCTCTCCATGTCGCGCATTGTTGAGGCGTCCGCCTTATCACGGCGCGGGCGGAACGGAAAGAGTGGCGGATTGAAGCGGGCGCGTCGGCCGCCGCATGCACACATCTCGAAAGTCGCCCACCCCGTCATGGCCGAGCTAAGCCGCGCTCTTTTGATAGTCCTTGACGTCCGAGAACCTTATCGCCGGGTTCCTCTCCGCGTCATAGTTCAACTGGAACGCGGATGAACTCATAAAGACCGGCGCGCCGTCGAGATCGTCGGCGATGCTCGAGCCGTTCGAGTCGATGAAGCTCTTCAGCTTCAATGGCTCGTCCGACGTGATCCAGCGGCAGATGGTGAAGCGCGAAGTCTCGTAGCGGGTTTGCAAGCCATATTCGGCGTCGAGCCGCGTCGCCAGCACGTCGAGCTGCAGCGCGCCCACGACGCCGACGATGGAGCCCGAGCCGTCATGCGGCGTGAAGACCTGCACGACCCCCTCCTCCGCCAATTGCTGCAAGGCCTCGCGCAGCTTCTTCGCCTTCATCGCGTCGGAGATGAGAATGCGGCGCAGAATTTCCGGCGCGAAGCTCGGAACGCCGCGAAAGCGCAAATCCTCGCCCTCGGTGAGCGTGTCGCCGATGCGCAACTGCCCGTGGTTCGGCAGACCCACGACGTCGCCCGCGAAAGCCTCGTCGGCGATCGAGCGGTCGCGCGCGAAGAAGAA
Organism: Methylocystis sp. JAN1; assembly: GCF_052186135.1. Classification (GTDB taxonomy): domain Bacteria; phylum Pseudomonadota; class Alphaproteobacteria; order Rhizobiales; family Beijerinckiaceae; genus Methylocystis. Next base: position 2,106,262 of record NZ_CP181499.1, on the reverse strand, counting down.
TTGCGGCGCGTTGATCGGGATGTTCTTGCCCGTGCGGATGAGCTTCGCCTTCATGCCGCGCGTGAGCTTGCCCGAGCAGACGCGCATGAAGGCGATGCGGTCGCGGTGGTTGGGGTCCATATTCGCCTGGATCTTGAAGACGAAGCCGGTCATTTTCGGCTCCTTCGCTTCAACGATGCGCTTGTCCGCCTCCTGCGCGCGCGGGCTCGGCGCATATTCGGCCATGGCGTCGATCAGGTCGCGCACGCCGAAATTGCGCAGCGCGCTGCCGAAGAAAACAGGCGTCAGATGGCCTTCGCGGAACGCGGCGAGATCGAAGGGCTTCGAACCCTCCTCCGCCAGCATCGCCTCCTCCCGCCATTGGTCGGCGCCATTGGGCAGCAGCTTGTCGAAGAGCGGATCGAAGATGCCTTCCGTCTTCAACTCGTCGCCATCCTTGTCGATCTGGCGCACGGTCTTCGCCGCGAAGCGATAGGTGCCGGCGAAATTCCTGCCGCCGCCTATGGGCCAGGTGATCGGCGTCGTGTCGAGCGCCAGCGTCTTTTCGATCTCGTCGAGAAGCTCGAAAGGATCGCGGCCCTCGCGGTCGAGCTTGTTGATGAAGGTGACGATCGGAATGTCGCGCAGGCGGCAGACCTCGAAAAGCTTGCGCGTGCGCGCCTCGATGCCTTTGGCCGCATCGATGACCATCACCGCCGCGTCGACCGCGGAGAGCGTGCGATAGGTGTCTTCCGAGAAATCCTCGTGACCGGGCGTGTCGAGCAGGTTGAAGACGCAGTCGGCATATTCGAAGGTCATCACCGAGGTGACGACCGAAATGCCGCGTTCGCGCTCGATGCTCATCCAGTCCGAGCGCGTCTGCTGGGCGTTGCGCTTGGCCTTCACCGCGCCCGCGAGCTGGATCGCGCCGCCGAAAAGCAGCAGTTTCTCGGTGAGCGTGGTTTTACCGGCGTCAGGGTGCGAGATGATCGCGAAAGTACGTCGCCGCGAGACGGGGTCGTTGGCAGGGGCGGTCAAGATAAGCTCGTTTCCAGCGAAATTCTGTGCGTCCGGCTTAAAGGCAACCGCGCCCCTTCGCAATCCCGCGCCCGACGGGCGGCGGCTCCCTATCGAAAGCGGCGACGCTATGTTTCATGGACAGGAGATTGACATGATCAAGAGCGCCATGGCGGCCGCCGCCCTTTTATTCGCCCTCGCCTTTATTCCGGCCCCCGCGTCGGCATGGCACCTCGCGAGCGGGCGGGCATGCCTGAGGCACGCCTTCGTGCCGGATTGCGGACCGTCGAACGCCGCCGTTTGCACGTCGAGAAGGTCCTGCATGCTGGAGCCCCACAAGACGGCGCAGGTCTGCGCGGGCTGGCGATGCGAGCCCCGGAGCAAGCGCTAGCCGTTTAGGCGAAATCCCTCGCCAGCGCCTCGCGCGTCGCCTCCGACATCACGGCCATATGGCTGTAATTCGGATGCGAGAAACCCAGTATCGCGCGCGCATTCGGCTGGCGGAAGGCGTCAATTTGCGCCTGGGTGAACGGGAAGTGCACGAATTGCACGCTGCTCGCCTTGCCTTCGGCCGTGGTGCGGTCCTGGTCGGTCTCGGCCTTGCCGACGATGCGCTCGCCGCCGATCTCAATGAAGGCCGTCTCCTCGATGCCGCCGAGCCCCGCCAGCACGCGGGCGCGGCGCAGCGGATCGTCGATCTCGATCATGAAGGTCGCAACGAGTTCGGCTCCCTTCGGAATGAGCGGATTATAGGCTGCAAGTTCTTCCGAAACCTGCGCGTCGCCGCCTCGCTCGATATGCAGCATTTCCTGCACCTGCAGCCACATCGTGTCGAAATTCTCGAAATAGAAGGTCACGAAGGGACCAACCTCGACGCGGCGGTTGCGCTTGATCGCGGTGATCCGCTTGCGATGCTCCGCGCGGTCCCTGGCGTATTCCGCCCAGGGGAGAATGTCTGCTCGGGTGATCTCGGTTTTGACGGACATGACTACTCCCTCGAACCCACCCTCCTCCCGAGGGCAATCCGGTGAATGGCTATCTCGCGTCGTTAGCCCCAAATACCTCCCCTTTACGGGGAGGTCGGCGGCCAAAAGGCCGCCGGGTGGGGCTTACGCCGCAATGGTAGCGATGGGTTTACCCCACCCGACCCCGCTTGCGCGGGGCCACCCTCCCCGTAAAGGGGAAGGATCGGATCACGCCCGCGTTGCGCGAGCCCTCCCCCTAAAACGCCCCTCTCCCCGCAAGCGGGGAGAGGGAAGAGCCTATTCGCCCGCGACGCCGTAAGCCCGCGCCATCAGCACGATCGGGTGGCCGACGCGCTCCGGCTTCGGCGCCTCGCCGCCCAATGCCTCAATTCCCTGCTCCAGGTGGATGCCGGCGAGCGGGCATTCCGAGACGAGATGCTTCTTGCCGGCCGTATTGAGCTGGCGCATCGCCGGCTTGCCGACCTTCATCGCCGTTTCGAAATTGCCCTTCTTGTAGCCCCAGGCGCCGCCATGGCCCGAGCAGCGCTCGACCACCGCGACGTCGGCCTCCGGGATGAGCTTCAGAAGCTCCGCGCCCTTCTGGCCGAAATTCTGCGCGCGCGAATGGCAGGACATATGGAAGGCGACGCCGCCCTCGACAGGCTTCATGCCGTCCGCGAGGCCCTCTTTCTTGGCGATGTCGACGACATACTCGGAAAGGTCGAAAGTCGCCGCCGCGAGCTTCTTCACGCTCTCGTCATTGGGCAGGATCAGCGGCCATTCGAATTTCAGCATGAGCGCGCAGGACGGCACGGGCGCGACAATGTCGTAGCCCTCGTCGATATAGGGCGCGAAGGCGGCCGCGACCTTGCGCGCGGCGTCGGCGACTTCGCCGATCAGCCCTTGCTCCAGCTTCGGCATGCCGCAGCAATGCGGGTTCAAGACCTTCGCCTCGACGCCATTCGCGGCGAGCACGGCCAGCGCCGCCATCCCGATCGAGGTGTCGTTGTAGTCGCCGTAGCAGGTCGCGTAGAGTACGACCTTGCGGGCTCTGGCCGGGCCGGCCTCGTTGCGCGCCGGCGGATTAGCCCTGGCTTTCGCATCGAGCGTCTGGCCGGCATATTCGGGCAGCTCGGCGTTCCTGTCGACGCCCGCGAATTTCTCTTCGAGGCCGCGGACCGGGCTGCCGCGCCGCGTCGCCCAATTGACTGCGCCGGAGATCAGCGTCGCCCATTTGCCGTTGCGGTCGGTCTCTGTCAGCGCGCGATCGACGGCGGATACGCCGTTCTTCTTCGCCTGGACCGCGCGATAACGCAGGATCAGATGCGGGAAGTCCAGATTGAACTCATGCGGCGGGACGTAGGGGCACTTCGTCAGGAAACACATGTCGCAGAGCGTGCAGGCGTCCACGACCGGCTTGAAGTCCTCGCTGTCCACCGAGTCCAGTTCGCCCGTCTTCGACTCGTCGACGAGATCGAAGAGTCGCGGGAAAGAATCACAGAGATTGAAGCAGCGGCGACAGCCGTGACAAATGTCGAAAACGCGACGCATCTCGGCGTCGAGCTTCGCCTCGTCATAGAAATCGGGATTCTCCCAATCCAGCGGATGCCGGGTGGGCGCCTCAAGACTGCCTTCTCTCATTTTTGTCCTGCTGTGCCTGGCCCCCTCTCCCCGCATGCGGGGAGAGGGCCGGGGTGAGGGGCAAGGGGAGAAGAGCGGATCGGGCCTGCTCCTCATCCTGACCCTCTCCCCGCCTCGCGGGGAGAGGGATAATGCAAGCTTACTTCAACTCGTCCAGAGCCTTCTGGAAGCGGCCGGCATGCGAACGCTCGGCCTTGGCGAGCGTCTCGAACCAGTCGGCGATCTCCTCGAAGCCCTCTTCGCGGGCCGAGCGCGCCATGCCGGGATACATGTCGGTATATTCATGGGTCTCGCCCGCGACGGCCGCCTTGAGGTTGTCGGCGGTCTTGCCGATCGGCAGGCCGGTGGCCGGATCGCCGACGGTTTCGAGGAACTCGAGGTGGCCGTGGGCGTGACCGGTCTCGCCTTCCGCGGTGGAGCGGAACACGGCGGCGACGTCGTTATAGCCTTCAACGTCGGCCTTCTGAGCGAAATAGAGATAGCGGCGATTCGCCTGCGATTCGCCGGCGAAAGCGGCCTTCAGGTTCTCTTCGGTCTTGCTGCCCTTGAGCGTAGCCATTATTGCCTCCAAGGATAATTGACGGTGCGCGGAACCCGAGCGAAAGGCTCCGGCGACGCCTGATTAGAATAATTCAAAACTGGGCCGCGTCCAACTGAAATCCGTCGTCTCTCCGTTCTCTTTCGGCGGCCGCCGAACCCCCGTCGAGTCCGAAAGACCAAAGACCCTTCGGCCGACTGCGCCCTTCCTCCGCTCGGTTCGCGGCGCGCGCCGCGCTCATCGCTAACGGCGCGTAAAAAACGCCAGGCGCACAGCCGCGCTTCTGGCGGGGCCATACCGCTGATCGAAAAGCATAAGTTTCGCGACCGGCCGCGCCCCCTCCCCCGTCGCGGCGACGCGTCGGCTGGTTTCAATCGATAAAATTTGAAGTGTGCCTTTAGCTTAATCTTTGATTCACGAGTGTATTTCCTGGCTTTGAGAACGCGATATTCTGTCGATACTCAATAAAGACAGAATTTTCCCAGGCGTCCTACATGAATACGAATGCTTAACTCTCTTCGTGAGCGAGGGTATATTATGATCCGGACTGCCTCTGCGCGCCTCTGCGTGGTCTTTACCGTCGTGGCTTCGTTTTCTGGATCGGCCCTGGCGCAAAGCGCGCCAGCGATAACGATGAGCGCGTCGCCTACGGCGATCGCGCCGGGCGGGCAATCCACGCTGTCATTCTCGTCGGTCAACGCGACGTCATGCACCGGGTCGAGCAGCCCCGGCGACCCGGCTTTTTCCGTGAGCGGAACCTCCGGCTCAATGGTCCTGTCGCCCAAGACCACGACAACCTACGCGATCAGTTGCAAGGGAAGAAAGGGCGCCGCGTCGGCAAGCGCGCAGATTGCGGTCGCGGCGCCGGTCGTGGGGCTGTCGACCAAGCCGACGATGATCAATCCGGGACAACCCACGACCGTCACTTTCGTATCTAACAATTCCACTTCCTGCGAAGGTTCGAGCAACCCGTACGATCCGAATTTCGTCGTCAATGGGCTGACCGGCCTTGTCGTGACATACCCGCAGCAGACGACGACCTATTCGGTCACCTGCACGAACGGGTCGGCCTCCACCACGACGACCGCCACGGCGAACGTGACCTCTGACAGGATCGTTTTCTCCGAGACCTTCAGCAATGTCTCCGCGACGAATCCGCCGACCTGCATTCCCGACGGGAAAATGGCGACGCCGAATTGGCTGTCCGTCTTCGACGGCTATGGCTGCAACGGAATCATCAGGCTATGGGACGGCAATGCGGCGATGGTGCAACCCGCCGCTTCCCTTACGTCCGGCGAGACCCATGCGGCGCTGATCGCCGGGCCGATCTTGTCCCAGCCGATCGATACAAAAGGCAGCTTCACGCTGGAAGCAGCGATGAAGACGCAGAAGCAGTTGCGGCAGGGAACCGCGCCGAACCCCTGGGAAGTTGGTTGGATCCTCTGGGACTACGTCGACAACACGCACTTCTACTATTTCATTCCGAAGCCGAACGGATGGGAATTGGGCAAAGGGGACCCCGCCTATCCGGGCGCACAGCGGTTTCTCGCCTCCGGCGGCGCGCCCCAATATCCGGCGGGAAAGCGTTACGTGGTGAGAGTGGCGCAATTGGTCTCGGGCGCGGGGGCCACCACCATTTCGGTCTATGTCGACGGCCGCCTGCTGACGACCTTCACCGATCAAGAGAGGCCCTATACCGGCGGCTTGATCGGGTTCTACACCGAGGACGCGCAGGTTTATTTCCCGTCGCTCGTCGTGACCGCGCCAATCACGATCGCCTCCGGAAGATAAGGCGTGCGGCGCGCCGCCGCCGTAATCCGATCAGGAGACAGGCTGCGCCTCGTTCGCAACGGAGACCGGGATGGTATGAGCGGTCTTGTCCCAGCCGAGAGGCTCCTTGTGCACCTTGTGCCGCCACAGGAAGATATAGAGCGCGCGCAGGGCGGCGGAGAAGTTGATGAAGTTCGAGAACACCACACGCGGTCCCGCCATCAGCCCTTGGGCGAGCCCGTAGATCTGGGTGGCGAAGATCATCCGCTGAAACAGGCGGTTGGCCAGCAAGGCGACGTTGACGACGAACACGAATCTGAGATCGGGGTCGAGCAGACTATAGGCGGCGATGCGCCATTCTTCGCTGTATCTGGACAGCACCGCGATCAAGACCGCGTTGAACGTCAGGAAATAGGCGATGACGGCGATGATGCCCGAAAAGATGCCCTTGCGGTCGCGCAGGAAGAATATTTTCTCGGTGATGGTGTCGCCCCAACCAAGCTTGGATGCGCCCTGAAAGCCGATTCCCAAAATCCAGCGCGAGCGCTGCCGATAGGCCGCGCGGTAGTCGCTCGGAAAGTTTTCTCTCGTCGCAATCGCGAGCGTCTGTTCGACGCGCTGCAGCTCGTTGTCCCCTTCCGGGATATCGAGCGTATAGGACGCGGGATTGTGCACGAAGGCGGGCTTGAAGCCGAGCTGCTTGATGACGAAGGCGATGTCGTAATCCTCGGTCAGCGCGGTCGGATCGAAGACCTCCCCGCGGCGGATCTGCTTCAGGGCGTCCATCGCGCGCCGGCTGAAGCACGCGGCGACGCCCGCGCAGGGCACGATGCCGGTGAGCTGCTCGCGGACGACTAGATCCTTGTTATGGAACTCGGCGAATTCGTCCATATAGGTGCCGGCCGTCGCCTGCAGGAGCGAACGGCTGAACGAGTAAACCGGCAACTGGATGAAATCGAGCTCGTTGACCAGCGCGTTGAAGAGCGGCGACTCCAGCGGGTGGATGACGTCTTCGCTGTCGTGCAGCACATAGCCGGCGAACGCAACGCCGGTCTCCTGCTCGTACTGATCGACGCCGTTGATGATCGCATTGAGACAGTCGGCTTTCGTCGTCGGCCCGGGATTGGCCCCAAGCACGAGGCGGATGTTCTCTGGATGCTCCGCAGCCGCCTTCAGCACTTCCTTCTGGGTTGCCAAATCGTTCGGGTAGGCGCCGACGAAGAAGACCGTCGTCGGAGAATTCCCGACATTCGTCTTCAACATATGGTAGATGACGTCCTCTTCATGCCAGGCGGGCACCATCACCGCGAGATGGCGTTGCGGGCGCGCCAGGAGCGCTTCTTCCGAGAGATCGGGATGTTCGGTTTTTTCCGTCCCGAGCGCCTTCGACACCCAGTAGGCGCCGTCCACGAACACATCGTCGAGGCTGTAGACGATGATGATCACGCCGATGACGAAGAACATGCCCGCGATGGCGTTAACATAGGCGACGATAGCGTCGGTCATGTCGAACATAATCGTTCTCCGTCAAGGCGAGCGCCGCGCTGATCGGGCGCGGCGCCGCTTGAATTGACTGGCCCCCGCACGCCTGCCGCGGCGGCGCCTGCAACCTGGATCAGGCGGCGGCTTCTTCCGCCGGCGCCAGCCTCTCGGCCAGTGCGGAAACGATCCGCGCCGCCGCATGGCCGTCTCCATAGGGAAAGACCGGCGTCGACATGCGGGCGTAACGATCGGCGTCGTCATGCAGCTCGGCGATCGAACCGAAGACCGTGGCCGTGTCCGTCCCGATCACCCGCACGGCGCCGGCATGAACGGCCTCCGGACGCTCCGTGACCTCCCTCAGGACGAGAACCGGCCTTCCGAGCGCCGGCGCTTCCTCCTGAAGCCCGCCGCTGTCCGTGACGACGAGCCAGCACCTCTTCAGCGCCGACACCATGTCGGCGTATCCGATGGCGTCTTTCACGACGATGCGCGGGTGGCCGCCCAGGATCCTGCGGGCAGGTTCATGCGCCTGTGGGTTGGGGTGCGTAAGAAAGTAAAGACCGACGTCCTCATGCGCGTCGACCGCGGCGCGCAACCCTTTCAGCGCGCTTTCCAAGGGCTGCCCAAAGCTCTCGCGCCTGTGGGCGGTCGAAAGAATGACGCGCGGAACGTCGGGAAAGCCCTCCGGCGGCGCGAGGTCCCGCGCCGCAACCTGTAGCAGCGCGTCGATCACTGTATTGCCTGTGATCAGACAGTCATTCCGGCTGACGCCCTCTTGCAGGAGATGCTCAAAAGCGGAGACGGTGGGCGCGCAATGGAGGGACGCGGTCAGTCCCGAAAGGCGACGATTAAGCTCTTCCGGGAACGGATCGTCCATTTTTCCCGTCCGCAGACCCGCTTCCACATGGACGAACGGCACGCGCCGATGAAATGCGGCGAGAGAAGCCGCCGCGACGGAGGTCGTATCTCCCTGGGCGATGACGCAGCCCGGCTGAATCTCGTCGATCAGATGGTCGATCGCCATGATCGCCTTGCTCATCAGCTCATTGAGCGAGCCGCTCTTGCGCTCGATCGTCAGCTTTCGGTCGGGGACGACTCCAAACAATTTTAACGGGCCTTCAACGATATCCGCATGTTGGCCCGTCGTAACGACATAAGGAAAAGCCCAACCACTAGTCTTAAGCTTAGCAATAACGGGCGCCAATTTTATTGCCTCCGGGCGCGTGCCAACAATACAAAGGCAGCAAACGATTGAATCGCCACGGATAATTTTACTGGCTCCCATGATTTCGTTACTGCCAAGGTTTAGCATGTTCACTCCGTAAACCCTCCAGATTCATACATTTGTGGTTTACCTGTTTATTCTAGCGTCCGATCGCGACGGATATCTGAATGAATGCAACAATCAAGCCGATGACAAGCACAATTGTCGCGCCCCACGTACCAAAAAACATGCCGCTTATGAAGGCGGCGACGGACGCGATGAAGAAAAAAATGATGAGCAAGATCAGATGTTTCATGCTGTTCTTCCCACGAAAATTGTCTTTTTCTTATAATTCTATTATCACCTGAAACGATCAGATGTCACGCTCTAGACCCAGGATGAAACAGGACGTCGAATAACCGGCTGCGTGAGTTGTATCTTTACGGAGCGCCGTGGAGCGTCAGTATGTTACCGAAGTTCTGGAGTGGGTGTTTCGCGGCGGCTTTCGCATCGACGGCGCTTTCGTTGCCGCCTTCAGACCCGGCGCGCGCGGCCGAGGCCGCTGGCGTCAAGGAAACGCCGCAGCCGGGAACGCCGGGCTATCAGGACCTTGCGTTTGCTTTCGCGCGGCTCGCCAAGGGCGATAATGAAAGCGCGCTCAAATTCGCCCGTCGCGCGCGCGATCTGGCGCCCGACTACGAGATGCCGATCCGCGTCATCGCGGACGCCCTCAGCCGCGCGAACAGACCGGCCGAGGCGCTCGACGCGATCAACGCCTACACGACCTCCCATAAACCCTCTCCCGCCCTGCTCGCCCAGCGCGGCTATTTGCGCAAGCGCCTGGCCGACGCGGCGGGCGCGGAGGCGGATCTGACCCAGGCGCGGGCGAGCGGCGCGCTCAACAAGGATCAGGCGGCCGCCGCAGATTCGGCGCTCTACGACCTCGCCATGGACGCCGCCTACAAGGAGCTTTCCGCCCGACATTTGACTGAGGCCATCAAGCAGGCGCAGATCGCCCGACGCATAAATCCCGGCGCCGAAGCGCCGGTGAGCGTGCTGATCGAAGGTTATGCCCAGGAAGGCCGGCGTCAGGCGGCGCTGGCCGAGGCTGGGCTGTATCTCTCGCAAAACAAGGCGAGCGGGCGCATCCTCGCCCAGCGCGCCTATCTGCGCCGCGCGATGAACGATCTCAAAGGCGCGGAGGCGGATTTCGAAGCGGCGCTCGCCTCGCCCGATGTCGAGCCCGATGAGGCGGCGCGTTTGAAGGAAGCGCTGGCGGAATCGAAAAGCGCGCGTGAAGTCGCGACCTCCGCCGAGGTCGAACAGGCCTACAAGGCGATCGAGGCGGGCGATTTGGCCCGCGCGATCAAACTGGCCCGCGAGGCCCGCGCCAAGGATCCCACGGCCGAGGGTCCCCTGCTTGCCCTCATGACGGCGCTCAACCGGTCTGGACAGCCGCGCGCCGCAGTCGCGGAGGCCGACGCCTACATCAAAGAACGCGCCCCGCCCGCCGCTCAGGTCGCGGTCGACGCCACCGCAGAGGATAACGCCCGCCCCAAGAGCAATGCGCCGAGCGTGGTTCTGTTCGCGCAGCGCGGCTACAGCCGCCGCGCGGCCGGCGATCTGAAAGGCGCCGTCGCGGATTTTCAGGCGGCCCTCGCCCGGCCCGGTCTCGAACCCACCCAGGAAAAACAGGCGCGGCTCGCGCTCGCCGAGGCGGAGCAAGCCGAAAAGCCGGGCGGAGGACGCATAACCGGCCCGACCGCGACGCCCGCCGAGCAGGCCCTCAACCGGGCCTATGACGCCCTTCATGCCGGCCGCCTCGGCGCGGCGGCGCAGGCGGCGCGGGAGGCGCGCGATCTCGACCCCAAAGCCGAGGAGCCGACGCTGATCCTCATGAGCGTTTACGCTCGCCAGAACCGGAAGGCCGAGGCGCTCTCGGAGGCGGACCGCTATCTGGCGAGAGCGCCCCACAGCGCCGCCATTCTCGCCCAAAGGGGCTTTCTTCGTCGCGGGACGAAGAACCTGGAAGGCGCCATCTCGGATTTCGGCCAGGCGCTCAAATCCGGCCTTCCCGCCGCTCAAAGGGCGACGGTCGCCAAGGCGCTCGAGGAAGCGCGCTATACGCTTGTGGCCGAAAAGGCGTTCAAGGCGTCGGCCGCCCATGATTGGGCCGCCGCGTTGCGATACGGCCGGGCGGCGGAGGCCTTTCCCCGGGCCAACGAAGCCATGCGTCGCGTCACGATCGAGGCGCTCGCGGGTCTTGGCCGTCGGGGTGAAGCCATGAAGGCGTCGAACGCGCTGATCGCGCGCGGCGACGCGAGCGGTCAGGCTTATGCGCAACGCGGCTATTTGCGTGAGGGAGACGGAGATCAGGCGGGCGCGGCGGCCGATTTCCAGGTTGCGCTCAACAAGGGCGGCCTGCCACCCTCCCAGCGCGTCTCAGTGCGGCGCGGCCTCGCGGTCGCCAAGGCCGCGGTCTATGAGGCCAGGGGAGATGCGGCGGAAGCGCAGGAGGAGCTCGCGCGTTTCACGCAGTCGCACCCCGACGACGCCGACGGCTGGCTGGCGCTTGGAGGATTTTACTCAAGGCGCCGCGACTATCCGCAGGCCCTTTACGCTTACGAGAACAGCCTCGCCGTCGAACGTCGCGGCGAGGCGCTGCTGAATGCGGGTTATGCAAGCGTTTATGTCGACCGCTCGAAGGAGTCGCAATTCTTCCGCGAGGCGATCGACCGCTGGTCAAGCGATCCGTCCCTCAGCGCGCGCCCCGCGCGCGATCGAGACGTGATCCGCAACCAGATTGTTGAGGCGGATGCGAGCGTCCGCACGAATATCGTTTTTGGCAGCTATGTCGATCGTCCCTACCGCTGGGGCGGGCATCAGTTGCAGCCGAGCTTCGAAACCGTGATGCGGTTCGACGGCCGCTATCTGCCTTATCTCTTCGGACTCGAAACTTTCGTCGGCGGCTTCTGGTCGGAAGACCAGACCCGTTTCGCGGAAGGTTATTCCCGCCTGGGCATGCGCGCTCGGCCCTTCGACGGAATCAATTTCAGCGTCAGCGGCGAGTGGCAGCATTATTTCGTCGGCAACTCGCCCTATAATCAGTTCGCGCTGTCCTGGGGATACGGCTATGGCGGTTTCGCCTATTCGAGCGCGCCAAGCGCCGGAGCGGCCGGCGCGCTGCAGCCGGCGGACATCGCCTATCCGCTCGAAACGGGCTGGCGGCCGCTGACGAGCTTCGCGACCTACGGCACATTTAGAAGCGGCGAACACCGCTATCTGCAGAACGCGGTTGGCTTGCTCGGCTACACCTATTGGAACGCCGACAATCGGCTGGTCGTCGGCCCGGCCGGCATGGCGGCTGCGGGCTACGACAGCGCCGACCTGCGCCAGTTCGCCTTCGGCGTAGGACCCGCGGTGGTCGCGCGGCTCTGGGTCGGCGGCGATTACTACCGCGCATATGACGGCATCATCACGCTGCAGATGGGTTACCTGTTCCCCTTCGGCGAAAGCCATCGCCAAAGCGGCCTGAACACCACGCTTGGCGTTTCCTTCTGATCAAGCCCGGCGCCGTCGCGTAGGTCACGTCGCGTTTCACGCGGAAAACGGCGCCGCTTTTCGCGGCCCGCGCCTGGGCATTCGAGGAAACAAGTTTGATTAGAAATATCACGCGATCCAGATTGCGCGCCCTGCTGGCGGAAAAACGCGTCTGGGCCGCCCTGTCGGCGCTCGTCGCCATCGTCCTTTTCAAGCTTTTCCTGCTAGGCCGCGAAAAAATGCTGGTCCTTTCGGCGATGGCGCCGACCCAGCCGTCCGAGACGCACGCGGCGCTCGCGCTGTTCTCTCAGATCTATTCATCGAAGATTGTTTTCTCCGGCTGCGTGGCGACGCTGCGCCAGTTGCGCCAGGGCGGCAAACCCAATTCCTGGGAGAGCGCCTGGATCGTCTGGAATTACCAGGACAATGAACATTTCTACTACCTGGCGCTGAAGCCGGACGGCTGGGAGCTTGGCAAGCGCGATCCCGCCTATGAAGGCGGCCAGCGCTTCATGGCGACGGGGAGCCGAGCTTTCCCGGTCGGCGCGTGGACGACCTTCACGGTGTCGCAGCGGGGCAACCACATCGCCGCAAGCGCCAACGGCCACGAACTCGTCAGCGTGACCGACACCTTGCCGCCAATCTACGCCTCCGGGCAGATCGGCCTTTACACGGAAGACGCCGTCGTCGCTCTCGCCCGCCTAACGTCGCCGATTAAGGATGACTTTCGCGCCTATTCCCAACGACGCACGACCACGGACGGGTCAAGTTTTCGCGATTGGACGTTTCCCTTTCTCGGCTTCGGCGCCGCATCGATCGAGCCGGTCTCTTTCGAGCGATAGCGGCCCCTGCGCGAGGCGGAGATCGACGGCGAAAAGGCGCGAAGGATAAAATCCGAAGGATCGGCAAAGGACATTCTTGAACTCGAGCCGGTATCTCCTTGGAGCAAGGAGAACCCGCATGACGACGCTTCACACGATCCAGCACCGCCTCTTCCAGCTCCTTGTCATTGCGGGCGCGTGGTATCTTTTCTACGCCGTGTGGAGCCATCCGGAGCTGCAACTTGCGGGTCCCATCCTCCTTTGGCTCGTCTCCCATGGCGCCGAACGCCTGCATGACTTGCGGCAAGGGTGGAAGGCGCGCCAGCGCCCCGCGAAGCGCGCCCATGCGCGGCAGGCCCTTCACGCGAAGGGCGCAGGTCATCCTGCTTTCGGCTGATCGGCGCTTTCTCGATGGGCCAGGGAAAACGTCCCTGGCCTTTTTACTTGATCCCGATCACCATGGAATCCGGCCCGACGAGATGCTCGACGCGCATATGCGAGAAGCCCGCGTCTTTCATCCAGCTCTGGCAATCCGCGCCCGTATAGTCGAAGCCGCCGGCTGTCTCGATGAGCATGTTGAGGCTCATCAACAGCCCGAATGCATTCTCCCGGCGAGCATCGTCGATCAGCGCCTCGTAAACGATCAGCGCCCCGCCGGGCGGCAAGGCGTCGTAGGCCTTCTTCAACAATAGCCGCTTCTGCTCGAGATCCCAGTCGTGCAGGATGTGTCCCATGACGATGACGTCCGTCCGCGGCAGCGCGTCTTCAAAAAAGTCGCCGGGGTAGAAACGCAGGCGATCGGACAGGCCGTTGACTTCGATGAATTCGTCGAAGACCGGCCGCACTTGCGGGAGGTCGAACCCGCCGCCCGTCAAATGCGGATGGGCGCGCGCGATCGTGACAGGGACCATGCCCTGCGCAGCGCCGACATCGACGAAGCTTTGATAATCGCTCCAGGGGAACCTGGCCGCGATGGCGTTGGCGGCCCCGGCGCTGACGCCGCTCATCGCCGCAAGAAAGCCCCGCAATCTTTCGGGATCGGCGTAGAGCGCCGCGAAGAGATCGCCCTCCTCCTTGTTTTCGCTCTGCCGCTTGCCTGTCTTCAGCGCTTCGGTTAGGTGGCCCCAGCTTTCGTAAAGCCGCGCATTGGCCATTTCCAGCATGCCGCCGACATAGCTGGGCCTGACGCGCACGAGGAAGAAATCCGTCTCCGGCGTGTTGCGGTAAATCCCGTCCTCCCGCTCAAGCAGCTTCAGCGCGACCAGCGCGTCGAAGAAGTCGCGCGCGGAACGCTGGTGGAGGCCCAGCCTGTTCGTCAGCGTCGCGAGATCCGCCGGCGCCTCCGCAAGCGCATCGAACAGTCCGAGCTCGACGGCGGAAAGCAGCGTCTTGGCGTTCCAGAAGGACATGCCGAGAGAAAGGATGTTTTCGGGCGAGGGTTTCAGGGTCATCCGCGCAATTCCTTCGTAGGCCCCTCCCCGCTTCGCCGGAGAGAAGAAGATCGTAGCCTGCATCGACAATGCTTGCGAGCGTAACCTGTCCCGCACCGGCAAGGGCGCCGCGACCGCTCTCTTCCGAAGCTGCATGAGCTACGCTACTTTCGCTTCATGCCTGATCAATACGACAGTTTCGCGGGACTCGCGGCGCGCGAGATCGAGGGCGTGCATTATCGCATCCACGTCGTCGAGCGGGCCTCTCCAATCGCGATCGTCGCGCCGCATGGCGGCTGGATAGAGCCGGGCACGTCCCATCTCGCGACGGCGATCGCGGGCGCGGACCACTCGCTTTACCGCTTCGACAGCCTTTCCCGCCGCACGCGCGAGACCACCATGCACATCACTTCGACGCGCTTCGACGAGCCGCGGGCGCTGGCCTTGATCGGGGCGAGCGATGTCGTGCTCACGATTCACGGCCGCAAGAACGGCGACGATCATGCGTCCATATGGGTCGGCGGACTGCATGAAACATTGCGCGACGGGATCGTGGCCGCGCTGGCGCAGAGCGGCTTTGCGGCGAAGGCGGTTTGCGAGGGCCATCCGCTTTCGGGACGCGATCCCGCGAATATCTGCAATCGGGGCCGGCTTGGCGCGGGCGTGCAGATCGAACTGCCGAAGGCGCTGAGGCTGGAGCTGCTCTTCGCGCGTCCCCGGCTGGCGCTTCTCGCAAGCGCGGTCCGCGCGGCGATTGCGATGCATGCCTAGAGAAGCCGCCCCGCTTTACGAACGGATTTCCGGCTCGACGAGTTTCGCCAGCTTGCGCAAGGATTCCTGCCAGCCCATATAGCAGGCCTCCGGCGGAATGACGTCGGGCACGCCCTCCTGCACAATGTTAATTTCGACGCCCGTCGAAACCGGTCTCAGCGTGACCGTGATCCTGAGCGCTCCCGGCAAGTTGGGGTCGTCGAACTTGTCCGTATATCGAATTCGCTCATGCGGGACCAGCTCGACATATTCGCCGCCGAAGGCGTGGCTTTCCCCCGTCATGAAATTGCGAAACGATATGCGGCGCGCGCCGCCTTTCCTCGCGTCCATTTTGTGGACTGTGCAGGTAAAGCCGTTGGGCGGCAGCCACTGAGCGACGGCGTCGGGCTCGAGGAAAGCGCGATAGACCTTATCCGGCGTCGTCGCGAGCACGCGATGCAGGGTTATCGTGTTCGGCATGACGTCCTCCTCAGCTCTGCGGGCAAAAGGCGCATAGATCACGCTGCGCTTAGGTCGAATCGCCTGAACGCAGGCGACGTGATCGATGATTCCAAAGGTTGAGAGCGCGCTCCATGCGAAACCGCTTTCCACTTTTTCGCGAGCCGCGCTCTAGCGATCGCTACTTCTTCCTACCCGCGAACGGATTGTCCCCGGCCTTTTTCGAGATCCGGATCGGCACGCCCGGAAGATCGAACGTCTTGCGCATCCCGTTGATCAGAAACCGCTCATAGCTCGCCGGCAATTCCTCGAGCTGGTTGCCGAAGAGCACGAAATGCGGCGGACGCGACTTCGCCTGCGTCATATAGCGGATTTTGATGCGTCGGCCTGAGATGGCGGGCGGCGGCGATTGCTCGACGGCGGAGAGCAGCCAGCGATTGAGTCGCGCCGTCGCGATGCGCTTGTTCCACACGACGTGGGTCGCGACGATCGCCTCCATGAGCCTGTCGAGCCCCTGCCCGTTTGCCCCCGAGACCGGCACGACCGGACAGCCGCGCACCTGCGGCAGCAGCCTCTCGGCGTCTTCGCGCAGCTTCATCAGCGTCGCGCCCTTGTCCTCGATCAGGTCCCATTTGCCCAAGCCAATGACGAAGGCGCGGCCTTCCCGCGCGGAGAGATCCGCGATGGTCAAATCCTGCTTCTCGAAGGGAATGGTCGAGTCGACTAAGAGCACCACCACTTCCGAGAAACGCACGGCGCGCAGCGCGTCGGCGGCGGAGAGCTTTTCGAGCTTGTCCACGACCCTGGCCCGCTTGCGCAGGCCCGCCGTGTCGAAGAGCTTCATCTTGCGGTCGCGCCAGACGAAGCTGACCCCGATGGAGTCGCGGGTGATGCCGGCCTCGGGGCCGGTCAGCAGACGGTCCTCGCCGAGGATGCGGTTGATCAGCGTCGACTTGCCGGCGTTGGGACGGCCGACGACGGCGATGCGCAGCGGCTTGGTGACGTCGAGGTCGCTGCCGTCCTCCTCGTCGTCGTAGAGGTTTTCTTCCTGCTGCTCTTCTTCCTCGGCGGGCTCGGCGGTCTGCTCGGGGAGCGCCTCGCGCAGCGCCTCGTAAAGCGCGCCCGTTCCTTCGCCGTGTTCGGCCGAAAACGGCACCGGATCTCCCAGACCCAGCGAAAAGGCCTCGTAAGTCCCGGCCTCGCCCGCTTTCCCTTCGGCCTTGTTGGCGATGAGGATCACGGGCTTCCCCGCGCGACGGACGAGGTCGGCGAAATATTTGTCCTCAGGCGTCACGCCCACGCGCGCGTCGATGACGAAAAGAATGCCGTCGGCGGCGAGAATGGCGCTCTCGGTCTGGGCGCGCATGCGGCCTTCCAGCGTCTCGCTCGCGCCCTCCTCCAGCCCCGCCGTGTCGATGACGGTGAAGCGCAGATCGGCGAGCTTGGCCTCCCCCTCGCGGCGGTCGCGCGTGACGCCCGGGCGGTCGTCGACCAGCGCCAGCTTCTTGCCGGCGAGCCGGTTGAAGAGCGTCGACTTGCCGACATTGGGACGGCCGATGATGGCGAGGGAGAAAGACATTTTTTGTGACCTTGAGGCGCCGGGCGCCCCTCAATAACGCGAAACCCTCTCCCGGTGGGAGAGGGTCGATGAAGAGAAGAGCCGGGTTTTCCTCACTCTCCCCGTCTCACAGGGAAAGGGAACTTTACTTCGCAGGCCGCGCCTCGAGCGGGGCGGAGCCCGCCGGCATGGCGCCGCCGGATTCCGGCTCGATGACCGGCGTCACGTCGATCTTGCCGCCATCCGTTCCGGCGCCGCCCGCGGCGGCCGGGGCCGGCTTCGGGCCGCGCTTGGCGTGCAGCAGGCCCTTATAGGCAGAGGCGCGCTGGCGCATGGACTGCGGCGCGTCGCCATTGTTGAGCACCTGCTCGAAGACGCGCTCCGCCTCGTCGAAATCGTCGTTGAAAAGCGCGTCGAGCCCGTTCCATTCCTGCGCGGAGAAGCGGAAGGGTCCGTCCGAAATCATCAGCGGCCCAAGCGCGCGTTCGAGCTTCTGGCGGTCGTCGCCCTCGAGCACGATCAGCGCGGCGCGGAGCATCGCAATGTGCTGGGTGAGCTTGTCGACATTCGCGTCCTCGCCGATGGCGTTGAGCTCGGCCAGGGCCTTCTCCCGGTCGGGATTGACCTCGGCGGCGCGGATGCGGGCGAGCGCGGCGTATCCGTTGGGGCCATCCTTCGCGATCGCCTCGAAGGCGGCGGCGGCCTCGGCGTTCTTGCCGTCCTCGGCGAGCTTCTCCGCGGCGACATAGCGGTCGTTCGCCGCCTCGGCGGCCTTCAGGCGCTTGTCCTGATAATAGCTCCAGGCGCCGGTCGCGGCGACGATCAGGAGGGCGACGACGAAGATCGGCGTCTGATAGCGGCGCCAGAACTCCGCAGCCTTGTCCCGACGGACGTCTTCGTCAACTTCGTGGAAAATATCGGACATGTCTCGCGCGACCCCTGGTTTTCCCGCCCTGTTCTTCTTGCCCCTCAAAGGGAGGGATGGGGTTAGCACAGGCGGGCGCGAAAGGCGAGTGACGGCGACGTCGCCCGACATTGCCCCCGCCGCCCCTGCCCGGCTACAGTCCCGCCGCCATGCTCTATTACGCCGTCAAGGTCATCGTCTCCGCCCTCGTCATCGTCGCCGTCTCGGAGATCGCCAAGCGGTCGACGAGCTTCGCGGCCTTTGTGGCGTCCCTGCCGCTCACCTCCCTCCTCGCCTTCGTCTGGCTGCGGCTGGAGGGGACCGAGGCGGAAAAGATTGGGGAATTGTCGAGCCAGATCTTCTGGCTCATCATCCCGTCGCTGCTGCTCTTCCCGCTGCTGCCGCTGCTGATCCGCTACGGTCTCGGCTTCTGGTCGGCCCTTGCGGCGTCGATCGCCGGCACGGCCGGCGCCTATCTCCTGATGCTGCCTTTGCTGCGGCGGATGGGCGTCAGTCTTTGAGCGTCGCGTAGGCCGCGTCCACCGCCTCGCGCAGCTCGCGCCAGACGGGATTGAGCCGCACCTCCGGCCCCCAATTGTAGAGGGCCTTGGCGACCTCGGCGATGGTCTCGTTGATCGGCTCGCTGCCGCCCTCCGCGAGTTCGTCCGAGAAAAGACGCGGCGGCGTCACGCCGGCCCACGCGTCCCAATGCTCGTTCGAATAGTTTGAGACGCCGCGCTGCGCCGCGAGCCGCTGGGGCGTGAACGCCTGGAAACGGCGATGCAAGGGGCCGTCCGGAGGCTCGGCGTTGTAGGCGTCCCGAACCGCGAAATAGCGCAGATGCTGGAGTTCGTGAGCGAGGCAGCAGCCAAGCCGCGCGTCGCTCATCTGGGGGTCGTAATAGACGGTCACGCGCCCGTCGGCCGTCGCCTCGCCCTCCGAGACGAAGCTCTGGCCGAGGAAATCAAAAATCTTCTTTTCGGGGCTCAGCGCCACGCGCGCCGGATCGCAGCCGAATTCGCGCGCGAGCGTTCGGAGCTTTTCCTGCTTGCGCAAGAAGTCGGGCGTGCGCGGGATATTATCCTCAGCAAGGTGAGCTGGCGCGGGCCAGTGCGTTGCGTCCGGGTCGTGGGTGATGCGCCATTCGACATCCGCATGGCGCGCGGCCATATGCTCCCACCAGCGCCGCCCATCCTTCTGGAGCGGCGACAGGTCGTTGACCTTCACACGGGCAAGAACGCCGGGCCGAGCGCGCAACGCGTCCATGACGGCGCCGACCATGCGGCCGCCGAGCCCGGGCGCGACGGAGTTGATCTGCTCGAAGACGAGCGCCGGGGGCTCATATTTGCCGGCCAGCAGCAGCGCGACGCCGGAGGACCCGAGGGCGCCGGGGGTCGTAATCAACCCGGCCGAGGTCGAGGCCCTGATCTCGACGAAGCCGGTTCCATGGGGCCGGGCCTGAACGAAAAGCCCGAGCGCTTCCAGCCTACGCTCGATCTCTCCCGCAAGTTCGGCGATCGCCGGATTCGCGCTTGCGCGCCGCTTTCCGCTCAGAAAACCCCAAAGCCCCATCGGTCCCGCCCGCTCCTCTCGGTCAATGCTTACCGCAGGTCGGCCGGCGTGTCTTGGATTGCGCAAGTCACCGCTGGCACAAGCCGGTGAGCCGCGCCTCGGAGACGAGATGCTTGCGCGCCTCCTCCTCCACTTCGACACAGGTTGGGTGGGTGCGGATCGGCAGCTCGGCGCAGTTCAGCGCCAAGAGACGGAAGCGGTAGCGGTGGCGTCCATGGCCGCGCGGCGGGCAAGGCCCGCGATAGCCGAGCTCCCGAAAGTCGTTCATGCCGTGGCGGAAGTCCTCGAAGCCTTCAGGGCGGCCGGCGTCGCTGACAAGTTCGGCATGATGGGCGGGAATGTCGTAGCAGGCCCAGTGATGGAAGGTCCCGTTCGGCGCGTCGGGGTCGTCAACGAGCAGGACGAAGCTTTTCGTTTTTTCCGGCGCGCCGGTCCATTTCAGGGGCGGCGAGCGGTCTTCGCCGTCGCAGGTGTATTCGCGCGGAATAACGTCGCCGTCGGAAAAAGCTTCTGACGTCAGTCGCATGATGGTGGCCTCCTTCGCTGCGTCCCCAACTACTCCTTTTAGTTAGCGCCGGACTGGAGCGGCGGAACGCGCTCGGCTTTCGCGGCAGGCGATCGGACGAACAACGGCGCCGGGCGTTCATCCGACCACCCCCGCGGCGGCGCGGCTCCAAAAGGGCCGCTACCCGATGATTGCGTGCGGCACGAAGCGCGAACGGTTCGAGGTGACGGGCGAGGCGTCCTCGCGGATGCCCACGCCCGCCGGCTCGCCGCCAACCACCCACGAGCCGATCACCGGGTAACGCCCGTCGAAGCTCGGCAGCATATGCAAGGCCTGCCTCACATGGCCCTCGGCGCCATATGCGCCCGGCGCGCTGGCGACGGCGCGGCCGCCCTCGATCAGCATGACATTGGCGCCCTCGCGGGAATAGATCGGCTTTTTGGCGTAGCTCCCGCCCAAGCCCGCCGCGGCCGGATCGTCGGCGAAATGGCATTCGAGCAGATTGGGATGCCCCGGCGCGAGTTCCCACAGAAGGGCGAGCATGCCCTTGTTCGAGAGGACCGCCTTCCAGGGCGGCTCGACAAAACGCGTATAGCGCATGGCCGGCGCGTGGGAGAATTCGTCGGCGAACATCCACTCCCAAGGATAAAGCTTGAAAAGCGTCTCGATCCTGCGACCGTCGCGGTCAAGGAACCGCGAGCCTTTCAGCCCGATGTCCCGGATGTCGAGAAGCGCGGCGGCGCAGCCCGCCTGCGTCGCGCAGTCCGCGAGATAGGCCGCCGTGCCGAAATCCTCGACGCTTTCGCTCATCGCCGCGAAATGCACGAAGCCTTTCGGCGCGATCGTCTCCCAGCGCGCAATGAGCTTGTCGTGCAGCGAGTTGAACTGATCCGCCGCCACGGGCAATTCGCCGCTCTCGATCAATTGCTCCAGCCAGTGCCACTGAACCACGGCGGATTCGAACAGGCTCGTCGGCGTGTCGGCGTTGTATTCAAGGAGCTTCGGCGGACTCTTGCCGTCATAGGCGAAATCGAACCGCCCATAGAGCGATAACTCGCATTTGCGGACGCTCTCGGCCACGAGATCGCGCATATGCTTCGGTATATGCAGGCGATCCATCGTCTCCTCGCTGGCGACGATACGCCAGACGAGCTCGTGGCAGAGCGCGTCGATCTCGCTCGTCGCCTTCTCGATATCGTCTTCGATTTCCCGAAGCGTGAAGACGTAGCGAACGCTCTCGTCCCAATAAGGCTCGCCATCCATATGCGCATAGGCGAAGCCGATCTCGTCGAAGTGCTTTTCGACGTCGGCGCGAGGTTTGGACGCTTCTCTTCTCATCAGCCGCCGCCGAAAAAACCGCCCGAATGACCGAACCCACCAAATGAGGCGCCATGCGTCGCCCCCACCCCCGCGCCCCAATGCCAGGCGCTGCTGGAGCGACGATAGGTGGAGCCGCCATGGCTGCTGCCGTGCTTGCAGATCAGCTCGTCGGGATTTGCCGGATCGGGTTCGCAATTGAGCTTGCGGTCGATCCAGTTGAATGTTTCGTATGCGCCGAGCGTCACCGCGCCCATGAGCGCGAGCGACACGGCGAGCGAGCGCTTCTGTCCGGAGAAGACGGTCACGCCCGACGCCTTCGCCTTGCGGACGAGGACCGGCGGCGGCGGGCCGCGCTTGCCGGAGTCTTTCAGATTCTCTTCCGTCATGGCTTTACGGGCTCATGCAGGCGGCGCTCAGCAATCCGGCCGAAACCGACACCGCCGCGACCCAGATCGCGGCGGCCAGCACATTCTCGTCGATCGCGCGCGAAAGACCGGGATAGGCGAGACGCGCGAGGCCATAGGCGACGATCTGCGTCGCCAGCGCGACGAGACCCCATATCACGAATTCCGGAACGGAGCCCGTATGGTGGATCGCGCCCGCAAGCGCGACGGCGAAGCCGAGCAGGCTGCCGCCGAAGGCGACGGACGCGGATGCGCTCTGCTGATTGACGATAAGGGAAAATTCATCGTGGCGCGTCACGCGCGTATAGACGATGCAGTAGGCGGCGCAAAAGCCGATCGCGCCGGCGAAATAGACCGCGAAGGCCACGAGGCCGGAGAAAAAATCTGGCACGAGGGCGTGTCTCCCTGCTGAGTCGGCAGGGATGATAGCACAGGCGCGGCGGGGAGTTGTGCGCGCCCGCACAGCGCACCCCTCCACCGAGCGCCGGGCGGGGAGGCTCCCAGATGCGCGTCTTTCCGAGCGCGGCTATTCGACCGACGGGGCGCCGCTCCCCGTCACCTGTTTTCGATCGGTTCCGTCGCTCACGCGCCACACCGCGCCGCCGGCGTCGTCGGCGACGAGCAGGCCGCCGCGCCTGTCGATGACGACTCCGACGGGCCGCCCGCGCGCTTCACCCTTCTCATTGAGGAAACCGGTCAACACCTCCTGAGGCATGCCCACGGGCGCGCCGCTTTCGAACGTCACGAAGATCACGCGATAGCCCGCGCGCGGGGTTCGGTTCCACGAGCCATGCTGCGACACGACGGCGCCGTTGCGGAACGGCCCGAGCTTCGCCGCGCCGACAAATGTGAAGCCGAGGGAGGCCGTATGTGAGCCGAGGCCGTAATCCGGCCTGATCGCTTTCTGCACGAGGTCCGGATTTTGCGGCGAAACGCGCGCATCCACATGTTGACCCCAATAGCTGTAGGGCCAGCCATAGAAGCCGCCTTCCTTCACCGACGTCATGTAGTCCGGCGGGAGATTGTCCCCGATTTCGTCGCGCTCGTTGACGGAGGCCCACAAGGCGCCGGTGACCGGGTTCCATCCCATGCCGACGGGATTGCGCAGGCCGCTCGCAAAGACCCGCCTCGCGCCATTCGCGGGATCGATTTCGAGAATGGCCGCGCGATCCTTCTCCTCGTCGAGACCGTTTTCGCCGACATTGGAATTCGATCCGACACCGACATAAAGCCGCGAACCGTCTTTCGACGCGAGAAGACTCTTCGTCCAATGATGGTTGCGGCCCGCCGGCAAATCGACGACCTTCACGGACGCCGCGTCGATATGCGTATCGCCGTCATGGTAAGGAACGCGCACAAGCGCGTCGGCGTTCGCGACATAGAGTCGATCGCCAACGAGCGCCATGCCGAAGGGAGAACGGAGCTTGTCGATCAAAATCGAGCGCGTCTCCGCGACGCCGTCGCCATCAGCGTCGCGCAAGAGCGATATGCGATTGGCGCTACCCTTATGAGAGCCCGCCTCGCGCATCACCATGCTTTCAAAAAAGCCGCGCAAGCTCGGGCCGGAACGCTCCGGATTGTCAGGCGCGTCGGTCTCGGCGACCAGGACGTCGCCGTTCGGCAGCTCGTACAGCCAACGCGGATGCGCGAGATTCGTGGCGAAGGCGGTGACCGTCAGACCCTGCGCCGGCTTCGGTTTCTCGCCCGGCCCCCAACCGACTGCGGGCGCAACGTCGACATGCGGCGCGAAGCTCGGCGTGGGACGCGGGTCCGGCAGCGCGGGATCGGGACCGTAACCCGTGCTTTCGGGGAGAACGGGACCGCGATCGCAGGAAGCAAGCGCAAAAGCAAGGGAGGCGAAGACAGAGGCGAGCGGCAGCGAATAATGATGCATCTTGGCCATAATGCTTCCTTTCTTGCGCATGACATTGCCCGTTAGCCACTCACACTCTCCGCACATGGCGCGACGACGCGGGAGCGCAAGCTTTCGCTCGCCTGTATCGATGCGCGCCCTAGCTCCGGAATTCTGCGAAAGGAGTGCGCAGATAATGGCGGGCCGCATCTATGTCGGCGTTGGCGGCTGGAGCTTCGCGCCCTGGCGCGGGGTCTTCTACCCGAAGAATCTCGCTCACACGCATGAGCTCCACTATGCAAGCCGCCATCTCACGTCCATTGAGATCAACGCCACCTTCTATCGCACGCAGACGCGTGAGACCTTTCTCAAGTGGCGCGACGAGACGCCCGAGGGCTTCGTCTTCAGCATCAAGGCGCCGCGCTATGCGGTGACGCGCCGTGGCGCTCTGGAGACCGAGGACTCGATCGCGCATTTCTTCGACAGCGGCGTCGCGGCGCTGGGAGAAAAGCTTGGGCCCGTGCTGTGGCAGTTCCCGCCGACGCGCAAATTCGACGCGGATTTTTTCGACGCTTTTCTTTCCGCCCTGCCGAAGCAGGCGGAGGGACTGCCTCTGCGCCACGCCATAGAAGTGCGCCATGACAGCTTTCAAACGACGGAGTTCGTGACGCTGGCGCGCGCGCATCACGTCGCGATCGTGGTTGAGGGCGACGCGGATTTTCCGTTGATCGCCGATCTGACCGCGCCTTTCGTCTATGCCCGCGTCATGGGCACGACGGCGTCGCGGCGCCAGGGCTACGACGAGGCGCGTCTCAAGCTTTGGGCGCAACGCGCGGCGAGATGGGCGGAAGGCGGCGCGCCGGGCGATCTTCCGCGACTTTGCGCCAACGCGCCGAAGCGCGGCGCGCGGGACGTTTTTCTCTATGTCATACGCGGCGCCAAGGTCCGCAATCCCGCCGCCGCCATGGCGCTGATCGCGCTGCTTCAGAAATGATGCGGAAGGAGATGGAGATAATTTTGCTTCAGCCAGTTCAGCAACGCAAGAAGCGCCACGACGGCGAATGCGACGACGAGGATCAGATAAACTCGCATCAGGACGTCGAACAGAAAAAACAGAATTGAAAAAACCGCACGCGTCAGCGCGTCGCCCAGGCCCTGATAAAGCCGTCGGCGATTGGCGTAGAAGCCGACGCTCAACAGGATGGACGCGCAGCCCGCCGCAAGCAGCGCGGGGTTGAAATCCTCGTGTATCCCGTCGCCCCAGTCGAGCAGGAAGACGCCGAGCAGGAAGGCGAAGACCGTCAGGAACGCGAAGGCGTTGCCGCGCAGCAAATCGACGAGCCGCTGGCGCAGGGTCCGCCGGCTCGTCTTGTCGAGGAAATCCTCGAATTTGTGCTCGAAGTCATAAGCTTCGCGCGCCGATTTGCTCTTGAGGACGTTATAGGCGTCCGTGACCCGCTGGAACGTCGCGGGATCGCCGCCTTTATCCGGGTGATGCTTCTTGGCGAGCCTGCGGTAGGCCGCGTTGACCTCGCGCGCGCTCGCATCCTCCTTGACGCCCAATACCTCATAGTGAGACCGCATCGCCCTACCCGGCTCGGATGAATGCGCCCATCTAGGGCCGGGAGCGTGGCGGGATCAAGGAAACGTCGCCATGGATCGGAAATCCGGATGGCGCTCTCGGGGCCGCGCAAAAAAACAGGCGTAAGCGAGATCGCCATTCGCTTGCCCAATTCAGGCGAGAAGATGGTTGTCAGGATGAATTTTGGCTTAAGCAACTTGGCAAGCGACACAAAAACTGCAATGTAACGCCGCTGTTTAACCCCGTCTGAGGCGCACACGCCCATGCCTGCAAAATATAGCACAATTATTAATCAAAATATATATGAATATATACTTAGTATTGATACTTTCGCCCACCATTCCCTCGGAAAATTATTTCGACTCATGCCCGGAGAAGACAAGAATCTGTCGGGATTCCTCTTTCTTTGTCTCATCTCGGCGGCGATCGCCGCGGCGGACGTGGCGGCGGGGTGGGCCATCTCCCTGCGGCCGCTGTTTGTGGTCCCCATCATCCTGTCGTCGATTTATCTTTCAAGGAACTACGCTTACGCTCTCGCTTTCGTTGCCGCGTTCGCGCGAATCGAAAGCTTCAGGGTTTCGATCCTGCCCGAGGGCGAATCGTTTCCGTTTTTTCTGAATTTCTGTCCGGCGTTAGTCGCTTATGTCGCCATCGCCGAGTTCGGGTCGCTCGCGACGAACACCATCCGGGAACTCCTCGACTACATAGACGTCCTGCATGAGGAACTGGCGCTCGAGCGCATCGCCGGGATGGACCGCCAGCGCGTGGCGGACCAAGAGGAGGCCGAGGCCTGAGATCACGGCGCCCAGCGAAAGGAGCCGCTGGTCGAGCTGCGCTATGCAACTCCATCTCGAATCTGCTCGGTTTCAGGGACTATCGGCGTCGATCCGTCGATTCTCGCGGGACTCTGCGAGAAAGATCGGCTGGAAAGATCGGCTGGACTGGATCGAGAAAAAAGATCTGCCGCCAACGATGTCGCCCTCCGAGACCAGCGTGCGCGAAGGATGGCTGGAGCGGCCAGAGGGAGCCTTCGCGCATTTTCAGGCGACGGGCGTGGAGGAAGTCGTGCGCGAGGAAAAGCACATGGGCTCGCAACCCGCTTTGAATGTGCGCGGCCACGAACCGCTAAGGCGGATTCATGAATGCGTTTTCGCTGTGTCGGCGTTTGAGAGCGAGCCGATCGATCCAAGACTCTGACGCTCGCGCGTTTCGCGAGCCGGCGCCAATTGGATTTGGCGCGTGAATCGTAGCTAAGCTACGATAACTCGCAATTTCTCAAAGATTCCGCGAAGGGCGCCGCTGCAAGCTTCGGGCAGCCGGTCTCAGATCAGAAAGCGACCGTCAGAACGACTTCTGACGGTCTTTTCTCTGTCTCGTCTTGCGACTTCCGATCAACCGCCGAAAGAACCGTCAAATGAGTCCGGCTTGGTCCGCCCTCAATGACTAGGGACAAACAGCGACCCCTCACTCCCACTCGATTCTCTCGTTGCATCGTAAGGCGCTGATTTAGCGCTGCAAATTCTTTCTTCTGACGGTCAAAACCCGACCATCGAGCCGTCAAAATATTCCGCTCTTGATTTCAAAGGAAAATTCGCGCGATTCGAATTCAGCGACGTTTCAGCGTCCATCGACAACGATCGGTCGATTCTCCGCCTTGTCGATCACACAACGCATTGCGCACCGGCGCGAGAAATACCGTCATCGCTTATAGCACGATACGTCCGCGATTTGTGACCTCTAGGCTCCTTCTCGTGCGCGATCGACATTGTGCTTGATGGCAAGGAACAGCCTGGAGGCTCCGATGACCTTCACCCTGACGCGTGAACAGCTTTACGACCTCGTCTGGTCGGAGCCGATGCAACGCCTCGCCAAGCAAATTGGCATCTCCGACGTGGCGATTGCCAAGCACTGCCGCAAGCTCGGTGTCCCTGTGCCGGAACGCGGCTACTGGAACAAGCTGCAAGCGGGAAAGCCGGTGACTACGGCAGCGTTGCCCGAACGCGATCTCGTCACCATTAACCGCGTGACGATTTCCGGCACGCTGACGCCGGAGCTGCGAAGCCGAATAAAAGGCGAACCCGGCATGGTGGAGCCTAACACCGAAAGCATTAAGGCGCTGACGGAACGCCTGCGCAAGCGCCTCGGCCATGTCACGGTGTCCCGCAATTTCTCGCGCGTGCATCCGGCCATCGCGCCGCTGCTTAAGAAGGACGAAAAGCTGCGCGAGGAAGCCGCAAACTCCCGCTACAGCTTTCCCTGGAATCAACCGAAATTTGACTCTCCGTTCGAACGCCGTCGCCTTCTGTTCCTCAACGGCTTGTTCCTCGGCTTTGCAAGTTTGGGCGGGCGGGGATGGATACGGGGCAACGACGCGCGCGAACTCGCCATCTATATGGGCGATGCGAGCGTTAGCTTTCAGCTCGAAGGCCTCGCACAGGGACGGAGGTCAGGTCGTTCGCCGTCCGCATCTTCCGAAGGCCGCTGACCTGCCCCTGAGAAATTCCCCCAGAAGCGATTAGAGTCCGGGCTATTGCAGGACGGACGAGATGAAGAAGAAACGGTTCACGGAAGAGCAGATTATCGGGATTTTGCGGGAACAGGAGGCCGGCGCGAAAGCGGCTGATCTGGCGCGAAAATACGCGGTTTCGGAAACGACCCTCTACAATTGGAAGGCCAAGTTCGGGGGCATGGACGTCTCCGAGGCGAAGCGGCTGAAGGGGCTCGAGGAAGAGAACGCGCGCTTGAAGAAGCTCTTGGCGGATCAGATGCTTGAGTCGGCGGCGCTTCGGGAGCTTCTGTCAAAAAAATGGTAGGGCCCGCCGCCAAGCGCGAAGCCGTCGCGCACCTTCGGGCCGTCATGAGCCTGTCGGAGCGTCGGGCCTGTAACATCGTCGCCGTCGACCGTAAGACGGTCCGCTATGTTTCGAAGCGGCCGGCCGACACGGCGTTGCGCGCCAGACTGCGGGACCTCGCCAATGAGCGCCGGCGCTTCGGCTATCGGCGGCTGTTCGTTCTGCTGCGGCAGGAGGGTGAGCGGGCCGGCAAGAACCGCATCTACCGCCTCTATCGCGAGGAGGGGCTGACGGTGAGAAAGCGCCGAGCCCGCCGCCGCGCGGTCGGAGCTCGGGCGCCCATTCCGGTCGAGGCGCGGCCGAATGCGCGCTGGTCGCTCGACTTCGTGCATGACCAGTTCGCCTGTGGCCGGCGCTTCCGCATCCTCAATATCGTCGACGACGTGACGCGCGAATGCCTGGCGGCGATCCCGGACACCTCCATCTCCGGCCAGCGCGTGGCGCGGGAGCTTTCGGCGCTCATCAAGCGACGCGGCATACCCGGCATGATCATCTCCGACAACGGGACGGAGTTTACCTCGAACGCGGTTCTGTCGTGGACGAGCGAGAACAGGATCGAGTGGCGTTACATCGCGCCGGGGAAGCCGATGCAGAACGGATTCTGCGAGAGCTTCAACGGGCGCATGCGGGACGAACTCCTGAACGAGACGTTGTTCTTCGGGCTCGACCACGCGCGGGCGAAGATCGGCGCATGGACCCACGACTACAATCATCGTCGCCCGCATTCCGCTCTCGGCTACGCGACGCCAGCGGCCTTCGCGGCCAATCTCACCGCAACAGGCGACCGGCTGCGCAACCCTGACCAGCTCCGCCGATCGCCTGTTGCTACATTCGCGCCCTCGGGCGTATCAACCGCCAGGACTCAACTCGCCGCTGGATGAAAGCTTAGGGGCAGGTCACCGCGAAACCTTATGCCTGGCGATTTCCACGGCGCACGATGCCGCGCTGGGAATCCCTCTCTCATGGCGAGACGAAGACGGACGCAAGCTAGAACAGCAACTGACCGATATCATCATCGGCATGGCCGTCGCGGGCGAGCATCTCCATCGCAAATGGCTGGAGCAACAGGCGGCCTGGGCGCGGCAGCGGCAGGAGGAAGCGGAGCGTGAAGCGAAACGGCGAAAGGCTGAGGAAGAACGGCGCGAGCGCGAACGCCTCGCAGCCCTTGAAAAGGCCAAGCGCGACGCCCTGCGCCGCGACGCAGAGGCCTGGCGCGAGGCAAACGACATACGGGCGTATGTTGAAGCCATACGCAGGTCGGAGGCTTCCCCGGAATCAACGGAAGAATGGGCGCGTTGGGCGCTGCTTGAAGCCGACGGGATCGATCCCATCGTCTCCGGTCGCGCCCTTAAAAGCGTGAGGGACGCGCAAGACGATGACGACGAAAACGACGACGAACAATGACGATACCGTCCGCAAGCTGGCGCGCCGCCGGAAGCGACGGCGTGGGCGTTTCCGCGACGATCCGATCTATTTCGTGGAGGTGACCGAATGGGACTGGAGCCTGATGTTCGGAATCAGTCCCCGGCGCGACATGGACGGTCCCTATTCCGACTATCGTCACCTCAATCTGCGCGGCAGGCTGGTGCATCCCCCGCAGGTGAAGGCGCACGAAGTCGAAATCACTCTGATGCCCGATCGGCGGCTGAACGAGGGCGAGCGCGAACACGACGAACCGCAATCCTGCGGATCGTTGCATCTGCATCGCGGGCATTTGCGGATACTTTTGCCGATGCCGCTCGACGCCCTGCCATCCGTCCTACAGATCGCGTGTGCTGAGCGGCTTCGCTATGTCGTCGTCATTGGCGAGAAGCTGCATTACGGTCAAGGGCTCGCGCGCATGTATCGCCTGCACCGCACCGTCGACGAAGACGATTTGCCGACTGACCAGAAGCTAGGTGCCAACGCTCCTCCTTCAACCGGCACGTCCGGAGATCCGGCTGCGCAATGAAGGCGCAGCCGGAAAAAGAAAGCCACTATTCGGCGGCTTCCGGTAGCGCCTCGGCAGACGGACCGTCCTGCGGGACACGCGGCGGCGCAGGGATCCAGCCCGTGCCGGCTACCAGCGTTTCGGCGCGGACAGGAAGCTCAGCCTTCTTGAGCTTTTCGAGCGCAGGAGCGCCGCCATAGCGCCAACGCTATCGTGTCGATTTGCGGGCAACTGCTTCCAGGTCGGCTGCCGCGCCTGACGTCCAGCCGTTACGCTGAGCCCAGCGGCGAATTTCACCAGGGTCGAATGAGTGGCCCTCCTGACGAAGCCGCGCGATTGTGCGCTCTGCATGTTTCTTGTCTGAGGGATGATTGAGTCCAGTGCTCAAGTTGATGACTTGGGTCAAACGTTGCAGCGCTTCCTCCACGGGGCTGGACAAACTACTGACCGGTGCTGCTCCGGCGGTAGTTCCTATTATCTGAGCTCCCCACGTTGCTTGCCACTCCTTCTCCTCCATGTCGTTCCACGGAAGATAAACAATCGCTTGCGCTCCGATTGAATCGTCGAGCTTGTTCATGTCTTTATCTGAGATGTGTGCGCCAATCAGAAGCCCTTCGGACGAGTTTCCCCGGAAAGTCTGAGCACTTTCCAGTTTCATGTGGACGCCTTGGTCAATCAGAACGGCTTGTCCCTTTACCAAGGCCTTTACAGCTTTTGTTCCCAGGAATTCGGCAACGATCGTTCGATCGAAGCCTCCCTTCTGGGGCACGACCAACGTCACACTGGCGATATTCTTCGCCTTGCAAATTTCAAGGACGCTCTTGAAAGCGAGCCGGACTTGGTCCGGCGACCGCTCAACTACATACCGTGCGATGGATGCCATATTTTATTCTTCCTCTCCTTCGGGACTCAGGACGCAACAAGTAACAATATGCAAAGACAGGTCGCGCCGATTGGAAAAGGCAGATTTCCCGAACTGGATCATTGTGCGTATGGCTTTGAGTCTCCGGCTGTGCTTTAGAATTTCTTCATGAGCTTGGCTTGGATCAGGCTGAACAACTCGGCCTGATACTGCGCATCGTGCAGGGCCTGATGATCGCCTTTCAATCGAGGCGACAGGCGCTCCGCCATTTTGCTTGATCGCGTATCGGCCCAATCGCACCCCGTCGCGCCCATGAATAGCGCCTTGATGTCCAAGGCCGTGAAGCCGAATGGATTGTCGCCCGTGAAGCGATGGAAATAATAGTTCACGAATGACCAATCGAACGGTGCGTTGAGCCCGACGAAGACGACAGAGCCGTCTTTCCCAACGAGCGCGTCGAGCCACTGCGTGAAGGCCCGCATCGCCTCCGCCGGTTCGAGGCCATTCTTGGCGAGCTCATCCAGCGACAAGCCGGAAACCTCCAGGGCTTTCGGATCGGCATTGCGATTGATCGGCTTCAATTCGCACGAGAAAGTCTTTGCCGGATCGTCGACGACGCAGGCGCCGATCGACAGCAGGCTGTACTCGCCGGGGATCGGCCCCGCGGTTTCAACGTCGACTGAGACAAAGACTTCGGTTTTACGGCTCATGAGATCAAAGGCTCCGCCGGCACGAGCGAGGGTCGCGTGCGGATCGCCTGCCAATGTTCGCGGAAGGCGCGCCGGCGATCCTCGGCCGCGCCGCTGTTCTTCCAGTGCAGGCCAGAGAGCGTGGTGATGTCAAACGGCAAGTTCGACCCTTCGCGCGCCGTCACCATGGTCGGCAATCCGCGTCCCAGAGCATATCCCAGCTCGAGGAAACAGTTCGGTCGTCCGCCGGTGATGTCGGCGATCACGACGCTGCTGCGGTGCAACTTGGCGAAGATTTCCTGATCGATACGGGCATGGTCGTAAGCTTGCCGACCGTCGATGACGACAAGCCGGTAGCCAAGTTCGTTCTCGATCACCGGCTGCACGACGGTATCGAAAAAGTCCTGCACATCGGCATAGTCCGGCAGCGCCGGATTCAGCAACCGCACCGCGAAGGCCTTGGGTCTTTCCAGGGACTCGAGCAGGTCGACGAGGACCGCGACGCGTTCGGGGATCGACTGGCGCGGCGGAAATCGGATCTTGTTGAGCCAGTCATGGGCGTCGCCGTCATCGGCAATCTGGAACAGGCGGCGGGTTTGGCTGCTAGTCAGTCCGAAACTGTAGAGCCGGCGGGCGCCCGTCGTTTCCGGCGACACGGTAAGATTGAGGGGAACGATCGGCTTTCCGGCATCGTGGTAGAGATTTGCGAGATAGAGGACCCCTTCCGTGCCGCCGAGCGCGACAAGAATATCGGCGAAGCGGGCCTGGGCTTCCATGCGCTTGCTGGCCATGTTCCAGTGCGCAGCGTTCTCGATCTTGACCATTGGCGAGCTGCGCAGTTCGTCCCACAGGTCGGCATACTCGGCCGGGACTTGATCTTCGCTCTTGTGATGCTGCACGGCGACCGCGAGCGGGCCCGGGACATTCGCCGGGCGTGACGCGAGGCTCTCCCTGAGCGTCTTCCAGATCAGCCAGTCGAAGCAGATCGGAAGGCCGTCGGACTTGCGCAGAGGTTCAGCATCGACGGGGACGACGAAATTCGCACCGCGACGGACCAATTCCTTGACCAGAGCGACAACGAGCTCGCGGGCCTGGTTGACGTCGGCGGTCGAGGCGACGGCAAGGTCTTCGACGATGCTGCCGGCAATGTGGATGCGCCGGCCGAACAACGGGGAGCGCGCCATCAGCGATCCTCCATCACCGGCGACGCGGTGATCCCCGCGGCGGCGAGCTTGAGGTGATCGAAACGCAGTGGCCCGCTCGGGAAGGCCTTTGCCAGCGCGGCCGGATAGAGTCTCGTCCTGATATCCGAATAGGTCCAGGAGGGCTTGCCTGCCCGCGCTCCGGTGGCCTCGACGAGCTGCGATAACTGAATGGGCGTCAGGGACAGGCCGGCCAGATCCATCGTTAGCAATTGGCGACGCTCGTCGTCCGTCGGGCGGCGGAATTCCTCGATGATGGCGGCGCGGCGGCGCAAGGCAGGATCCAGGACCGACAGTCGGTTGGTGCACAGGATCACCACGATCCGGCCGCCGTACTGGCGCAGGTCATCGACGCCCTGAATAAGCGTGTTCACCGCCACCTTGTCTTCGTGGTGGCTGTGCTCCTGGGCGCGCGAGGCGCCAAGGCTATCGCCTTCATCGATGATCAGGACCGCGCGTCGGTGCTTGCCGGCCGATTGAATGACCTTCTTGAAGGCTTCCGCGATCAATGTCCCCATCTCGCCGACCATGCCGCTGCCGCGGACGCGGTTGCTCAACTTGAACAGGATCGAATCTTCACTTCTGGCCTCGACCACCAGCTTGTTGGCGATGCATTCCGCTGTTGCGGTCTTACCGGTGCCGACATCGCCGTGAAAAATCACCAGCGGATACTGCTCGGCGACGAGATCGCAGATCGGAAGGCTTTTGCCGTGATTTTTCTGGCTCCAGCCCGCCAGCTCGCGGACATTCAGCAGCAGACGAAGCTGCTCGTGGACCCGCGCATATCGTGTATCGAACCCAAGAAGGGTCTTCTCGCGCTTGGCCAGCGTATCGCTGGGCAGCGGCGTCTCGCTGTCGAAGATGCTGGGTTGACTCACGAGGCCCAATCCTTGCGCTGCATGCCATAGGCGTTGCTGACATAGTTGCGGCCGCCGGACGATGAGAGAGCGGTATGGCTCGTATCGTCATGGCAGGTCACCCAGCCGATCTTGAGCTTGCCTTTCGTGGCTTCGCGGGCCGCGCTGGTGTAGTCATCGGTGTAGCTCAGCACGATGCGAAGCTTGGCCCCTGCGACCTTCGGCCAGAGGACGCCGCCGGGCCGGCTCGTGGACAGCGAGCCAGCGTCGGTATCGACCTCGAACCTGACGGCCTTGATCTCGACGCCGTTGCTGATCAGCGTGACGTCGACCCATTTGAGGTAGCCGGCCTTGGCCAGAACCTCGACGTCATGGGCGTAGTTGCGGGCTTCCTCCGGCGTCCAGCAGCCGGTGCTGTCTGCGATCATCACGAGATCGGCGTTGACGCGCCGAACGACGTTCTCGATGTCGACATAGGTGTAGGTCGCGCTCGCGCTTCTGACCTGGGTCATGCTCATCTTCAGTCCTCCGTCTTGAACCGAGGGCCGAAGATCTCCTTCCAGACCTCATTGTCGTTCTCGGCCGATGCAAAAATTGGCCGTCTCCCAGGCCTCCTGGGCCGCGGCGACGATCTGTTTCCGCTCGTCCTCGGAAATTCGGCTGGTCACGTTGTTGAGGCTGTAGACCGGATCGAGAATGACCACCGGATCGGAGAACGTCGTGAACGGCGCGACATTCTCGGGAAACTTGATCTCTTCCTTCAACTGCGACTGCGCGACGTAGAGGAGGAAATTGCGGAAGCGCTGTTCGATGCTTCCACCGTTGCCCTGCTTGGCGAGGACGTGCGCCATGATCAGCTCGATGGCGAAGGACTTCAGCGGCTTCAGTTCCGCCTGGTTGCGCCACTTCTTGGCCATGCGCACCAAGGTGCGGAAGTCGGCATCCTGATCCTTGCGATCGCGGACGAACTTGATCTGGCAGGGCGCGCAGGTCTGCGTCTTCGTGCCGTCGTGAATGTCGAACTGCCAGCCATAGCCGGCGCGGTTCTCGTCTTCGATGACCGGCACTATATCGACGCTGAGGCCCGTGCCCACGAAGGTGACGGTCGCCGCCTTGCGCTGGATCTCGAAATCCTCGACCGACTTGTTCGGATACTGCTTGATCAGCAGCGCGTAGATCGTGTCGTTCAGGCTATCCAGCGTCTCCTTGCTGGCGTCGCGGCCGGAAATATAAAAAACGACATCGACATCGACCGGATCGACAGCGGTCTTCCGCAGAATCGTGTATTTGGCGAAGGAGCCGGCCTTCACGACCTTGGTGATCTTGATCTCGGTCTTGTCGCGAACGGTCTTGCGGAGTTCATCGATCAGGCGATCGACCTGCTCGTGGTACTCTTTGCGCTTGTCGGCAGGCAGGCGCAGCACGTTGCTGTCGTAGTACCGCAGTTGCGTATTGTTCAACATCGCTGCTCGATTCCTCCTGGTCGGTTTCGCCCTCGCCGGTGGCTGGCCCAAAAGCGCGCCACGGCGGAACTTGTCCGACCCAGACCGGTTTACAAAACCGAGGAAATGGAGCGGAATATTGGCCATGTAGGCTCAATTTTCCGCGTTTCAAGGGTTTCTGGTTTACAATTTTATGCCTATATCGTACCCTTGTAAACTGAAGGCGCAAGGAGGCCCACATGATCGGACACAAGCTTAAGGTCGCGCGATCGGCCTCGGGCCTATCGCTACGTGGCCTCGCCGACGCCATGGACGGCATCGTATCGGCGCAAGCCATTGGAAAATATGAGAGAAACGAGGATATGCCGAGCTCGCGGGTGCTGATCGCCTTGGCGGCAGCGCTCCACGTGACGGAGGATTACCTGCTCAGCGAGGACGAACTTGCCCTTGAGGGCGTCGAGTTCCGCAAGAAGGCGGGCACGTCATCCCGGGAGGAAGCCGCCCTCGAAGCCCGCGCGATTCACATGCTCGAGCGCTATCTCGCGATCGAGGATCTGCTTCAGATGCGCAGCATCGATTGGGAGCAGCCGCGCAGCGCACCGCATCCGGTGGCCGATGTCCGCGACGCCGAGGATGCGGCTCGCTCTGTCCGCGAGGACTGGGGCCTGGGAAACGATCCCATCCCGCAGCTGGCCGAGCTCCTGGAGGAGCGCGGGATCAAGATCCTGTCGCTCGACCTCGACGACATTGACGGGCTTGCCGCCAAGGTGCGGCGCAAGGACCGCAGCGCCGCGCGTGTCATCGTCATCAAACAAAGTACGTGGTCGGAGCGGAAGCGCTTCAACCTCGCCCATGAGCTCGGCCATATGGTGCTGGCCCCCTCCCCCGGTGTCGACGAGGAAAAGGCAGCGCATCGTTTTGCCGGCGCCTTCCTGATGCCAGCCGACGTCCTTCGCGCCGAAGTCGGGGTTAATCGCTCGTCGATCAGTCTTGGGGAGCTCGTTGCGCTCAAGGAGCGTTTTGGCGTCAGCATTCAGGCCATCGCCTATCGCTGCAAGGATCTTGGCATTATTAGCCAGTCCGCGTTTGGCCGACTGTTCAAGATCTTCTCTGAACGCGGATGGAGAACGGCGCCATATGAAGAGCCCGGTCGGATGAAACCTGAACTTGAGGAGCCGAAGCGATTCGAAAGGCTGTGTTATCGTGCGCTGGCCGAACAGGTCATCGGTGAAGCGCGGGCCGCTGAATTGCTCGGAATTTCGGTTCGCGAATTGGATGCTCGTCTGGACCAAGTTGCGGCTTAAGCACATTGCCGATCCTCGTCTCCGACACCTCGGTTTTGATTGATCTCGAGCGAGGCGACTTGCTTGAGGATCTGTTTCGTCTCCCCTTTGAGTTTGCGGTCCCCGACCTGCTCTTCGTTCGAGAGCTAGCCGGGGACCTTGGCGATCGCCTCACTGCGCTGGGCCTGCGGGTCGAAGAGCTGTCGCCGGCAGAATTGACACGCGCGACGACAGTCCGGCGGCAACGCGCTCATCTCTCCACGCCGGACACGTTCGCATTCGCCATCGCAGAGGCCCGCCAATGGACGCTTCTGACCGGCGACGGAGGGCTTCGCGAGTTGGCCACCTCCGTGGGGCTTGAAATGCACGGCGTGCTATGGATCTTCGATCAGCTCGCCGACGGCAACCACCTCGGATTCGATCGGCTGCACGCGGCGCTGACAACGATCTCGGCGCATCCCAGATGCCGGCTTCCTGCAACGGAAGTCCGACGCCGGCTTAATAGGTTCAGAACATGAGCGGCGGCAACCGCATGGTTCCGACGCGAGAAGCAGGCGATGCCTTCTACTGTACGTCTGCACCTTTATGGCAGATTGGTCTTGCGGAGACGCCAGCCTGTTGACAGCGCGGTAGCGTCGGAGTTCGCGAACATAGTCGCTCGCGGGCAGCGACACAATTTGTCCAGCGTTTGAGATCAATCGGAGTCAATCGAGGAGCGAACTACGCCATAGTACTCTATAGTATCCTAGGTTATCCGGCGAAACGCTACCGTCGCGCCCACTCGATTCTCTCAACGAATCGTAATGCGCTGATTTATAAGCGCAAAATAATTCTTCTGACGGTCAAAGCCCGACCTTCAAGCCGTCAAAATTTTTCGCTTATGATTTCAAAGGAAAATTCGCGCGCTTCGAATTCAACGACGTTTCAGCGTCTATCGACAACGATCGGTCGATTTTTTGCTTCGTCGATCACGCAACGCGATCTGCGCCAGGATCAAAAAAGACCGTCATCGCTTGTAGCACATCAATCACTGTCGACAAAACGAGCGCAGTGCCGGTTCACGCATACATCGAAAGCATCCGAAGCCGCGCAAGCACGGCCTTGCTGACAGAGGCGTGGATCGCATTAGGAAATCGAAGCAGCAACTCCGCACCGTCCGCGACGGCTACGATTTCTTCAAATTGCGCTTTCAATCGCTAGCTTCGAAAACTCCGCTGCCTCTGCCGTCTCGATGAAGTGCCGCCTTTGAATCCCCTCAACTCTGTGGTGATTGGTGGCGCCTCCCTTCGCTTCGCGCACCGCCTCGAGGATCCGACTCTTGGTGACGACCGCCGAGATAGCTGTCGGTCGTCGGTCGCCAGCGGCTTCGATCATGTCGAGTCCGACGGCGCGCGCCAGGCGCCTGCTACGGATAAAGTCCGAGTGCCGCCATTGCCTCAAGTTCGCTGATGCAATGATTTGTAAAACTGCCGCGGCGCGCCTGGGCTCGGCCCGAACGTGAAGCACTCACAATATTTATCGATCGACTGCATAACGCCCAGCAGGGATGGGCCTGAGAAGCTAAGCGTTTGACCTGTGCCCCAATGGCTGAGAAAATTTCCGACGATGGTCGCCACATTGGCGTTCAGGCCGGCGACCTGAGCCGCATCAAGCACGAGAGAGTTGGCAGCCTGATGCAATTTCACCGCCGCTTCAATCGCCTGCAAGAACTCGTGCGCCAATTGTTTATTGTCATTGAACGCAACGTCGACAGGCACCGGGATGCGCAGCCGGAGGATCAGGTCACTGAGCCGGTACTCAAGATACTGGCGAACTCCTTCTTTGGCGAAATCTACCTGGCCCGCTTGCAGCATCGAGATGGTCTGATCACGCACCTTGTTGACAGCGCCTGCCTGCGGCAGGACGGAAAGCTGCGGAACGCCCTCCAGCCTCTGATGCCACCAAGTTCCTGTGTTGCTGTGTTTGTTGAACAGCTTCTCAAGCATGGTGTCATGGCTAAGCAAGATGACTTGCAGACCGCTAGCGTTGGCCGGTCGGGCAAATGTCGTTCTCAGCAGCTCCACCAAGAAATTCTGATGGCCTGCGTCGAAGCTTGACGTCACGTCGTCAAGCACGATGAACTTCGGCAGCCCTCCATAGAGGGACGCGGCCGCGAGATAGAGAGCAATCGCAAACGCGTTGCGGAAGCTCTCCGAAAGCAACGCCTGCGGCGAAAGGTTCTGCAAGCCGTGGAAGTCTGCAAGCGCGATTTGGAGATCTTCGCTGTTCGCGCGCTTCGTCACCGTCGGAACGACGCCAAAGAATGAGAGCTTGTCGAAATACGCCCTGAAGACCGGCTCAACAGCGGTCAACCGTGCCTTGCTAAGAGCTCCTTCTGCGGCGCCGAAGCAATCGGAGGCGGAATCAAGGAAGCGCTTCACCCGCGTGACCAGAGCCTCCCGCGCCTGCTCCAGCCCTGCTGCTTTTCCGCCTCGGCAAGCTTGCGCCAGTTGGCCTGAAGACGGCGCGCAGCCTCGACCTTTCGTGTGACTTCGACGGAGGACGGAGGCAGCTCCTTCTCAAGAGCGGCCTGTTCGGCAGCCAGGCTTTGCTCTCTCTGATCGGCGCGCGAGCGCAGCGCTTTCAGCCACTCCAGCAACGTTTCCGCGTCCTGCGAAGCGAGCTCTCCTTTCTCCGCACGCTGCCGATGCTTCGCAATCAGACGATTGCCGGCGGTTTGCTCAAGCTTCAACTCCAGCCCGTCAAGGTCGGACCATCCGGCTTCACCCCACTCCTTCGCGATCGCCGTGCCGGCTTGCTCCAATGTGTCGAACTGGGAAAGCTTGGAGGCTATGTGCGCTTTCAGATCGTGCGACCCTTTGTGGCCGCAAAGCGGACACAGCGTCGCGTCGCTCCATTCCGGCAAACCAAGCGCCTTTTGCCCGGCCTGGAACAAGGTCAACATGACGTCGCCAGCCGTTTCCGCGAGCGCCTGGTCCCGCGTTGTCGCGAGGCCGACGAGCGCCGCCGCCCGCTCGGGTTTCGGGGCCTCGACGTTGAGCTTCTTCAGATCCGCCCGCTCTCGAATGCACTCACTCAGGCGATCCCGCTTGGGACCGCCCTCGGCCGCCTTCACCGCTTCTATGCAGGCATTGAGGTCGATGTCCTGAAAGACCTTATTCTCGCAGAGCGGCTTCAAGGGCCCGATCTGTTCCAGAGCATGGTGGCACTTAGCTTGCGCGTCGGCGATGCTCTGCGTGGCCAAAGGCTGCCCTGCCAATACCGCATAATCCGCTGCGAACGCCGCGCGCGCATCTGCCGCCGCCTTCTCTTCCCGGCCGCGAAGTTGTGCATGTTCCGCTACCGCGAAATGGTTGTTGAAGGCCCGTGTGTTCGCAATCGCCGCAAGCGATTGGCGCATGGCGCTGTATTGCGTAAGGCCAAGGAGCCCTGAGAAGGTGCGGCCCCGGTCCAGGGGCTTCGCCGAAATGAAGCCTTGAAACGCATGCCCGTCCAGAAGGACGAACTCGCGGTTTAGCGATTGCAAAATGCCCTCGGCATCTACTGGCGGAACAGATGACACCGTGCGATTGCCTTGCGCATCCCGCTTGACCGTAATGGCTACTTGCTGAGCGCCCGGCTCGCTGATCAGCTTGAGGGTGATCGTTGCCGTTCCCGACGTGTTAAATTTGTTAAGATAGTAGTCAGCGCCGCGCTCGCTCGCCGGCAGGTCTTCGAGCCACGGCACCGCGCCGCAGATCACATATCGGACCGCATCGTAGACAGAGCTCTTGCCCACGCCGTTTACGGCCGAGATGCTGTTGACCTTGTCGACATGATTTTAGCTCAAGCGGCTTGCCTTGATTGTTGATCCCGCGAAACCCTTCGATCGAGAGTCCTTCGAGCAGCCAGCCGGTCGTAGACGCCGAGCCTGCGGGTGCAGCCTGCCCGCCTCCGGGGCCGGAAGGCGTATTCGCGCTTTGCGGCTGAGATGGGTTTTCGGCAGCAGCGAGCAAACCGCTCAGAACAGCCGGCTGACTGTATGTGCCTTGCGACAACGATGTGAAATGGGATTTCAGTTCGCCGGCAAGCGCCGCGTCCTCTTGCGCCATATGGGCGAAAAAGGCTGCGGCATTCGCATCAAACGCACCATGCTCGGTAAACTCAAAATTACTGTTGCTCGGGGACATTTTCCCTTCCCTGAATTATTTTGTTGTAGTCCACGTTCCGTCATTCGGCATTCGGAGCCTCGTCAGTCTTCCTCGCTGAAGGCCGATGCGTCCTTCAGTGGCTCGATGATGATCTGCTCCCATATCGCGGCGACCTGCCCTTCGACCTTCTGTGCGGTCGTCATGGCGCCGGTATCGGACTCAAACTGCTCCTGGAATATTCCAGACACGTCGACACGATAACCGGCACCGCCGCCATACCGCTTCTCGCACCTGTCCCACATCTCCGTCGCCGATCCGAGATAGGGCGTGAATAGATTGCGCCCGGCGAGCGCAACCCGAGTCAAGAAGTCCTTATGCCATTCCTCGACATCGTCCTTCAGGTTCTCGAGAAATTGGGCCACGTCGCTTAGATGGGCAAAGTCGTCTTTCAGGCCTTCGATCGCCTCGTCGATGCGCACGAACGTGTCCTTCGTGCGCAGATTGACGTCGATGCGTACGCCCTGCCCCAGGATATGAGCGACCGGAAAGTTCTCCCAGTTACCCTTGCGATTCACCGACGCAGCGATGGAATTCTGGTGTGTCTTCTTGGCTTCCGCGACGAGGTTGAGATGCGCCGGTCGCACCACGTTC
The DNA here is from genome assembly GCF_052186135.1 of Methylocystis sp. JAN1. Taxonomy (GTDB): domain Bacteria; phylum Pseudomonadota; class Alphaproteobacteria; order Rhizobiales; family Beijerinckiaceae; genus Methylocystis. The sequence goes on along the minus strand of NZ_CP181499.1, from coordinate 2,065,071 downwards.
GGCAATGTCCGGAAACGCTCCGCTGCCTTCGCTATAGTGTCTGCGATTGTGCGGCGCGCCTCCCGCGTCTTTGCGACATCGGCGTTCGTGACCAGATTCTCTACGGCCGCCACGTGACGCGTGATCCGCTCGACCTTCGCAGTACGGATTGCTTCGATGCGCGATGTCAGCCAATGCCACACGTCCTCCGGTGCGTCCGCGCCGACCTGAAAGAAATTGATCGGGATGCTCGGTAATCCGTCCGTCGCGAACTGCTGTTCGATCTGGGCCTCGCGAACAGTGTATCCCTCCGCCACATCGGCTGGAGTGTCGCCAGCATCATTGACGATCTTCAGGGCCTCGTCATTTCGCGGCAGCACCAGAAGACACAGCCGCTCGGATGCAAGAGCGTCGGAACCGGCGTCGATCGTTTCGCGGATGATCGAAAGTGGAACACCACCGGGCGCATCCGAGAACTTACAGCATAGGACGGTGACCGTCCTTGGGTCCTCGATCTGCGCCATCAAGTCGGGGCGTTGCGTGGTGCCTTCAACCCCCTTGGTATCAATAACACTGATAAGGAAGGGCGTCTCCCGCAAGGCTTCGAGCGGCAGCAGCACCGTGATGCGATGAGGGACCGAAAATTTCGCATGCTGACCGTAGTTGATCTTGCTGATGTTTGACGACAGCCATTCCATGCTGCCTTCGGTGTCCCGCGACAGGATCATTTGCGTCTCGGTGCGGGTTTCCAGCTTCATCCGCGCCATGACCTCGCCGATGACGGCGTCCACGTCGTCGAATTTGTCGATCAGATTCTTGAGGTGATCGACCGTGCTCGGCTTCTCTGACGGCTTTTTCCCGCGGACAATCACGCGGCGAAGATCAGCCATGCTGCGGATAACGCGTTCCAGCTCGCTCGGGAGCCCGCTCTTGCCGAACTTCAATCCACTGACGAGGTCGGTGACCAGCCGCCTGATCTGATCCTCAGTCAGGCAGTCGACCGCAATCCCAAATGCGGGCGCGATCTTGATGGCGACCTCGCAGACAGTCGTTCGGCCGCTGCCCGTCGGAAAGATGCTCTTTGGTTCCTCTTCCTTGTTGCGGGTTACAAGATTCGTGACGAACGAAAGCGCAGTCGTTTTGCCGACGCCGATTTCGCCGATGAAGGCGATGCCGTGCTCTTTGTGCCGGATGAAGTCGACTTCCGAAATGATCCGATTGCGCAGCTTGGTCAGAGGGTCCTGCAGGATCGGTTCAAACTGATCGCCCTTCTCGAATGTTTCGAGCGTTTGCAGCGCACGCTCTGCATCCCACAGGACGGACCTGTCAGGGTGCAGAAAATCCGGACGTTCGATATGCCGCCACTGGTCGGAGAAGAACGCGACGATCTCGTTGGCGAAATCCGATTTCAGCGCCCTGAGGTAGCGCTCGGCCATCTTGCCGTCCGCCTGCTCTGACGCTTCTAGCCGTGAGACAACGCTCGCGTTGACGCCGAGCTCAACAGCCAAGCCGGTCTGGTTCACGCCGGCCTTCTCCCGGGCAAGACGCAGGAGATGGGTTGGGATCTGGACATTCATGCGGACGCTCCCAAGTTGGTGAGGCGAATTAATGGTTAATATTTGCCACGCGTCAAATCATTTTTGCAGAAAAATATGATCTATATTCTTCATTTTTGACAGACATAATGCCAAGCTCAATGACAGAATTTCGTTTTGGCTCCATTGTTGCGCGGGTCTCGCGACCCTCGGCCGAGAGACTGCGGTGAATACGCCCCCTATTCACCGCACATTATGCGGTGAATATCCTTTCCCCTGCGGCGAATATGAGCCATAATCGCCGCAAGAGGTGCGGAGATTATGGCTAAGTACTATCACCAAGGACTGGAATGGCCAAAATTCGCTTGGAATTCCAACGCTCTCGCCGAACAGCTGGCCGCCGTCCGGCATCGCCAGGGGCGGCTGATTGGGCGCATGGAGGGCCTCGGCTTCCCGCTCCGCGACGAGGCAATCCTCCAGACGCTGACGCAGGATGTCCTCAAGTCCAGTGAGATCGAGGGAGAAATCCTCGACGCCGACCAGGTTCGATCTTCCATCGCGCGGCGGCTCGGCATGGATATCGGTGCACTGACGCCGTCAGACCGCGACGTCGAAGGCGTCGTGGAAATGATGCTCGACGCCACGCAGAATTTCGACAAGCCCCTTACAGCCGAGCGCTTATTCGGATGGCATGCATCGCTGTTTCCGACCGGCTACAGCGGCATGCACAAAATCACCGTCGGGGCATGGCGAACGGATAAATCCGGACCAATGCAGGTCGTCTCGGGGCGAGTCGGCAAGGAGCGCGTGCACTACGAGGCTCCTGAAGCAGGCCGCCTCGACCAAGAAATGAAGGCGTTTCTCGAATGGTACAACGCGGATAGCGACATCGACCCGGTACTCAAAGCCGCGCTTGCGCATCTTTGGTTCGTGACCATCCATCCTTTCGACGACGGCAATGGACGTATCGCGCGCGCGATCGCCGACATGTCGCTCGCCCGTTCGGAGAAGAGCTCGCAGCGCTTCTACAGCATGTCTTCGCAAATCCGCAAAGAGCGGAACGCGTACTACGACACGCTGGAGGCGACGCAGAAGCAGGATAATGGCGACGTCACGCCGTGGCTGCAATGGTTTCTCGGTTGTCTCGATCGTGCATTCGAGGGTGCTGAAGAAACGCTCGCCACGGTGCTGAAGAAGGCGAAATTCTGGGAAGCACATTCGACCGGCGACTTCAACGAACGTCAGCGCGACATGATCAACCGCCTGTTCGACGGCTTCTATAGCAGCTTGAACACGTCGAAATGGGCGAAGATCGAAAAATGCTCTGCCGACACGGCGCTGCGCGATATCACCGACCTCGTCGAGCGTAGAATCCTGAAGAAAGACACCGGCGGCGGCCGTAGCACGACCTATTCGCTCGCTGAGACCGGCGAAGCATGAGGCGCCATGGCCGATGACAACCTCAAGGAATGGGTCTTGCCCGCTTCAATTCCGTTCTCGGAATTGAAGGGCAAGGACCTTGAGGAATGCCTGTATTGGCTCATGGATGCGATGGGCGCCAAGGATCTTGAGTGGCGCACCGGCGGCAGCGGCGGCGGCGCTGCCGACGGCGGCCGAGACCTTGAAGCGCATTTCTACACGCCGTCGGCCGCCGACGATAATATCGAGCCCCAGATATGGTGGATTGAATGCAAGGGCAGGACCGGCACAGTCGATGCCAACGAGGTCAAGAACGCCGTCGTCAACGCTCAGGCCAAAGACAAACTCGATTGCATCGTCGTCACAACGAATACTCAATTCTCCAATCCCACGATCGATTGGGTGAAGGAGTGGCACCGGTCGTCAGGTTGTGGGACGGCGCTCATCTGGAACGGCTGTTGAGTCGGCATCCGGAAGCCGTGCTGCGCCTGTTTTCCCAGGCGCTCAGCCTTCAAGGCCGATTTCAAGCTATGGAGTCGCGCTTCTGGAACAAGATGGAGTTCGTCACCGAGCGCACCCTCTCCGATCTCTGGAAAAACTGCGACGACATCGAACTATCGGCAATGGGCATTTTCGCGGCGACGGTCAATGAATTCGCCAATGGCGACGTTACCCGCCGGCCGTGGGGCGCAATTCTTGATGCACGCTCCCTTCTTGAGGTCCTGCAAATCGGACTCGTGAACGTCTCTTACTTGTTGATGCGGGGCTCGAAGGCCGACGTCGATCAAACACCGATGACCAGGGCTTTCGCATATCTCATTCTATGCGCGATTGATGTCTTGCCTGCCGAAAACGTAGCCCGGCTAATCGACGACTCGATCTACCGCGGCAAGAAGGATGAAATGCCAGAACACGTGCGCGTATTCCTTCTGATGCCGATCGCAGATCGACTGCTCTCGGAGATGCAGGATATTTGCAGCTCTGACTGTAGAAGACTGATGGCGCTGGATCGTCAGACCCTGACAGAAGACAAGGATGAGCTTGAAAGCTATTGGCTGCGGCTGGAATCCACGGAAGTTGAAGACGAGACCGATGAAGGGCCCAAGCGCCACCCACGCATCGAACGGCTCGACGCGCCCTGTGTTGTCGGATTTCCGGTCGACAAGGACCACGGATGTCCGCTGTTCGCACTCCAGCCGACGACAAACAACGTTGAAGAACTTCTTGCGACCATCAAACGGGTTGCAGCCTTCCGAAAAGCTCAGGCCGCGCAAAAACGCGCAGGCGCGGCTACCAAGCAATGATCGCGGTTGATGACCTCGCCGTTGCCAGCTACGCCACGATGGGCATTTAGGCTCCGATCAGCCGGCTGATTGTGGCGGCCCCGATCGGTCTGCCGCACGAGCAATGCCCGTCAAAAATGAATGTCGCCGACTGCAAGCGCGCGCGTACCCAAGGATTCTTGAGGAATACGGTGCCCTTCCGCGAAGAGAGCTTCGACGGGATCGCGCAAGTGTTCCGGAAGCCATGCGAGGTCGGCTGCTGTTGCCTTTTCAGTGCGCTGTAGACTTGTTCGCGTACCACGGTCGAGAAGCCACGCGTAGAGCGCGGCAGCAGGTTGAAGCGCCAGGCTGCCACGAAGCGCACGGCGCTCCGCTGCCCGGCTCGCAATACGCAGCCCCGCAGGGTCGAGATCGCCAAAGTAGAAAAGCCCTTCGGCCTGAAAACGACTGATCAACTCGTCGATAAACATCTCATCGTAGGCCAGACTCTTGCCGTGACCGCCGCCGGCATAGGCAACGGCGGCGTAGCGTCCCACACTGCGGTTCCAGGCGGAAAACGAGGCCCATGTGTCGTTGTTCTCGATAATGAGGATCGGCTGACCGCGCGCAGCTGCGGATCCCGCCTCGAATGGCAAAGGAATGGGGCATATACGGCAACCAAGTGAACTGAGACTGACTTGCCCGAAGAGATTGGTTGTACCGCCGCGTAGTTGATCGAGCCGCTTTTCGTCGCCGAAAATCTCCAACGAACGTTCCTTGATCGGCACGATGAGGCTCAAATCGGGATCACTTTTGAGCCATTCGTTGATGCGCTTGACCGATTCCAGCCGCAACCGGTTGCGCTCTCCTGCGGCAAAACTAAGCAGTGGATGCCAAGCATAGCCGGCAATAATGACGGGCGGACGCGTCTGTCGTTGCCCGGCGAGCATGACGAATCCCGGCAGGGCCGCGCCGCCGGCGCGGTCCCAGCTTCGTCTTTGCTTCGGAAGCAGTATCTCACCCGTGTCCGCAGCATTGAGTAGCGCCTCAGCCAAACGGGTGCGCCGATCCGGTTGCTCCGCAAGTTCGGGGCATGCCGAGGCAAATTCCCGGCGCAGGATGTCTAGCGGAATACGCCTTCGCCCCGTTTTCTTGAGAGCGCGCACAAGGCGACGCGCGGCCTCAGGCGGCACGTTCGCCTCCTTTCAGGAGATAGTCACCGGAGCGCACGCGGATGTATTTCGGCTGTCCGTCCAAAAGGACGCGCTCACCCTGCACCAAGCGCGTAATCGCCGGGAACATGTTGAGGACGTGCTTGTCCTCGCTACAAGTCGTCACGAATAGCTGAATGTCCAGCAGATCCGCCATCGTCTTCTGCAGGACAATGTGTTCCATCATGTTGGACATGCCGTATGTATTGTCGAGCATCAAGAAGCCGCCAGAGGCCGCGTTCTTTCCGTCCGTACGCTCATCCATCGCCAGTTTCTGGATCACCGTATAGAGCATCATCGCGACCGTTACGCCCTCACCGCCCGATAGGCCCATACGGTCCACACGCATATATGGCTGGATCGCATCACGCTTGGGCTTGAGGATTTCGATTTCGAGCGCGCGACCGGCGTGGACGCGGTTCAGCAACTCAGCAGCCAGAACGGCACCATCTGAGGGAACACGCCCGGTCTGCACTTGTTCGTCCAACCAGATAGAGAGCTGGTTGCGTACCATCTCGACTGGCACGTCACGCAGGCGCCGCTTGATTTTCAGAATGCGTTCGCCGCCGTAGAAGGCGATGTGGTCGGGAATTTTCGAACAGCGAGCGGCGCGCAGCAGGAGATCATCGGCGTGAATGACATGGAGCCGAAGCTGTTCGAGACACGCATTTTGATCCCGCATCTGATTTTCTATTTCGCTGCGAACAATTCCGATGCGCTCCGCAATACGCGCTTGAAGCGTCTCACGCTCGGCTCCGGCCGACCGATGGGAATAACGGCGTAGGTGATCGGCCACCTGAGGTTCAAGGCGGCGGAAGTTTTCGCCTTCGATCAACTGGCGAATTTGCTCGAAACTTGCTTCGGCCTCTTCGTCCAGCCGGCTGATTGTGGCGCGCGCCTCCCCGATCCGAGCGATAACCTGATCGAGCGCAGGCTCAAGCTCATCATGATCCAGGCTTAGGTCAGGCAATTCGTCCCGACTCGCTTCAGGGAGGTGCCCTTCGGCCCGCTTGGCGAGTGCCTGGACGCCGTTCAGTTTGCCCTTGATGTCAGCATGGCGCGTGCGCAAACCCGAATGCTCACGTTCCATGTTGCGAATTTCGATTTCGAGCGCCTCCGCCTGTTGCTCACGCAGCGCAGCTTCATTGGCGCAAAGTTCGGCTGACGCTTGCGCGAATTCCGGAACCGGAATGGGTTTTAGACCACTCTTCTTTTCAGCACGCTCGATCTTCCCGCTGACAGGACCGAGCGCCGATTGCGCCGACGTTAACGTCGCGTCCGCCTGGACGACGGCCGCGCGGCATTCCTGCTCATTCTGATCCGCCTCCTTGATCGCACGCGCAAGATCGGCGACAGCGCTAAACGGCTCCAGATCGGCGGGCTCCAATCCCTGGCTGGCCTGCGCGTATTCCTGATCAAGTTTGAAAATGCTCTCTTTCACTGCCGAGAGCTGGAGCGAAACCGTCGCCTGTTGCGCGTCCCGCTTACTGGCGAGGGCATGTTCAGCCGTTTTGTATTGGCTGCGCAGATCGTCAAACGTACCCGTTCGATCGGCGGTCGCACCGTCTGTCTCCGGATAGTGCACCTTGTCGGATCGGCGTGCGTTTGCATCGGCGCGAAGCGCTACCGCACGGCCCCCGTAATCGGTCGCCGCCGCGCGTGCTTTCACGGCTGCGGCGCGAGATTTCAGTGCCGCATCCTGTTGTTGCTGCTGTTCAGCGGTTGCCACCGGAATGCGCGCGGACATTTCAGAGATATCGACATACCGGCGTAAGAACTGATCGACGGCCTGTTTCGCCATTTTCAGCCGGCTGATTGCATCGGCAAGCTCATGCAGACGGCCGCGGAATTGCGCGCGCTCCTGCGCAATCGCCTTTTGCCGGACAATGGCATCCTTGACCTGCTGATCCGCGCGCTCCTTGTCGGACTTAAACTGCTCGCAGCGGCGCAATATGTCGTCAGGACGGTCATCGCGGTAGTTCTTGTGAAGCTCGCGGAGTTGATCGACGAGCGTGCCAATCGCCTCAATCTGTGCCACACAGGACGCAAGCTCCGCTTCCTTGGCTGACAAAGCATCTGCAAGCCGCGACTTTTCTTCCGCAGCCGCCTGTTTATTAACGCGCGCGGCGCTGAAGGGACCAAAGACGATTCCCGTTTCCGTGGCAGACGTGGCTGTGGTCTGCAGCGTCGCCTCGGAGACGACCACCGGGCCCTTGAGCTTCAGACGGCTATCACTTGCGAGCGTCGACAGGCGCTTGCGGTCGAGGCGAGCGACGAACACGCCGCCAAAGCGGGCCGGATCATCGCGCAACAGCGCCAACGCCTCGTCGGCATCCGGCTTGAACTGCGCCAGATAGTGTTCTGCCGGCTGCGCATCGGCAATACCGGCCTCCTTAAGGGCTCCGGCGACCACAGCGACATCGGCCGGCACGGACGATACGCCTTCAGCATCGAGGAAACTGAGCTCACCTGCGATCGCCTCGCGCTCGGTCGCAAGCTTGCGGTGCATTTCTTCGGATAACGTCCGCGCGGCGCGCGCACGCTCCGGCAAATCCAGTCGATACGGGTCTTTGGATTCGCCAGCCAGTATTGCGGCAAGTGCCTCGCTGCTAAGAATGTCCTGCTCCAGGGCCCGGCCGGCCTCGCCGAGCTTCGCGAGACGCGCAGCCTCCTCTGCGCAGCGGCGCGAGTCCGCAAGTGCCGCAGTGCGGACGCCTTCGAGATCGCGCGCTTCCTTTTCTCGCTGCTCGTCTTGCAATTCTGTATCGGCGACGGCATCGCCTTGAACCTTCAACTCGCTATCGATGCGCGCCAATGCCGCAGCAGGACTTTCTGCCGCGCGAATGGCACCCTGCCGCTCAAGCTCCTTGCGCTCGCGGTCATGCTCCGCCACCCGCGCTGCGAGGCGTTCGACTTCGGCCTTCAGCTCCTGTGCGCGGCCGCTCGCCGCACGATCCTCCTCGGCGTGCGATTCAGCCAGCTGATTTGCCTCACGGGAGCGCTGTTCGTAGATATCGGCATCGCGCTCGGCTTCGGCAGCGAGCTGATCCAGCAAGGCATGAAGATTCGCTCCGGCGCGTGCAAGGAGCGCGCGGTCAGGAGCAAGATCCCGATCGATACGGTCCAACTCCGCCTCGAAGGCTTCCCGCTGTCCTTGCGCCGACGATAATTTGCGACCGATATCTGTGGCGCGCGCCGACTGGAGTCTACGACTTGCGGTCGCTGAACTGTCTTTTGCCCTTTCCACTGCCGCCTTGGCATCGCTAAATCGCCGGTCGGCAGCCGCCTTTTCCAGAAAGAGAACCTCCCCTTGGAGTTTGCGCTCACGGGCGCGAGCGTCTTCAACACTCTGCCCTTTGATAGCCAATTCGCCGCCGACGATGTCCCATTCCACTTCCAGTTTGGTCTGATCGATCTTGAAGCGCGAGAACAGACGGCCCAGCCGCTTGAAGTCGTCGGCACGTTCGGCTTCGGCGGTTTCCAGAGCCCCGGCGGCGGAAATGAACGGCGTGAAGCCGTCTGCAAGCTGCGTGAGAACCTTAAGCTGGTCCTTTCGCTGCGGCAGGCCGCGGATTTTCGCAAGTCCCGTCTCCAATGCCTGCACAACACTGTCAGCGGCATCCGCCGGAATCATGAAAGCGAAGATCTTTTCGAGGAACTGCTGCTCGGACTTGAAATCAAGAAATGCCGCGCCGATGCCGCCCTCTGTGCCGCAGAAACGACGTTGCACTTCGATTACTTTCAGTTCCACCCCGAGTTCGGAGGTCAAATGCTTGCGCCACGCAGTGAGCGAGTCGGTGGAGAAGAATGTCGGCTTGCTGCGCATGTCGCGTGCCCAACGTGTGAAGTCATCGAGCGAGCGCAATGGCGCATCACCCGACAGTCCGCGGAAAGGCAACGTATCCAATGAGGTGTCAGCGTCGGCCTGGAATGCGAAGAAACGCCGGTGTCCCGGTTCTCCGTCATCCCCCTTGGAAGCGGGCGTGAGCCAAAATATCTGGCCGATGACATGACGCACCGGTTTGTTGTTCACGCCGGGTTTGACCAGCTCGAGCGCGACCACGCCAAGCCGTCCCGGCATGAAATAATGCTCAATCCTGTGTTGGCGGTTGATCTCCGTGCGTAGAAACTTGCGACGATCCGGCTCGAAAATACTAAACAGGAGCGCGAGGATGGTGGTTTTTCCAACGCCGTTGGGCGCGTGAATAACGTGATGCAGTGCCGAACCGGCGGCATCTGTCGGCTTAATCAGAAGCTCCTCAAACACTCCATCGACATAACCGCAGGCGTCAAGATATGCGCGACTGATCTTAAGCATGAGCCGCCTCCATCGCCGCGCTGGCGCCACGGGCCACATCGAGAAGCGGTACGGCCGCATGCTCTGCAAGCATCATCCGAAAGCGCGGCGTGGCGACGTAAAGATGATTTCCGTCTTGCCGCTCATCGACCGCGACGAAGCCCGTTTCGAACAGATGATTGAGGACTAGTCCGACAAGCCCATGCAGGTGGCTGCGTGCCGTCCGTCGCGCATCCTCGACGATCTCGGGTAACGCCCGGATATATTGCCAACCCTTGCGCCAGCGTGCGGCTGCCGCATCGCCCGTGCGATCCTGCGATTCCAACGCCTGACATAGCTTGGTCAGACGATCTCTGATCTCCGATAACGTCGCGCTAGGCGACATAATCTCATCGCTGTCGAGCGCGTCTTGTGCCGGATAAAAGGTCGCGCACGCAGCCACCAACACGAGCGCCACAACCGCAGCGTCGTCATTGGAGACGTTCCGGCGGAAGCGTGAAATCGTATAGGCGAAGACGGACTCCATTTCCGTGCCCAGCACAATGCCAGTGCGCGCGCTCACACCGACCACTCGCAGCTTCAGACCTTCGGCGACGGAAGCGACAATGGCCTTGAAGCCTCCATCATCCATCCAACGACGGACCAGATCGCGGTATTCTGGATGTGCTTCGGGCAGCGCACGTGGATGCAAGCCCCACTCGACCAGCCTTGAGGCGTCTTTCACGTCATTGGGAAGCATGGACTCCTCCGCCCGCTGCGCGCGAGAATCTAACATCGGTGCCCTCAACGAACCCCGCATCGAAACGCGTGCTCAAAATCGACGCACCGCCGGCAACGTCTGTCGTGCGCGGATCGATTGCCTGCTCCAGGATAAGAAAAAGACAGCGCTGAAAAGCTGCATCATCAGGGCGATCTAACGCCGCCCGCGACAAAATCTCACCGAGCGTGATGGCTCCCGTCGCGAGAACGGTTGCGCGTGCAAATTGCTCAGCCCGCGCGATGGTTGCCTCGTCGAATGGCAATTCCAGCCCCGCTGTGGGATCATCGAATTCAATAGTCGGGTCGAAGATACCCGCCTCTTCAATGTCCGGTTCGAATGCTGCGACCGCGGCTGCGATGTCGAGGACAAGCGGCGGCAGCGTCCCGGAGATCGCACCGAAAACACCGGATGCATTCTCAATCAAGAAGTTAGCTGGAGCCCGCAACAACGGATCGAGAATCTCGTTTTCGAGATCGGGCAATCGCGCCAAGGGCCGCAGCTTGAGGGTGTCAGCTTGCAGGTGCAAATATTCTTCGGCCGTCTTCTGCACCACAACGATCAGCTTGCGATGACGCGTTTGCACATCGAGCAGCAGCGTGCGGATACGCGAGAAGTGGCGGCGGTCCGTCTCGTCCGTCACGTCAGCCGCCATGTCACTCAGTTGGGCGAGCATGGCGCCCTCGCGCATGATGGACGCATCCAGCAGACTGCGTGCCTCCTCCATTTTCGGGCCAAGCTCCTCATGCCACATCACCTTGAGGATGGCGCGGCGTGCTTCCGCCATCAGCAACCGGATCGCTTCGGCAAGACGAATGCTGTTGGTTCTCGTTCGCTCGGCCGCAGACACCGCATGATCGTAGAGTCCTCGCTTGAGAAACTCTCCAACGATGATCTCGCTGACCTGCGTCGCAGTCAGTGGATCATGCGCCAGCAAGCTGAGGTGGATTTCAATCGCTTCCTGGGTCAGCCGGTAACCCACGGTCCCGTCCGGGAGCGGCTCAGCCCGCAGCAATGCGAATTCGAAAAAGACCCCTTCAGGCTGATCTGGATCGAATAGACGGACCTTGAAGCGCGCGCGGCGGTCGCGAGCGTTGGTCAAGCCGTCGAACACATTCTCTGCCAGCGCGGTGGCATCTGGGTCCGAGAGATTTCGCGACTGAAGCCGTGCCAAATCCGCAAGATATTCAATCAGCTCTGCGCGGCCCGCAGTGCCGCCGGCGCCCATCCGATCGATCAGCAATTCGATGGCGGCAAGGGCCAGATAGCGCATGTCCACGCGCTCCGCCGCCCTGGCGGAGACGTGCAGCATTCCTTTATTGTCTTCAGCCCGCTGCAAGGGCGCAATCAAGGACAGCGCCCGCAGATGGCTGGTCAGGCGCGGCGCAGCATCGGCGGACATGAAACGCTGGTCGGACATAGACGCAATCGATTTGTCTGTGGATTGCCCCTGCAGGCATTACGGAGTGCAACTTTTGATGCGCTTTCCCCCGGCGAGCACACACCAAGATTGAGGCGGGGTCCACCCGCACCAAATCAGGCGTTCTGGCTTGTCCCCAGAACCCAAAGTATGGAACAGTTAGAGAACAAATGCAACCGGAAGGCCGCGGCCGCGGCGGGCGTTCCCCTCGGACTGCGCAATGCGTCGCTTCTCCGCAGGTGGGAGTTCAGCCCCTCAGGCGATCCGCAAAACGCTTGAGATCAACCCGATCCTCATCCATCAGAAAAAAGCCGCGAGCCGGATAATCGTTGTTCCCGCCGGCGAGTACGCGCCGGTCGTCAATCTGCGAGACCATATAGGCGAAGGCCGGATTGAAGCGTCTAAGCGACCAACCTGTCGCTACATGCAATTCTTCGACACCAACCGTGTTGCTCCTGGCAAGCGCCAAGTCCACGATCGTAACCACATCCGATGCCGGGTCGGTCTTTACCGCATGCGGATCGAAAGTGATGAACAGCTCAGCGGCGACGCGTATCCGTGGAATGCGTTTCGAGATCACGGCGGTCGTCCGCAGATAACCGTCCTTCGCAAGCTCGGCCACGGCGAACGCCAATTCGTCCATGCTCGAGTCTGGAAAGGCCTTCGTCAGCTCCTCTTCGGTGATGAAATCATCAAGACCTTTTTCTGATCGTTCCGCCGCCCATAGTGCAATGCGTACGGCCATCTTGCCCAACTTGCCGACCATCAGCGTCGCCGGCTCCTTCCCTGGAGGCGCGATGATCGGCTTTACAGGCACCGCATCGCGGCTCGGAGGCAGCCCGCCATTCCCTAGCCATGCATCGATGTAGTCAACCGTCATTTTGCAAATGTCCGCGAACTGAAGAATGTCCTCGCCAACCAAGGGCACCGTTTCGCCAAGGCGCGCATCAGCCGCGTGCTCGGCGAACATGGCATCGGCAATCCCCAGATTATGCCCAATGACATGGCGCTTTTGGATATTCAGCGTGAGCACCGCAAGCGCATCGGCGCTCAGGCTTCCGAACGGATCGAAGCCGAATTCGACGAAGCGCTTCCGGCCCCGCTCGATGTTCTGGAAGGCGTTTGCGACTGGCTTCGCCTCGGGCGCGTCTGCGGGCCGCGTCGTGAGCTTGTAGAGATAGACGGCTTTCAGGGTCGCCTCGAATGCGGTCAGGACATCCTCGTGCGCATTGCCGAGCAGCCGGTAAGCAAGCTCCCCCTGCTCTGCACCCAGCTTGCCGGCCATCTCCACCTGCTCCCGCACGAGCAGCGCCTCGCGGGCAAAATGCAGATGGATGTTCGGCGCGCCGCAATCCGGGCAGAACAGCGAGATCGCAAAGACCCCGTAATCGCGCCCGCATTCGTCGCATACCAACTCGCGCAGCAAATCGCGCCGCGCGAAACGGGGCCGGGGCTTCGGATGCGGCTTCGGACCCGGCTTGATCTTGACGAACTTATTCCCCGCGAATTTGCGCCCAAGATCGGCGAACATGCCATGAAAGGCTTCAGCGATGTCGGCCGCAGCCGCGTGCGCGACCACCTCCTGCGCCGCCGCGACGTCATCCGGATGGGTGAAGGCCTCGTCTTCATCCAATACGCCGCTATACGGACAGATTGTGCCAGGCGTTCCCGGCATATGGGACATACGCACGCTCATGGTTTCGGGCAGAGCGAAGCCTGCCACCCGGTCGCCAAGCAGGAAAAGTCGTGGATGCGCGTTTTCGTTCGGGGAGTACCGATAGACCCGGCCGTCCGGCGTTTTCGGCAGGGGAATTCCAAGCTGCATGTCGCTGCCGACTCCGCCGATCCTGTAACTCTCCAGATTCTTAAGGCGCATGGGCTAACATCCGCTTGGTCATTGAATCACGTCGCATAGCCGATTTTAGCATGCTCAGGCGGCAACAACCGGTATTCTTAGCTTTTCTCAACCCTGCGCGTCATATTGCTTGCGCCATCTCCAAGTAACGGCAGAAGGCGTTCGCAAGCTGCATCTGCTGCGGCGTGCGGCATTCCGCTTCGAACAGCAACGGCGAGCCGACAAGGATGCAAACGCAGCGCGCCCGCGACGTGGCAACATTCAGGCGGTTCGCGCTGTAAAGAAATTCCATACCGCGCGGCGCATCCGCATGGCTCGATGTGGTCATTGAATAGATGACGATCGGCGCTTCCTGCCCCTGAAATTTATCGACGGTGCCGATCCGCGCACCCGGCAAGCGATCTTGCAATTCGAACACTTGCGCGTTGTACGGCGCAATAATCAGGATGTTGTCGAGTGCAACAGGAGCCTCTTTTCCGTCTGGCCCTATCCACGTCGCCTTCGATGCAAGAACCTCTTCGACCAAGGCCTTGATAACGTCCGCTTCCTCGGGGCTCGAGCTTTGATTGCCTTCGTGCTCGACGGCTAGGTAGCGCAAGCCAGAGCCATTCACGCGGGTTTGTGACTTGACCGACTGTTGCTCCAGGCCTGCTTTCGAACGCAGCCTGTCTTCGTAAAAGAGTTCGGAGGTGAATGAGCATATCTCAGGATGAAGACGCCACGTTTCTTCCAAGAACAGCCCGCGGTCCGCGGCGACAGTGGCATGTTCGCCCAGGATGTGCTTAAGCGCCGATACATCCGTTCCTTCCGGGTGACTTCCCTGTAACGGCTGTTCGAGTTGGCGCGGGTCACCTAGCAGCACGACCGTCTTTGCCGCGTGCGATACCGCCAGAACGTTCGCGAGCGACATCTGAGCCGCCTCATCGACGAACAACACATCGAGGGTTTCAAAGGCTTCTGGCCGAGCCCAGAGCCACGACGTTCCACCGGCCACCGGATAACCGGCCCCGAGCGAAGAAAAGATCTTGGCGTTGTCGGTCGTAAACTGGATGCCAGGAACGTCGTCCGCTTTTTCGGATAACTTCTGGATACTCTGAATTGGCTTGCCGCTCTGCTTGCACGCGCGCTGGATCTCATCCAGAAGATTGCGGATGACTTTATGGCTGTTGGCAGTGATGCCGATCTTCTTTCCCACTGCAACAAGGGCACAAATCATCCGAGCGCCGGTATGCGTCTTACCCGCGCCCGGAGGTCCTTGAATGGGAAACACACAGGGCTCGAATGCCGGCGCGATACGAACCGCTGCGCTGAGCGTCGTCTCAACCGCGTTTCTGATCGGCTGTCCGCCGATCTTCGGCGCTTCCAATAGAAGGAGATCGCGCGCCGCCTGATAGCGTCCTGGCCCCGTCATTCCATTTGCGATGACGTATTCGGCGATGCGCACGAGGGCTTCTGCCTGCTCCTCCGTTCCAATCACCTTATGCGAGAAAATTGCCGCCGGGTGCAGTGAAGCCGAATCCTGCCGCTTCTTGATGTCCACCGTACGGTCGTCGAGAGAGATCGCATCAACTTTGCCGAACGGCTTCCCTCCGACCGCACGCAGATCTTCATCGCCGCGCAGCTCCGTTTCCTGCGCCGGGAAGCTGTAGCGATGAATAGGCGCTTTCGTGGTTCCTCCAACGTTGCCGGCGAATGTCAGGCCAGAGATCGCAGCACGCTCGTCGAGCAAATCCTCTGCGGACAGAGCTGACAGGCGGAAATACTCCCACCAGGTCGCCTTTATCTCGCGGCCGTGGAAATCCAGAACATTGCCCAGAAGCCAGCGTGCATGCTCTTCCTGTGTCCGATCCGCCACGTCGACCGGAATCACTTGCGTAAGGCTTTCGACGAGGGGAGCAATACGCTGCTGCCATGCAGTGAGCTTTTCGCTTGCGTCACCGCTCTTGGCTTCAGGACGGTCTATCGTCGCACCTCCTGTGACGAGCTCGGCGCGCAATCCTTCGAGCCAATTACGCAAAGCCCATGCCGACAAACAATCGTCCTTGTTGTAAGCGTCGACAGCCTTGCGATCGGCATCTTCGATACCCTGCACATCGCCCAACTCAAGGCAGGCCTGGGCCTTGGCAAGTGTCTTTCCGGCGTCAGACAGATCTTGCGCGCGCTTGTATTCGTAAAGTGGCTCCAGCTTCTTGATGGAATAGTTCTCGACGCTGGCGCGGATGGCGTGGCGGATCACGGCGAATAGGTCGACAAGCACGCCGCTGCGCAGCAAGCGATCGATTTCTTCTTCCCGCGTTGCATATCGGCCCATGAGGCGCTTCAAGGCGGCGGGTTCGTACGGTGCGAAGTGATAGATGTGCAGGGCCGGATATGTTTTGAGCCGCTCAAAGACAAAATCGACGAAGCGCTCAAAAGCGGCTTTTTCATCGGCGCGGGTGAACGACCATTCGGCGCGATGCTGCGCTTGTCCGCTTTCGTCTTGATAGGCATAGCCGAACAGGAATTCGAGCCCGCCGCCCCGCACGAAGGGATCGCCTTCGAGATCGAAGAAGATGTCTCCAGGCGACGGCTCGGGCAGGCAACACAGCCCGAACCCGGGCTGAATAGGTAAGACCTCATGGATGGCCTTGCCTTCCGCCCGTCCCTGGACCTGCATTCGCGCCTGCTCGCGAATTTTCTCGTAGCTCTGAGCTGCGCCACGATCCGGCTTCCACGGCCAGGGCAGAGCAACTTCCGCCAGCTTCGCAGTCGTGCCGACGTCGTGGCGTTTCAGCTCGCCAATCTGGCTTTTCGAGATTCCCGCGACGAGCGAGAGGTGATCGTCCTTCCGTCGCTTGCCATCGCAATGCTGCCGCCACCGGCAAATATCGCAGTGCGGGTTCGGTTCAGGGTAGAGATCGCGGCCCGCGCCGTTATCGACCGAGTTCTCAAGGCTGCGGCGCACGCGGCGGTAATAGGCCGAATAATCTGTCGTCCGATAGATTTCGGGTTCGAAGCCTGTCTCAGGGGTAACGACGTAGCTGAATTCGGGCAGTTTCTTCTGCATCGATGCTAGCAGCTCCGAATACAACGAAAGCTGCAGGACCGTGCCGCCCTTGGTCTCCTTGGCGAGCTTGGTGTCGACGACTTCATAAGACCAGGCACCGAAGACGCTCGGCTTCTCGACCCGACGAAGCACGTCAGCCCTTCCGCTCCACCGGCCATCCTGAAGTGCAGCCCGGACAACGATGGGTGCGCCAGCCTTCATGGCCGCGACGGTCTTATCCACGCATCCGTTTCGATGCCGACTCCGTCGATCGGGACCATCTCATGTCCCTGCCCTTTGAGGTGATCGATGTACGCCTTTTCATGCTGCGCGCCGCGTTCCGCCAGGATTTCCAGGACAGGGTCCCAAACGGACGGCTTCGCGATTTCACCGCGCGCGACAGAGAGATCGAGCGCTGTCAGGTAGCGGCAATTAAGATGCCCTACGAGGTCGCTAGCCGTAAGATGGACCGTTTCCCCGCCCTTGCGCATAAACGCCACGCTAGTGCAACCAGGACGTGCCCCGCAACTCGGCATTGAACTTTTCGGCTAATTTTATGTTCGTGCGTATCGGCCGCACTTGGCCGACCAGGCTCTCGTAGCCGGTCGATATGGTCCGCGAGATTGAGGTTTTGGAACGCCCGCTCCTCTTCGGCCTGATATTCTTTTAGGTCGCCACGAACAACGAGAGCGGGGAAAATGTCCTCAAGCTCACGAAATCTCGCGCGTTCGTAGGTCTTGCCCTGGCGGGTCAGCAGAGCCAGCCCGACCGGCGCGTGTCCTTAGCTGGGGCGTCGGCGCCCAGGCGGTCACGGTCGGGCGCATACGTGTCCAGGCGCAAGCGTCTCCGGCAACCTATGCGGATGTACTGAGAAATAACGCGCTTTCCGAGCCTGTACAGGATCAAGGTTGAAAGTGCGGCAAGCGCATCTTCAAATCAAGACGCCGTCTGCTCCGGATAAACGATGATGGCGCTGGCTTTACGGGTCCTTCCTGCTTTTCGTGCGCGAACGATTGCGGCGACAACTGGGACGAAAAAGCAGAGCGACTTGCCCGAGGCGACGAGTTCGTCGACAGTTGGCCCCTGAAGATATCGAGGGTTGAGCGACAGAAGCGCTTCCGGCCAGAAGCGTCCAGCGTCGTACTCCCGATCTAGAGCGCGTACAGCCTTGCAGAATCAATCAGTCAAATAGCGGCCGGATGTCTGTCATCGGCCGAAACAGTTTCATAGGCTGGTCCGGAAACGGCGAGAAGCTCTCTCGTTCGCAAAAGCGACGGGCGCTTTCGTCCTTCGCATCCACGATCACCGCGAACGACGCGATCTCGCTACGGGCTGCCCGGTGGAGAGCATCGCCCAAAAGAAATCTGCCGTAATCTTTTCCCCGGTGACGCCGATCCACCGCGAGCCGCCCCAAAAGCGTGGCCCGGACAAGCGGATATTTTGGCAGCTTCCTCACCGTTTGCGCCGGCAGCTCGGCAAGCCGCACGGACGTCGAGGAGAGCGTGTAGTAGCCCGCGATAGTCTCCTCCAGGACCAAGACAAAGGGCGCTGCTATTTTCTTGCGCGCGTCTTGTCCCGCCTGTGTCCGAAAATATCTGTCGAGCGGCTCGACACCGCTTTCGAACTCCGATCGGTCATGGCTTGAAGCCAGCGGTTCGACGCGGAGCTTATCTTCAGATCTCCCCAGCACGCGTCAAACACCGGCTCGTTCGCGATAACGGCGGACCGTGCCACGGAGGCGGTCGTTGACTGGCTTCAGGCTCAACAAAGCTTCAACGAACGCCTCGCTGTCGCGGACGGAAAGTGTGAGCTGGCTGTGCTCCTCAATGGCGCGCCTGGCGGCGTCCTGTACGCTCGTCAGCACGAAATCGGTCACGGTCCGACCTTGCAGAGCCGCGGCGCGTTCAATGAGAGTCTTCTGTTCGGCCGTCACGCGGGTCTCAAGACGCTCGCCCCGAACCCGCTTGCGCGTCGGCTTCAGTACAGCTTCAGTCATCTACCGATCTCCTCAACCAGCAATAGTGTACGGCCATTGGCCGGGTATTTCAAGGGCCGCCACACATGAGGGGCTGGCCCAGCCTCGCCTAGGAGGTACGTCTCAACGGTTCCCTTACACTTGAATTCCCTGCAATTCGACCCTATCATTAGGGTCGAATTAGGAAGCATCCATGTCCGAAGCTGCTGCATTCACCGCCGCCGAAGTTGCCTTTGTGCTTCGCGAGCCCGTGAAGACGATCAAGAAGGCGCTGGATGAAGGTCCCATCCAGGCGAAGCTGGTCAAGAAGCCTGGCGGCGCTGTGCGCGCGATCGACTGGGCGGACGTTCTTTACCTTTTTGCGCTCCGCACCCTTCGCAATGAACTCACCCCTAAGGCACGAACAGAATTCTATCACGCCTTGAAGCGCGTTCCGGTTGAACGCACACACGAAGTCCGGTTTGGCCGGCTCAGCATCGCCATCGATGACCTGAAGGCCGAAGTGCAAAATCGGGCGCGCGAACTGGCCAAGCTGGCGGAAAAGGTCGAATTCCGCCGGGATGGCGAAGCTATCCTTAAGGGAACGGATGTCGAGGTCTATCGCGTGGCGGCGCTTCTTGCTGGCGGGATGACACCCGAAGAGATCCGTCACGATTATCCCTCGCTGTCCCCGGACGCCGTGGTCACGGCGAAGGCCTACGCGGAGGCTCATCCGAAGACGGGCCGTCCTTATCCCGCAAAGACGGTGAAGCGTGCGATCAAGGGGGCCGGCCTCGAGGCGTTGGATGAGGTCCTGGACGAGGAGAAATGAGATTTCTCCTCGATACTAATGTGTTCCGCGAGATTGGCAAGACCGCACCCGATGCGACCATCTCAGCCTGGCACTGTCGATGACGCCGATCTTGCCATCTGCGCCCTCACCGTCCGCGAGGTTCGCAAGGGCATCGTCAAGCTCGCGGTCAAAAAGCCGGATATCGCGGCCCAGATTGAAGTGCGCGTCCGGGAAGTTTTTGAAGCCTTCGGTGATCGCATTCTTCCAGTCACGCCTGAGATTGCCGCGCTTTGGGGCGATCTTCTCGGCCGGAGCGACAAGCACATCGACGACACGGGACTGGTCGCGACCGCCAGAATTCACGGGCTGACGCTCGTGACCCGGAATCTGAAGCACGTCTCGGGGCGCGGTGCGACGGTGCTCGATCCCTTCAAGAGACCGCCCAAAATCATCAGGCCGTAGCGGACGGCGCAACCGGTCGCGGCGCGACACATGAAGAACAGGGAGGACACCATTGCCGCCAGCGGGCAACCAATATCTCCAAGCGCGTGAACCCTGGGTTCCAGAGCACGGCTATGTGCTCGCGATCACCCCCAAGCGCCTGGAAGAGCTCGAAAGCGATCTGTCGGCGCAGAGCACCTGCAGCCAAGCCGTTCCGAAGATCCCCGCAGCGATGCGCCGCCGGTGGATGCTGTGCTTCATCAGCACCAAAAAGGGAAATCTCACGCATGTCGCGCGCGGCGTCGTCTACTACCCCGCCGAATCCGGGCGCGACAAACTCGATCTTTGGAACGTCATGCCGTTCGAGCAGCCGGTGCGCATGGCGGCCATCAAGGCCAAGCTGAAGGGCAAGCAGGCGTGGCGGGCGAAACGCGCGCTCGGCGGCGGACATATCTCGGCAGCAGCATTCCCGCTGATCATGGAGGCCTTGCGCCAAGTCGAGGCCGACGCGCATGGAATTGCAGAGGGGCTGATCGATCGCCGCCCGCCTCCGCCCGATCCTGCGCCAAGCCCTGCCAAGACGAACTGGGCCTACCAGCGCGATGCCGTCGTCACGGCGCTCGAAATCGCGCGCATTCCCAAGGAGCAATTGCATATTGCGCCACAGATCGATGGCAGCGCACCGGCCGGCCTAACATCGATCTTCGACGGTGATACGGACGTGACGACGGTCGAGGATCTCGTCATTCTGCAGGATCTCGACGAAGCCGATGAAGATTGGCAGTTCGTCAAGCGCCAGCGCTATCCCGCCAAGACCTTCACCAATGGCGACACGACGCTCACCGTCATCCTGGCCAACAAGCAGCCGCTCGAGACCCAGCTGGGCGTGGATCTCATCTACGTCAACGAGACGTTCAAGTCGGTGGTCTTCGTGCAATACAAGATGTTTGCCGGCGTCGATGGCGAAGAGGGATACAGACCCGACAAGCAGCTGGACGAAGAGATCGCGCGCATGGACGCGGCAGCCGCAAAGCTTGCGGCGGTAGCGGACGACACCAGTTGCGACGGCTATCGGCTCGGTACAGACCCTTTCTTCCTCAAATTCTGCAGCAAACTCCTATCGCATGATGCCAAAGGCCATGTGCCAGGCATCTACCTTCCACTCAGCTACTGGAAACGTCTGGTTGAAACACCTGCGGCTAACGGAAAACGAGGCGGCAAGATTGTCTATGCGGAGACCTTCGGCCGGCGCCATATCACGCCGACGCATTTCATCGACATGGTCGGTCGCGGCTGGGTCGGAACATCCGCGCTGCAGACGGATGTGCTCGTGCCCTATCTGAAAGCCGCCATAGATGGCAAACGCGGGGTGGTTCTGGCCATCGAGACGATAACGACGACGTCCGACGACGTTGATGCCGATGAGGAAGGGCATGATTATCCGCGGCGAATGATACCCCCGCCCAAACTGCGATACCCCGGCAAGAAACCCAAGATCATCCACGACTTTATGAGGTGCCCGAAGGGACTCGTCCCGTGTCAGGACAAAACGCCGTTTGGCGAGGACGAGAAGCCTGATCTGGTTCCTCGGATCAGGGCCCGACCGATCCGAGGAATCGTATCAGCCGAGCGACACGAAGTTTTCTTTTTTGGAAAGCGCACCGATTGCGTCCAGCCACAATTCGCGCGTGCTATTGACGTTTTTTCGCGATGTCGTAGCCGGGGTACGATAGCCGTGACAATTCCAAATCAGCAACGGCTCGTCCCCGTGGCCGCACACTCCCTCTCCCAAAACACACTCCCTCTCCCAAAAGAGCAATGTCGCCTTCGTGCTGCATATTTTACCAATTTGTAGTACCAAGATGACAAATGCCGACGCCTCACTATCCGCCTGCTGCTGTTCGCCGAGCCCTTCGCAAGCTTGGGGCCGACATTCGCGATGCCCGTCGACGTCGGCGCCTGCCGATGGCGGTGGTGGCCCAGCGCGCCTTTACCTCCCGCTCGACATTGCAAAGGATCGAAGCCGGGGACACCAGTGTTTCCATTGGCATTTATGCCGGCGTCCTTCAGGGGCTCGGCCTACTCGAGGGCCTTAGTCAGATCGCCGATATCGGCAATGATCCCGTCGGCCAGGCACTGGCGAGCGCCGCGTTGCCTAAACGTGCCCATCTCAAACGGACAATCCACACCTCTCGTGAATGACTGAGCCGCTATGCGTATCGATTCAAACGACCGCATGCGCTCAGTCCTGTCGCCAACGGTCAGCCGGATGAAGGCGCGAGGGGAACGCCTTCCCTTGCGGTCGAGTCTCTCGGCTCGGCCGACCCTTCGGCGGGGATACGCCGCAACGCCCCCGAGAAAGCAATAGCCTACCGCATTCACACATCTTGGTTGCGTAGGGCCTGGGGGTCTGATTCCATTTGAAGGAATCGGAGGGACGGACGATGGACGGACGGACGCTGGGTCGCTTTGGCGACGCGCGACTGGAAAAAGGGGGGCCTTTCTGCTTTCCCGGCTGGTGGCGGAGGGCGGCGGGGGCATACGCATTCGTCGGCTCGGCGGCGACCGGGCTGGTGAGATCAGGATCACGCGCTTTCTTCGCAATCGGGCGGTGACCGGCGCGGAGATGTTCGCCACGGCGGCCGCGCGCGCGTCGGCGCGTTGCGCGGGGCGCGCGGTTCTGGCGATTCAGGACACGACGGTCGTCAAGTCCGGGGGCGGCGGCGGACTCTATCTGCATCCGACCCTCGTCGTCGACGCCGAGGACGGTTCGATCGTGGGTCTGGCGCACGCGCAGTTCCTCGAACGCGCGACGGGACGCAAGGCGGATCGGCGTCAGCGGCCGATCGAGGACAAGGAAAGCCGGCGCTGGCTGGAGGGCGCGGCGGCGGCGGCGAAAGTTTGCGCTTCGGCGCGCGAGGTCACGGTCGTGGCCGATCGCGAGAGCGATATTTATTCCGCCTTCGCGCGGCGCCCGCCGGGGGTTCACCTCCTCGTGCGCGCCGCGCAGGACCGCGCGCTGGAGGATGGCGAGCGGCTGTTTGCGCGCCTGGATGCGCTGGAGGAGGCCGGGCGGGCGACGCTGTCGCTTCCGGCCAGGCCCGGACGGCCGGCGCACGAAGCGACGCTGGCCGTCCGGCATGGGCGCTTTGATCTCGCGCGGCCCAGGAACGGCGCGGCCAGGAACGATCCGTCGACGATCGCGGTCCATCTCGTCGACGTGCGCGAGATCGACCCGCCCCCAGGCGAAAACGTCCATTGGCGTCTGATCACGACGCGCCCCGTCGACGGCCTCGCGCAAGCGCTCGGGGTCGTCGATCTGTATCGACGCCGCTGGGCGATCGAGCAGTTGTTCCGCACGATGAAGACCGACGGCTTCGACATCGAGGCCGTGCGCATGGAAGACGACGCGCCGCGCCAGACCCTGGCGGCCGCGACGTTGATCGCGGCCGTGACGATCCAACAACTCGTCCACGCCCGAGACGGCGGCGACCCGCAACGTCTGCGCCCGCTCCTCGACGCCTTCGAGCCCAAGGACCAACCGCTGCTGGAAGCCTATTGCGCCACCCTCGAAGGCAAGACGCAGCGCCAGAAGAACCCGCATCCGCGAGGGTCCCTGGCCTATGCGTCCTGGGTGCTCGCCCGCCTCGGCGGCTGGACCGGCTATTACGGAAAACCCGGTCCCGTCGTCATGCTCGCCGGATGGCTCAAATTCCAGCACGGAAAATACGCCATCGCCCTCACCCAACCAACGCCGCCGCTAACCAACACAGATGTGTGAATCTGCTAGGAAAGCAATAGCGGAGATGCAGCATGGAGATGGCGTATCGAGAGCGGTGGCAGGCTGAGATTGCCGAGCTGCAAAGGATATTGGCCAGGTTCGATCTTCGTGAAGAGTGCAAATGGGGAAAGCCCTGCTACACGCTGGATGAAAAAAACGTCGTCATCATTCAGGGCTTCAAAGAATATTGTGCGTTGGGCTTCTTTCAGGGTGCGCTGCTGAAGGATACGGAGAAGCTGCTGGTGCAGCTCGGGCAAGTTCAGGCGGCGCGGGTGATGAAGTTCACCAGCGTCACGGAGATTGCGGCCAAGACAGCCACTATCAACGCCTATGTGCGCGAGGCCGTGGCGGCCGCGCAGGCCGGAATGAAGGTCGAGACGAAGCTCCGTAAGATTCCCGTGCCCAAGGAGTTAAAGGAGAAGTTCCGCGACGATCCGCGATTCAAGCGCGCCTTCGAGGCGCTGACGCCGGGTCGGCAAAGGGGATACCTGCTTCACTTCGCCGGCGCGAAACAGTCTGGGACGCGGATCGCGCGAATCGAGAAGGCTATGCCTGCGATCTTCGAAGGACGAGGGTTCCTGGAGCGGCGATAAATCGTGAAACCGTGGATGCGCGCCGAGAGATTGTTGTCGCATTATCGGGAGTGCGTAGAAGCATTCCAGCGGCTATGGCTCTAAAACGGGACGCGCGGTCGTTTGATTTTATTGCCGCTCTCGCAGCTCAACTACGATAACTCGCGCTTTCTCAAATGGAAAAGACCGTCAGCGCTATGCGCTCCAACTGACGGTCCTTTGGTTTCGGCTGGTGCGCCTTTCAAAAAAGACCGTCAGAAAGACCGTCAACTTATCCGGCTGCTAACGCCAGAAACTGGGCAGCGCCTCACCAATTCTTTCTTCAATTCAATAAGTTATGAGATTGCCGGGGAAGAACTGACGATGTACGGTCGATCATCTTCAATGCCGTATAAGCCATTGAATTAGAACAGAAATTTATTATAGGAGGCCAGCCCCTCACTCCCACTCGATCGTCCCCGGCGGCTTCGACGTCACGTCGTAAACCACCCTGTTCACCCCTTTCACCTCATTGATGATCCTTGTCGCCGCGCGACCCAAAAAGGCCATGTCGAAGGGAAAGAAATCCGCTGTCATGCCGTCGCTCGACGTCACGGCGCGCAACGCAAGCACGTAATCATAGGTGCGGCCGTCGCCCATCACGCCGACGCTGCGCACCGGCAGCAGCGCGGCGAAGGCCTGCCAGATCTGGTCGTAGAGCCCCGCCCTGCGGATTTCGTCGAGATAGACGGCGTCGGCCTTGCGAAGGATGTCGAGCTTCTCGCGCGTGATGAGGCCGGGGCAGCGGATTGCGAGGCCGGGGCCCGGGAAGGGATGACGGCCGACGAAAGCCTCGGGCAAACCTAGCTCGCGGCCGAGCGCGCGCACTTCGTCCTTGAACAGCTCGCGCAGCGGCTCCACCAGCGCCATGTTCATGCGCTCCGGCAGGCCGCCGACATTATGGTGCGACTTGATCGTCACCGATGGCCCGCCGGTGAAGGAGACGCTCTCGATCACGTCCGGATAGAGCGTGCCCTGCGCGAGAAATTGCGGCGCGCCGCGGCCGTCCTCGGCGATCTTCCTCGCCTCGGCCTCGAACGTCTCGATGAAGAGGCGGCCGATCGTCTTGCGCTTCGCTTCCGGATCGTCGACGCCGTCCAGCGCGCCGAGAAACAACTCCTCCGCCCGCACGTGATGCAGCGGGATGTTGTAATGGTCGCGGAAGAGGCTTACGACCTCCTCGGCTTCGCCGAGCCGCAGCAGACCGTGATCGACGAAGACACAGATCAGCCGGTCGCCGATCGCTTCGTGAATCAGCACCGCCGCCACGGCGCTGTCGACGCCGCCGGAAAGGCCGCACAGCACGCGTCCGTCGCCGACCTGCTTGCGGATCGCCGCAACGGCCTCGCCGCGAAAGGCGGCCATGGTCCAGTCGGATTTCAGCCCCGCGACGCGACGCACGAAGTTCGACAGCAGCTTTGCGCCGTCCGGCGTATGCACGACCTCAGGATGGAACTGCAGGCCGAAATAACGGCGCTCTTCATTCGCGATCGCCGCCATGGGCGCGTTCTCCGAGGCCGCGATGACGCGGAAGCCCTCGGGAAGCTTCGTGACGCGGTCGCCATGGCTCATCCAGACAGTGGCGCTCGCGCCCTTTTCCCACACGCCGTCGAGGAGGGCGCTGCTTTCCAGCGCCATGATCTCCGCGCGGCCGAATTCGCGGTGGTGACCCGCCTCCACCTTGCCGCCGAGCTGCGTCGCCATCGTCTGCTCGCCATAGCAGATGCCGAGCACCGGCACGCCGGAATCGAAGATCGCCTGCGGGGCGCGCGGCGAGCCTTCGTCCGTCACCGAGCAGGGGCCGCCGGAGAGGATCACCGCCTTTGGGCGGATGTCCGCAAAGGCGCGGTCGGCGCTCTGAAAGGGCGCGATCTCGCAATAGACTCCGGCCTCGCGCACGCGCCGCGCGATGAGCTGCGTGACCTGCGAGCCGAAGTCGACAATGAGAACCTTGTCGTGGCGGTCGGCGATGTCGTGGTGGAAGGTTTCGGTGGCGGTGGCTGTCATTGTTTCACTTCGTAAGGCCCCTCCCTGTCCCTCCCCGCTTCGCGGGGAGAGGACGCTCGCGATCGGCAGCGCCGATGAAGGCGGGGGACTGCTCCCTCTCCCGCGGAGCGGGGGAGGGTTGGGGGGTAAATTCTCCACGGCGCGCGCTGGCGTATCGTGTCCAGCACGCCCTCGAATTCTGCGTAGACCTCCGCATTGGTCACACGCAAGACAGAAAAGCCGTCATCCGCAAACCATGCGTCGCGGCGGCTGCCTCGGCGAAGCTCGTCGGTGGAATGCGTCGCGCCGTCGACCTCGATGACGAGCCTTGCGGCGTGACAGAGGAAGTCAGCGACAAAGGGACCACAGGGGCGCCTGGCGACGCAAGCCGAAGAAGCGATGGCCGCGAAGGGCATACCAGTAGTGCTTTCTTCTGTACCTGTCATATCGCGACGGAGTTGCGGGCGAAGGCGACCTTCGGCGTTTTCGGTTTTCGAACCACCCCTCACTGTCCCTCCCACGCTTCTCGGGAGGGGACGCCCACGCCCAGCTATAGTTTATCTGGGCGATAGGCCTGCGCCCAACCATCTCGCGCGTTAGCGGGGGAGCTTTGGGGAGAGGGATCATCCCCGCCGCATCACGCACACATAAAAACCGTCTGTCCCGCTCGACGCCGGCGAGAGCCTCACCCCGGCGCCATGCGGCGAAGCGAAGCGGCCGAGATCAGGGAGCCCCGCCTCCTCCGCCGTCGCGGCGCCTGACAGCGCCCTGACCTCGGGGTGAGAAGCCAGAAAGCCCGCGACCTGATCCTCATTCTCGTCCCGCAGAAGCGAGCAGGTCACATAAGCGAGGCGCCCGCCTGGTTTCACGAAGCGCACGGCCTGCTCCAGGAGCGCCGCCTGCTCCTTCAAACGCAGCTCCAGCGCGCCGGGAGCGAGGCGCCATTTGGCGTCGGGGTGGCGCCGCCATGTGCCGGTCCCGGTGCAGGGCGCGTCGGTCAGCACGAGATCGCAGCGGCCTTCGAGATCGGCCAGCACGTCGGCTTTCCCCTTGGGCTGGCGCACCTGGATGTTGCGGGCGCCGGCGCGCTCCAGCCGCTCATGGATCGGCATGAGGCGCCGGCCGTCTGCGTCATAGGCGTAAAGCTGCCCCCTATTGTGCATCTGCCCGGCGAGCGCGAGCGCCTTGCCGCCGCCGCCGGCGCAGAGGTCGAGAACCTGCTCGCCTGGCGCGGCGGCGCAAAGCAGCGAAGCGAGTTGCGAAGCCTCGTCCTGGGGCTCGACGAAACCTTTCACATAGGCGGTCTCGGCGGCGAGGGCCGGGCCCCTGCCCTGCCCGGCCTCGATTCTGAGCCCGATAGGCGAAAGCGGCGTCGGTAGCGGATTGAGATGGGCGAGTTTTGCGAGCGCCTGCTCGCGCGAGCCTTTCAGAAGGTTGGCCCGAAGGTCGACGGGCGCCCGCGCCGCCAGCGCCGCGCCCTCTGCGGCCGCGCGGCCGCCAAAGGCCGCCGCGAAGCGCTCGGCGAGCCATTCGGGGTAATCGCCTTTCACATGGTCGGGCGCGCCGTCGAGCGTCGCGGTCTCAAGTCGCGCGCGCTCAGCGTCCGAGAGCGGCGCCGGCGCGTGACGTTCGCCCGCGCAGAGCGCTGCGATGGCGTCGACGCCGAGGCCGCGCGCCTCGCGCAGCGCCCCGAGCATGACCGCGCGGACAGAATCGCCGCCCATAACCCAGGCCGCCGAGGCCTTCTTGCGCAGCGCGTCGAAGACGAGGCTCGATATGGCGGCGCGGTCCTTGGACCCTGCGAAACGGTGGGAGGCGCCCCAATCCTTCAACGCGTCGGCGACGGGGCGGCGGCGCTCGGAGAGGTCCGCGAGAATCTCGATCGCGGCGGAAACTTGGGCGGCGGGCGTCATGGAGTAAGATCGGCTTTCCGGGAGGCGAATCGGCGCGGCGCGGGCGGCGGCCCGATCGCATCGCCATTCATATGGGGTTCACCCTGGGTGGGCGAGTGTCTCCCATAGCATGGCTGTGGATTGCAACGGAGCGGACGCGGAGACAATGAGACATTTGCGCTGGACCATATTGCTCGCGGCGGCGGGCCTCGCCGGCTGCGGGCCGACCGCCGGCTATTACGGCGGCTATGGCTACGGGCCGGGCTACGGCCCCGGTTACGGCTATGGCTACGGCTATCGCCCCGGCGGCTATTGGGGCCGCCCCTATCCGGGCCGACCGCCTTACGGTCCGCCGCCGGGCTATGGCCCGCGCCCGCCCGTGGCTTCGCCGATTGGCGGACCTGTCCATCCGCCTTACGGCCCGCCCGGCGCCGGTCCCGGCCGTCCGTCGGGGCCGCCCAGCGGCGGCCCGATCGATGGCTCCCTCCCGGGCGGCCCGCCGATGGCTCGCCCAGGCGGTCCGCCGCCCATGAGCCTGACGCCCGGTCCCGGGCCGGCGGCGGGGCCGGCCAGCGGGGGTTTCTCCCCAGCCTTCGGCGGGCAAGGCCCGAGGCCCGCGCCCGGCTCCGGTTCCCTTTATCCGAATGACGCTCGTTCGGGCGCCGTCCAATAGCCCGAAGCGGAAACCCGCGCCTCTCGTCAGGCGCGGAGTCCTTCTCCAACGCTCCGCCACGTCGGGGTCGGGGGCGTTGCGATTGATCCGTTAACGGAGAGTCGCGCCGGCGGGGAAGGCCGGTCGCCCGAAAAATTCGAGGCTTCCGAGGAATATCGGGCGCGATGGCGTCTCCGCTCGTCCTGACTCCTCGCCGCGGGCGGAGGCCCGATATTGCAACGGCTCACCTACTTTCGAGCAAGCCCGAAGGGTTAGCTTCTCCTGAGCGCCGCAAAGCGTATCGTTCTCCGTTCAATCGGCCGCTCGCGGGCCGCCGGAGCGAGAGAGAGACCGCCATGCTCACTTCTTCCTGGGCGCGTTCGCCGGCGCCGGCCGACATAGCGGTGTTATTGGGGGGCGTCGTGATCGCCGCGATCGCATCCATCGCCGCCGCGCCGGCCACGACGCCAAATCCGGCCTGCCGGCCCTCCATGGTGCATTTCATGGCCGAGCCGAAGCCTCTCGCGAAGCCGATCATGCAGACAAATTGGCCGATCCTAGAGCGACTGGCTCCACCCTATGCAGAGGAAGCGGAAGCCCCCGCGCCCGCCGTCATTCATGAGGCGGCGAACAGCGAGCCCGCTCCGGAGCCAGAGGACGCGGCGCCGAGGAAACACAGGCGCAGCCATCGCCATTGGAGATGAGGAGGCAGGGCCTGAAGCGCGCTGGGGAAAGTGGGAGCCTTCTGCCTGAATATAGCGCGATCTAAGCGGTCAGAAGGACGCGCAACGCGAAATAGGCCCACATCGCCATCAGGACGACCGCGCCTGCGAGAAAGGCCTGGAAGCGGATCGGGACGCGATTGCTCGTGACGTGGATGTAAGCGTGGGAAATGCGAGCCGCCAAAAAGAGCCAGGCGCCGACAACGAGAAAAAGATCGACTTGGCCGGTCGCGAGCGCCAGGGCCGCAAGCGTGTAGAACAGCATGGGCGTCTCCAGCTGATTCTGGAACGCGCGGCCGAATTGCGTAACCCGCGCCGGCCACGCGTCCTGGCCAAGCGCAATGTTCTTCAGCGCGACCTCGCCGTGGCGCAAGGCGCTTACCCGCGATCGCGCCACGGCGACCAGCAAACCGAACGTCAAAGCGACCTGGAGGAAGACGGGGACGAGCAAAGCCTTGGTCATGCTGATTCCTCAATGAAAGGCCCGCGCGGAAGGCCGCGTCCGCGAGGGCCTGTCGCGACGGTCACCGAGCCCTGCGCCAGGTCCCGATACGGCGGATCGTGCCGGTCGCCGAGCGGAAGACCAGCGTCTCCGTCTCGACGCCGCCCTTGTCGAAAACCACCCCGTCCACCAGCGGCCCGTCCGTGACGCCCGTGACGCAAACGACCACGTCGCCCGTCACCATGTCGGTCACGCCGTATTTCTTACGGGGATCGGCGAGGCCGTGGCGCGCGGCGCGGGCGCGCTGCTCGGCGCTCTCCAGAACGAGCCGCCCCTGCATTTGGCCCCCGGCGCAGCGCAGCACCGCCGCAGCGAGCACACCCTCCGGCGCGCCGCCGCGGCCGAGATACATGTCGACGCCGGTCTCGGCGCTGTCGGTGACGAAGATAATCCCGGCGACGTCCCCGTCGGAGATCAGGCGCACGCAGGCGCCCGCCTTGCGGCATTTGGAAATGATTTCGGCGTGTCGCGGGCGATCCAGCACGCAGACGGTGATTTCCCCCGGCGAGACGCCCTTCGCCTCCGCGAGCGCGCGCACATTGTCAGCCGGATCTCGGTCGAGATCGACGACGCCCTCCGGATAGCCGGGCCCCACCGCGATCTTGTCCATGTAGATGTCCGGCGCATGCAGCAGCGTGCCGGACGCCGCCGCTGCGGCGATGGCGATGGCGCCGGATTGGTCCTTGGCGCAGAGCGTCGCGCCCTCGAGCGGCGCGACCGCCAGCTCGACATGCAGCCCCGCAGGACAACCGATCTCCTCGCCGACGAAGAGCCTCGGCGTTTCGTCGTCGCCCTCGCCGATGACGATGCGCCCACGAACAGGGAGGCGCGCAAACTCCTCATGCATCGCCTCGACCGCCGCGCGATCGGCGGCCATTTCGTCGCCGCGCCCGCGCAGCCCCGCGGCGGCGACGGCCGCCCGCTCCGTGGCGCGGGCAAGCTCGATCGTGAGCAGTCGTTCAATCGATGCGGCGTCGAGCTTCGGCTGTTGGGGCATGTGCGCCTCCCGCGCGCTATTCGCGCTCGATGCGAATGACCTGCGCGCGCGACACGATCGTGCCGTCCTGGAAGATCAGCTCCAGCGCCTCGCGCACGAGATGCTCGCTCGTCGCATGGGTGATGAGGATCACGTCCACGCAGGCGCCGGGCGCGCCGCGCCGCCCGCGCTGCACGATGCTCTCGAGCGAAATCTTGCGCTCCGCCATCCGCGTCGCAATCTTGGCGAAGGCGCCGGCGACGTCCTTCACCGACATTCGAATGTAATAGCCGCCCTCGTGGCGGCGCATCGGCGTGCGCTTCAGCTCTGCGAGCTGCGGCGACGGCAGGCCGAAAGGCGCCGAACGCACGCCTTTGGCGATGTCGGCGATGTCGGCGACGACGGCGGAAGCCGTCGCGTCGCCGCCAGCGCCGGGGCCGACAAGGGTCAATTCATGCACGGCGTCCGCGTCGATCGTGACGGCGTTGAGCACGCCCATCACCTGCGCGATGGCCGAATTCTTGCTGACCATGGTCGGATGCACGCGCTGCTCGACGCCGTCCGCAGTGCGCTGCGCAACGCCCAGCAGCTTGATGCGGAAGCCCAGTTCGTCCGCCGCCTCGATATCCGCAAGCGTCACGCGCTCGATTCCCTCGATGTCCATCGCCTCTGCGGCGATGCGCGCGCCAAAGGCGAGCGAGGTCAGAATGGCGAGCTTATGCGCCGTGTCGAAACCCCCAATGTCAAAGGTCGGGTCAGCCTCGGCGTAACCTAGGCGCTGCGCTTCCTTCAGGCACTCTTCGAAAGAGAGCTGCTCGCGCTCCATGCGCGAAAGGATGTAATTGCACGTGCCGTTAAGAATGCCGTAGACACGCTCGATCGAATTCCCGGCGAGGCCCTCGCGCAGCGTCTTGACGATCGGAATGCCGCCCGCGACCGAAGCCTCGAAGGCGAGCGCGGCCCGCTTCTCCTCGGCGAGCTGCGAAAGATGCAGGCCGTGCGCGGCGAGCAGCGCCTTGTTGGCGGTGACGACCGACTTGCCATGGGCGAGCGCCGTCTCGACGCTCGCGCGCGCCGGACCTTCGGAGCCTCCGATCAGCTCGACGAAAAGGTCGATCGTCTCGGAGGCCGCGAGCTTCACCGGGTCGTGGAAGAATTCGGCGCCCGAGAAATCGGCGTCGCGCTTCTTGGCCCGGTCTCGCGCGGAGACGCCCGTGACCACGATCCGGCGGCCGGTGCGCGCGGTCAGCGCCTCCGCCTGCCGATGGAGAAGCCGCGCCACCGCCGCGCCGACGGTGCCGAGCCCCGCGATGCCGACGCGCAAAATCTCCGACATTTCAGCCCTTCTGGGAAAATCGACTGCCCCGAGGATTCCCGGGGCATTGAAGAGCAGCCTTGTGCACGATTCCGCGAGATCGATCAAGGAAGGGGCGATGCCGACTCAGGACAATCGGTGGCGGACAACGCTCCTCGCCCTCATGCCGAGAAGGCTCCGCACGAGCCGTCTCGGAGCACGCGGGCGAGTTCCAGATTCCCGGAAATGAAGCGTTCCTCGCCCTTCGAGGCGCCGCCTCGGCGGCTGATCGCCCGGATGTCGGCTTGCGCCGCCGCCTGCCCGGAGGGCCGAGCGCGGCTCTGCCGCGCCGACGGGGCCGTGACACATTCCCGCGCCGCGCTAGCTGAGAGGAAGAAGGTCAAGCAGCGGCGGACCTGAGCGCCGGGCCGCGCGCCCGGCGCGCCCGCACGCGCCTCGCAACAGCCGAGTGAACGCATGGAGGCGGCGGATTTCGGCGAGCTTGCCGCGGCTTTCGTGACCCTGCTCGTGGTTGTGGAACCGCTGGGGCTGGCTCCCATTTTTCTGGCCGCGACCGCCGGGCATGCCCGTGCGGCGCGCTCAGGAATTGCGGCGCGGGCTTGCGTCTACGCCTTTTTCATCCTCATCGGCGCGGCGCTGGGCGGCGAAGCGCTGCTGCGCGCGATCGGTATCACCATCCCGGCCTTCCGCATCGCCGGGGGTCTGCTCCTTTTCTCCATCGCCTCGGAAATGGTGCTTGGCGTGCGAATCGGCCGCGACGCGAGAACGGCCGCGCAGGCGGTCGGCGAGAATGGCGGGCACATCGCCGCCTTTCCGCTCGCAATCCCGCTTATGGCGGGTCCCGGCGCCATTACGGCGACGCTGCTGATCGCCGGCGAGGCGCATGGAGATCCGGCGCGACTGGCCGCGCTCATCGGCGCGATCCTCGCGGTGATCCTGATCTGCTGGGCCGTCTGCCGGCTCGCGACGCGGGTGGAGCGCCTCGTCGGCGCTTCGGCCAGCATCGTGATGGAGAAGCTGATCGGCGTGCTTCTCGCATCGCTCGCAGTCCAATATGTGATGGACGGCGCGCGAGGCGCGTTCGCCTGAGCAGAGCTTGGTCGCTTTTTTCGAAGTCGGGCATACCCGGCTTCGCCCTATGCTCCCCGTGACGCCTTCTCGATCAATGCGCGATGTTCGACCAGATCCTGCGCTTCGTGAAGTAGAGCAGCAGCGCGAAGACGATGAGGAAGGCGAACACTCCCTGCCCGACATGCTTGCGCGTCTCGAGATGCGGCTCGGCGACCCACATCAGGAAAGCCGTCACATCCTTCGAATACTGGTCCACCGTCTGCGGCGCGCCGTCGTCATAGGGCACGGAGCCGTCGGACAGGGGCGGCGGCATGCCGATGCGGTTGCCGGGCATATAGGCGTTGTAAAATTGACCTTCGGGCACCGTCACGCCATGCGGCGGCTCGGAATAGCCTTTCAGCAGGGAAGCGACATAGTCCGCGCCATGCTCCTGATAGGCGAAGCCGGGAAGCGCGTCGAGCAGGAAAGTCGGAAAGCCGCGGCCATAGCCGCGCGCCTTTACGAGAACCGACATATCCGGCGGATAGGCCCCCGACATCGCGGCGCGCGCCGCCTGTTCATTGGCGAAAGGCGGCGGAAAGCGGTCGCTCGGCCGCGCGGGCCGGTCGTAATATTCGCCGGAGTCGTTCGGCCCGTCCTTGACTTTGTAGGTCGCCGCCAGCTCGGCCACCTCCTTCTCGGAGAACTCCGGCCCGCCCGGCTGGCCGAGGTTGCGAAAGGCCAGCATCTTGATCGAGTGGCAGGTCGAGCAGACTTCCTTGTAGACCTTGAAGCCGCGCCGCAGTTGCGCCTTGTCGTAGTTGCCGAAGACGCCGGCGAAGCTCCAGCTATGAACCTCGGGCTTCTTTTCGTGATGCCCCGACTCCGCGACAGCCGGCGCGCCCGCGAGGGCCGCGACGATGAGGGCCGCGCCCGAAAGGATCGACAAGAAGGGTGAGCGCTTCATCGAAGAGTCCTGATAGGCAGAAAACGGTCGCGCCTTAGGCATTGGAGGCCCCCTTCGCAGCGATCGCGGCGCCGATCGATTCAGGCAACGGCTCCGGCGTCTCAACTTTCGCGATGATGGGCAGGATGATCACGAAATGAAGAAAGTAGTAAAAGGCGAACAGGCGGGCGAGCCAGAGATACACGCCCTCCGCCGGCTGCGCGCCGAGATAGCCGAGGCCGATGCAGACCGCGACGAAGACCCAGTAGAACTTGCGGAACAGCGGGCGATAGCTGCCGGATTTGATCGGCGACCTGTCGAGCCAGGGCAGCGCCGCCGTGATCAGGATCGACAGAAAGAGCGCGATGACGCCGAGAAGCTTGTTCGGGATGGCGCGCAGGATCGCGTAGAAAGGCAGAAAATACCATTCCGGCACGATATGCGGCGGCGTCACGAGCGGGTTCGCCTCGATGTAATTGTCCGGGTGGCCGAGATAGTTCGGCACGAAGAAGGTCATCCACGCATAAAGAAGGAGGAAGGCGCCGATGGCGAAGCCGTCCTTCATCGTGGCATAGGGCGTGAAAGGCACCGTGTCCTTCTTGACGTCCTTCACTTCGACGCCCGTAGGATTGTTCTGCCCCGTGACATGCAGCGCCCAGACATGCAGCGCGACGACGGCGACGATGATGAAGGGCAGCAGGTAATGCAGGGCGAAGAAGCGGTTCAGGGTCGGATTGTCGACGGAATAGCCGCCGAGCAGCCAGGTCGTAATGGACGTGCCGACGACGGGGATCGCCGAGAACAGATTCGTGATGACCGTCGCGGCCCAGAAGGACATCTGCCCCCAGGGCAGGACATAGCCGAGGAAGCCGGTCGCCATCATCACCATGAAGATGATCACGCCGAGAATCCACAACACTTCGCGCGGCTCCTTGTAGGAGCCGTAGTACATGCCGCGGAAGATGTGGAGATAGACCGCGAGGAAGAACATGGAGGCGCCGTTGGCGTGCGCATAACGCAGCACCCAGCCCCAGTTCACGTCGCGCATGATCTTTTCGACGGAATCGAAAGCGAGCGTCGTCTCGGGCGTGTAGTGCATCGCCAGCACGACGCCTGTGATGATCTGCGCCACGAGCATGAAGGAGAGGATGGCGCCGAAGGTCCACATGTAGTTGAGATTCTTCGGCGTCGGATAGGCGACGAAGGAATCGTACATGAAACTGATGATCGGCAGCCGGCGCTCCAGCCAGCGGGCGAAGCCGCTCTTGGGCGTGTATTGGGAATGTCCGTCCATTGAACTTTCTCAGATGCGTCGAAGGCGACGGGAAAGGCGGAAAAACCGGACTGGCGCGGCGCCTATCCGATCTTGATCTTGGTGTCGCTGACGAAGGTGTATTTCGGCACTTCCAGATTGGACGGAGCCGGGCCGCTGCGGATACGGCCGGAGAGATCATATGTCGAGCCATGGCAGGGACAGAACCAGCCATCGAATTCTCCCGCCTTGCCGGTCGGGATGCAGCCGAGATGCGTGCAGACGCCGACGACCACGAGCCACTCAGGCTTCTGGACGCGCTTGGAGTCGGGCTCGGGGTCGGGGAGCTCCGCAAGCGGCACGTTTTCCGCCGTCTTGATCTCCTCGGGGGTGCGGTGACGCACGAAGACAGGCTTGCCGCGCCATTTGACGGTGATGATCTGGCCCAGCGGGATGGTCGACAAATCCACTTCGGTGGAGGCGAGCGCCAGGGTGGAGGCGTCCGGATTCATCTGCGAAATCAACGGCCAGACCATACCGCCCGCCGCGACCGTGGCGGCCGCGCCCGTCGCGATGTAGAGAATGTCTCGACGGCTCGATTCCGCCGGCGTATTTTCTGTGACGTTCCTGGTGTTCACGCCTGACCTCTCCCAATCGCTTCGAATAAAGAGCGCTCGAAAGACAAGCGCAAGCTCCACTCGGAGCAATGGTTCCACTTTTTCGCGCCACACGCCAGTCTTGAGCCCGGCGGCGAACGGACGGGGCGATGGCTAGACCTTCTCCCGGCAGCGGCCTATGTGGCGCCAATCCGCCAGCATGTCCACAAGCCGGCTTCGGGATTCTTCGCCCTTCCACGCGACTTTTTCGCCGGGGCGGGCCGTCGCGGCGATTTGCCGCAAACTCTCTGAGACTTCATCGGTTTCCTAACATGACGCCGCTCACCCTCGCCCTTTTTCAACCGGACATCCCCCAGAATGCCGGCACAATGCTGCGCATGTGCGCCTGTCTCGGCATCGAGGCGGCGATCGTCGGCCCGGCGGGCTTTCCCGTGACCGACGCCGCTTTCCGGCGGGCCGGCATGGACTATCTCGACCAGATCACAATACGCAGACACGCTTCATTCGACGCCTTCCAGGCCTGGCGGGCCGCCCGCGCGGCGGAGGGCGTCGGCGGCCGGCTCGTTCTGCTCTCCACGCGAGCCACGACCTCCTACGTTTCCTGCAAATTCGAGTCCGGGGACATTCTCCTCGTGGGACGCGAATCGGCCGGGGCGCCGGACGAGGTTTTCGCCGCCGCCGATCTCGCCGTGAGAATCCCCATGCAGCCGCAGGCGCGCTCGCTGAACGTGGCGGTTTCGGCGGCGATGGTCGCGGGCGAGGCGCTACGCCAGCTCGGGCGCCTGTAGAACCTTTCGACCCGAATGCGTCCGCGCACAGCGCAAACGCATTGCGCCTCCTAGCGTGCGATCAGCCGCCGAATTTTAAGGCGGCGTTCAGAAATCATAGGAGGCGAAGATGACCCTTCAGGCGACCCGCGTCTCGCTGTTCATTGCCGAGCGCTTTTTCACTTTCCTGCGCGGCGCGATTTTCACGCTCGCCATGGGCTTCGGACTTTTTGCGCTTGTCGCAAATTTCAACGATCTGCGCGACGTCGCGGGACACCTCGTCGCGCGGTTGGCGCAGCTCGAGGTGAGCGCTACCTCGGTGAAGGTCGGGCTTTCGCCGGAGAATATCGCTGAGGCGGGGCAAGAGAGCAAGGAAATCCCGGAGAGCATGAAAGGGCTTCTGCTGTCCAACGACATTTTGTCGCTCAAGGAAAACTGGGTGATCCGCCTGCTCTACGTCGACGGCTCGGGCCTCAAATGCGACTACGCCAACCCGACGCCGGAGATGAAGGCGAATTACGCCGCCGACCGGCATCTTGCCGCCGACGGCCTGATCGAGATGACCGAGGCTCCCCATCTGAAAGCGGAAGCCCTGGAGGCGATGCGCAAGACAAAGGCCGAGGGGAACGCCTGGACGATCGGCGAGCCGCGTTCCTGCTACAGAACCAAGCTCACCTGGCGCGGCGCCAATGTGAAAACTGCGCTGGCCGAGTTCCTTGGCGCCGCCTTCGCAGCCGTGTCCGCCTCTCCCGAGGCCCATACGCCACATCCGATGAAGGTCGCCGACGCGCCGGATCGCTGAGATTTGACAAGGCGCGATCGGCGGCGTTCATGGGCGCCAAAAAAGGAGACGCCCATGGACGCGCAGGATCAGCTCGAAGCCCGCAAACAGGCCGCGCGCGACTGGTTCGAATCCCTGCAACTGCGGATTTGCGCGGCTTTCGAGGCGCTCGAAAATGAAGCGGCTGGGCCTTTCGCCGAAGCGGCCGCGCCGGGACGCTTTCAGCTTACCCCTTGGGAGCGCCTCAATCATGATGGCGCACCGGGCGGCGGCGGACGCATGGGCATGATCCATGGCCGCGTTTTCGAAAAGGCGGGCGTCCATTGCTCGACGGTCTCCGGAACCTTCCAGCCCGAATTCGCCCGGCAAATACCCGGCGCGGCGGAAGATCCGCGCTTCTTCGCAACCGGCGTCTCGCTCATCGCCCACCCGTGGAACCCGAACGTCCCCGCCGTGCACATGAACACGCGCTTCGTCGTGACGACCAAGGCCTGGTTCGGCGGCGGCGCCGATCTGACTCCCGTGCTTGACGCGCGCCGCACGCAGAAAGACGCCGACGCGATCGACTTCCACGCCGCCATGCGCGGGGCCTGCGAGCGTCATCCGGTCGCCGACTACAAGCGGTTCAAGGAATGGTGCGACGAGTATTTCTATCTCCCCCACCGAATGGAGCCGCGCGGGATCGGCGGCATTTTCTACGACTATTTCAACAGCGCCGGGGATGCTGAAAACAGCAATTGGGATGAGGATTTCGCCTTCACGCGCGACGTGGGCGAAAGCTTCCTCGCCATCTACCCCGAGCTGGTGCGCCGCAACTTCGCGAAGACATGGACCCCGCAGCAGCGCGAGGAGCAGCTCGTACGGCGCGGGCGTTACGTGGAATACAATCTGCTCTATGACCGCGGCACGATCTTCGGGCTGAAGACCGGCGGCAATGTGGAGTCGATCCTCTCCTCCATGCCGCCTTCGGTAAAGTGGCCGTAAGCCCGTCTCCCGTTTGCGCAGCGGCGATAAAATTGGAGGGAGGCGGACCGCCGCGCGCCTTGAGCGGCGGTTCACCCAGCGCGAAACGTCCACGCCCGGTTCAGCGCGAAGGTCAGGAACATCGCCAGCACGGTCGTCACGACCTGCGCCAGCAAATAAGGCGCGCCGAGCCTGCCCACGAACAGGCTCATCAGCGCATAAGTGAGGCAAAAGCCGGCAAACGCCACGAGCCCGAAGCGCCATCCCGCTTCGGCGTGCGGCCGGTCGCTCGCGAAAGTACGGCGCCGATTGAGCAGATAGGCGACGCCGCCGCCGGCGACATAGCCGCATAGCGTCGCCGGAACCGGCGGCCATGCCCCCGCCTCCACCAGAGCGATCAGCAAGGCGTAATGCACGGCCGTCGCCCCGACGCCGACCGAGGCGTAGGTCGCGAGCTGGCGCAGCATCAGCGCGCCGGGAGCTGGGAATAATAACGCGCGAGGTCGCGCATCTCGTCGTCCGTGAGATGGCGGCTCTCAAAGGCCATCTCCTTGTGCGGGCGCCGTCCGGATTTGAAGTGCTGGAGCTGCGTGTAGAGATATTGGTCGTGCTGACCGGCGAGGTTCGGGATTTCCACGTCGTTGCCGATCCCCTCCGGCCCATGGCAGGCGGCGCATTCCGCGACGACCTTGGCGAGGTCGTATTTCTGCTCGGCGCCGGCGCCGCCCACGCAGGCAAGCGAGAGAAGCAGAACAGCCGACGGCAAGCGCTTCATCAATTTTCCCCGTGAGTATTAGCCGCCTTCCGCTCGCACGAAACCGCGCGAGCGGCAACCGCCGCACAAATCCGGCCGGCGCGCCCGCCCCAATGGGGGACGCCGGCGCGTCAATCTTCCCTGTGGGGCGCGCCGAGGCGAGCGGCGATGATCGCGCCGAGCATCAACGTCATGTTCAAGAGCAGCACGAGCGCCGTGGCGCGGTTCGGGCTCATCTGCGTCGCCGCGAAAATCTCCGCCGCGACCACGAGCCACACCGCCGTCCGCGAATGCTTGAAGAGGCTGATCGCCAGCCAGAGCAGCAGCAGGTTGAGGGCCAGAATGACGACGGTTACTTCGCTCGGACGCATGGTCAAGCCGGTCAGCAGCATCGAGGCGACGACGAGCCACAAGACCACATGATAGCGCCGCAGGAAAGAAACGGCGGCGGGTTTCGAATCTTTGAGGAACGCCGCGAAATTCGACGTTTCCATAGCGACGAGACACTCCCTATGCGGGGACCGCCCGCGCGGTCTGTCGGCGTGAACGCAAATGCCGCCGGAGCAGCGCCGAAGAATCTATCCGGTCTCCGTTTTTTCGCAAGTGCGAAAAGAAAATATTCGAACCGATCGCCTGACAATTGAACCTAAAGGAAATTTTGTATTTCCGCAAACGCCTGATCATATTCGGATAAATAAGACCTGATGTTCGCCGCGTGAATATTATCGGAATCCAATAGAACGGCGCCAGAGCGCGCTGCGAAAACGCCGGCGCCGTTGCGCGCCTGCGGCGAAGCTACTGTGCGCCGGCGAGCGTCGGGTCGGGAAGCGACGCGGCCGCGCGCCTCAACCTGTCACGCGCGGCAATATGAAAAATGCCGAAACGACGCGGCGCGGCCTGTTAAAGCCCGGCGGCGCCCCTTCACACTCGCGTCATTCTCGTCTAGACAGACCTCGACTTTCGAGCCGGGCGCGCCCCGCTCGCCGCCCCATAGCCTGTCGCTTGCGACGGGCGTCTTGGCAGACGCCCTATGCGGGCAATTAGGGACGCGTGCCGGTCCAAAAGGCCGGGAACGCGGCCTTTTTTTATGCGCTCCCGCCGCCCTAGCGCTTGGGAGCGTCAATGACGGGCGAAGGTTTCCTCATCCTGAGGAGCGAGCGAAGCTCGCGTCCCGAAGGACGAGGAAACCTGCGAAGATCGTGACCCCTCGCCCTCGTGCTTCGAGACGGCTCCTTCGGAGCCTCCTCAGCATGAGGGCGAGGGGCGCGGGCGCGGGCGATCCGCGACAGCTACGGACCAACATGCCGAAAAGAACAGACATATCCACCATCCTGATCATCGGCGCCGGGCCCATCGTCATCGGCCAGGCCTGCGAGTTCGACTATTCCGGGACACAGGCCTGCAAGGCGCTCAAGGCCGAGGGCTACCGGATCGTTCTGGTGAACTCCAATCCAGCGACGATCATGACGGACCCGGATCTGGCCCACCGGACCTATGTCGAGCCCATTACGCCCGAATTCGTCGCCAAGATCATCGAGAAGGAGCGCTACGCCGTTCCCGGCGGCTTCGCCCTTCTGCCGACCATGGGCGGCCAGACGGCGCTGAATTGCGCCCTCTCCCTCGAGAAAATGGGCGTGCTGAAAAAATTCGACGTCGAGATGATCGGCGCGACGGCGGAGGCCATCGACAAGGCGGAGGATCGCGAGCTTTTCCACGAGGCCATGACCAGGATCGGCCTGGACACGCCGCGCTCGCATCACGTCAAGACGCTCACCGCGGCGCTCGACGCGCTGGACGATATCGGCCTGCCCGCCATCATCCGCCCCTCCTTCACGCTCGGCGGCACGGGCGGCGGCATCGCCTACAACAAGGCGGAGTTCATCGAAATTGTGGAGCGGGGCGTCGACGCCTCGCCGACAAGCGAGGTGCTGATCGAGGAAAGCGTGCTCGGCTGGAAGGAGTACGAGATGGAGGTCGTCCGCGACAAGGCGGACAACTGCATCATCGTCTGCTCCATCGAGAACATCGACCCGATGGGCGTGCATACCGGCGACTCCATCACCGTCGCCCCGGCGCTGACGCTCACCGACAAAGAATATCAGATCATGCGCGACGCCTCGCTCGCCGTGCTGCGCGAGATCGGCGTGGAGACGGGCGGCTCCAACGTGCAGTTCGCGGTCGATCCGCGCACGGGCCGCATGATCGTCATCGAGATGAATCCGCGCGTGTCGCGCTCCTCGGCGCTCGCCTCCAAGGCGACGGGCTTCCCCATCGCCAAGGTCGCCGCGCGCCTCGCGGTTGGCTACACGCTCGACGAAATCGCCAACGACATTACCGGCGGCGCGACGCCCGCCTCCTTCGAGCCGACGATCGATTATATCGTCACGAAGATTCCACGCTTCGCCTTCGAGAAGTTTCCCGGCGCCGAGCCGACGCTCACGACCGCCATGAAATCGGTCGGCGAAGCCATGGCGATCGGCCGCAATTTTGCGGAGTCGCTGCAAAAGGCGCTGCGCTCGCTGGAGACCGGTCTCTCGGGTCTCGACGAGATCGAGATTGAGGGGCTCGGCAAGGGCGACGACATGAACGTCCTGCGCGGCGCGCTCGGCACGCCGACGCCCGACCGCCTTCTCGTGGTCGGTCAGGCGCTACGTCTCGGCATGAGCCAGCTCGAAATTCACGAGGCGAGCAAGATTGATCCGTGGTTCATCGCACGCATTGCGGAGATCGTGGCGCTCGAGGAGAAAGTGAAAAAATTCGGCCTGCCGAAGGACCCCGACAACCTGCGCAAGCTGAAATTCGCCGGTTTCTCCGATTTGCGCCTCGCGACGCTCGCCGGCGTCGAAGAGACGGACGTGCGCAAGGCGCGCCACGCGCTGAATGTGCGGCCGGTCTACAAGCGCATCGATACTTGCGCCGCGGAATTCGCTTCGCCCACCGCCTATATGTATTCGACCTACGAGTCGCCGTTCCTGAACG
Organism: Methylocystis sp. JAN1; assembly: GCF_052186135.1. Taxonomy (GTDB): domain Bacteria; phylum Pseudomonadota; class Alphaproteobacteria; order Rhizobiales; family Beijerinckiaceae; genus Methylocystis. Next base: position 2,022,577 of record NZ_CP181499.1, on the reverse strand, counting down.
GACCGGCCAGCGAGGCCGCGCCCTCCGACCGCAGGAAAATCGTGATCCTCGGCGGCGGGCCGAACCGCATCGGCCAGGGCATCGAATTCGACTATTGCTGCTGTCACGCCTGTTTCGCGCTGGACGACGCCGGCTTCGAAACGATCATGATCAATTGCAATCCCGAGACGGTCTCGACCGACTACGACACGTCGGACCGACTCTATTTCGAGCCGCTCACAAATGAGGACGTGGCCGAGATTCTCGATATCGAGAAATCGAACGGAACGCTCGTCGGCGTGATCGTGCAATATGGCGGCCAGACGCCGCTCAAGCTCGCTCATGGCCTCGCGGCGACCGGCGCGCCCATTCTCGGCACGCCGGTCGATTCGATCGACCTCGCCGAGGACCGCGACCGCTTCAAGCGCCTGCTGGACAAGCTCGGCCTCAAACAGCCCAAGAACGGCATCGCCTATTCGGTGGAACAGTCGCGCATCGTCGCGGGCGAACTCGGCCTGCCGCTGGTCGTGCGCCCCTCCTATGTGCTCGGCGGCCGCGCCATGGCGATCATCCGCAGCGAGAGCGATCTCGACGACTATCTGCTCGGCACGCTGCCGAGCCTCGTGCCGTCGGAGATCAAGGCGCGCTATCCGAACGACAAGACCGGGCAGATCAACATGGTGCTCGGCAAGAATCCGCTTCTCTTCGACCGCTATCTGACCGACGCGATCGAAGTGGACGTGGACTGTGTCGCGGATGGCGGGCAGGCCATGATCGCGGGCGTGATGGAGCATATCGAGGAAGCGGGCATTCACTCCGGCGACTCGGCCTGCTCTCTCCCCCCGCGCTCGCTCGCGCCCGAGACGATCGCCGCGCTCGAAGAGCAGACGAAAAGCCTCGCCATGGCGCTTGGCGTCGTCGGCCTGATGAATGTGCAGTTCGCGCTCAAGGACGACGAGATTTACGTCCTCGAGGTCAACCCGCGCGCCTCGCGCACCGTGCCCTTCGTCGCCAAGGTCGTCGGCGCGCCCTTCGCCAAGATCGCCGCGCGCGTCATGGCCGGCGAGAAGCTTTCGAGCTTCAGGCTGCCGACGACGAAGCTGAATCATATCGGGGTGAAGGAAGCCGTCTTCCCCTTCGCCCGCTTCCCCGGCGTCGACACGGTGCTGGGCCCCGAGATGCGCTCGACCGGCGAGGTGATCGGCCTCGACACTTCCTTTGACGCGGCCTTCGTGAAGAGCCAGCTCGGCGGCGGCGCCAAAGCGCCGCGCGAGGGCGTCGTCTTCGTCTCGGTCCGCGACGCCGACAAGGCGCGGATCGTCCCGGCGATCCGACTGCTGAAGGAAATCGGCTTCAGCGTGGTCGCGACCGGGGGCACCGCCCGCTTCCTGCAGGAGCAGGGCATTTCCGCGCAGAAGATCAACAAGGTGTCGGAGGGTCGGCCGCATATCGTCGACGCCATCAAGAACGGCGCGATCCATCTCGTTTTCAACACGACCGAAGGCGCCCAGGCGCTGGCGGACTCCCGTTCCTTGCGCCGCGCGGCGCTTCTGCATAAGGTTCCCTATTATACGACTCTCGCCGGCGCGATCGCGGCGGCGCAGGGCGTAAGGGCTTATGTGTCGGGAGACCTAGAGGCGCGGGCGCTGCAGGATTATTTCCAGCCCGCGACCGACTGAGAACAGGGAAGTTGAGAGGGCGGACGACGCGCCCATCGGAGCGATCCGGGGTCGAGCGCCGGCGCCGCTTTTGCGGCAAACTGACGGACAGACGATTCGGGAGACCCAACCGCGCCGGCTTATTCAGCCCGCGGCCTTGGGGAATATTCCCGGCAATGAAAAGGCGAAGAGCGAAACCAATGGCAATCGACAAGGTGCCGATGACAGCCCCCGGCTACGCCGCGCTCGCGGAGGAACTGCGCCGCCGGCAGCAGGAAGACCGCCCCCGCATCATCCAGCAGATCGCCGAAGCGCGCGCCCACGGCGACCTTTCCGAGAATGCGGAATATCACGCCGCAAAAGAAGCGCAGTCCCTGAACGAAGGCCGCATCGCCGAGCTTGAGGACAAGCTCTCGCGCGCCGAAGTCATCGACGTCTCGAAGCTCTCCGGCGCGACGGTGAAGTTCGGCGCCACCGTGACGGTCGTCGACGAAGACACCGAGGAGGAGAAGGCCTATCAAATCGTCGGCGAGAGCGAAGCCGACGTGAAAAGCGGTCGCGTCTCGCTGACGAGCCCCATCGCGCGCGCGCTGATCGGCAAGAAGGTCGGCGATACGGTCGAGGTGAAAACGCCCGGCGGCGGCAAGAGTTATGAGATTCTGAAGGTCGCGTTTGTTTGAGGGAGCTCGCTCTCCCCGTAAAACGGGAGAGGGTTAGGGTGAGGGGCAAGGCCGCATTCGCGGCGCCTTGGAATTCACCGCCCCGCCCCCAACACTGCCGATGTGGCCCGCCCCTCACCCCAGCCCTCTCCCCACAAGTGGGGAGAGGGAGTTGAGACGCTAATGCGCAGCGCTCGCCATTTCGAACGCACCCGCAGCCGCGACTTGCGCGCGGCTCAAACCTCCGCGGAAAAAATGCTGTGGGGAAAGTTGCGCGGCCGATGGCTGGGCGGCCACAAATTCGTGCGCCAGGAGCCGATCGAAGGCTTTTTCGCGGACTTCGTATGCCGCGAACATAGGCTGGTTGTTGAAGTCGACGGGGCCACGCACTCAAGTGAGGAAGAGCTGGCCTATGACGCGCGTCGGGACCGGGCGCTCCGTGAAGCGGGTTTCCGAATCCTGCGCTTCCAAAATGACGAAATCTTCCGCAACATCGACGGCGTCTGCGACACTATCCTCAACGCCCTGGCCGCACATCCCCTCTCCCCGTGAAACGGGGAGAGGGTTAGGGTGAGGGGCAAGGCCGTATTCGCGGCGCCCCGGAATTCACGCTCCTCAGCATTTGTCTATGTGGCCTGCCCCTCACCCCAGCCCTCTCCCCGCAAGCGGGGAGAGGGAGTCGCGGCGGCTCTTCCCCGCCGGGACCACCCTCCGCATCCTCTCCGACGGCCGCGCCGGCCATGAGGCGCAGACTCTCGGCCTTGCCGAAGCACTGGGATTAACCCCCGACATCCGCCGCGTCGCCCCGCGCCATCCCTATGATTGGCTCGCGCCCTTTGCGCCGCCCGACCCGCGCGACGCGGAAGCCTGCGCCCCGCCCTATCCCGACATCGCCATCGCCGCCGGCCGCCGCGCCATCCCCGCGCTCAGGCGCCTCAAGCGCGCGTCCGGCGGCCAGACCTTCACCGTCTATCTCAACCGCCCGGCGACGGGCCTCGACACGGCCGACCTCATCATCGCGCCCCGCCACGACGGCCTTTCGGGGCCCAATGTCCTCGCCCCGCTGACGCCGCCGAACCGCGTCACGCCCGAACGCCTGGCGCAAGCGCGCGCCGCGCCGGACCCCCGTATCGCCGCCCTGCCCCGGCCCCGCGTCGCCATGCTGCTCGGCGACGCCAGCGGAATCGTCTACGATCTCGATTATATTGCGTCCGTTTTCATCGCCGCGGGCGCGAGCGTCATGGCGACGCCGTCGCGCCGAACCTCCACGGAAATCCGCGCCACAATCGCCGCCGCGCTCGACGATCCCCGGGGCTGGTTCTGGAATGGCGAAGGCGAGAACCCCTATTTGTCCATGCTGGCCAACGCCGACCGCATCATCGTCACCGGCGACAGCGTCAATATGGTGGGAGAGGCGGTGACGACCGGCGTCCCCGTGCATGTCGTCGAACCTTACGTCACACGGCGCAAGCTCACGGCCTATCTCACGGCGCTGGAGAAGGCCGGCGCCCTCCGCATCTGGCATGGGCGGTTCGACGACTGGGTCTATGAGCCGATGAATTCGACCCCGAAACTCGCGCGGAAGGTCACGCAGGCCTACGCCGCCTTCCGCGCCTTGCAATGACGGCTTTTCCTTGCGAGGCGACGTATAATGACTAGATTGCGGTTCTCGCTCCCTCTCCTCGCCTGCGGGGAGAGGGTTGGGGTGAGGGGCTGGCCGCGTCGCGCGCCTCTGTGCGGGACGCGGGATAAGGAACATTGTCGTCTTCCGCTTTGCCCTACACCCTGACCCTCTCCCCGTTCCGCGGGGGGAGGGGAATTACGCAACAACCCACGAGTTTCTCATGCCCGCCCCCAAACATGCGCGCGCCATCATCATCGGCTCCGGGCCGGCCGGCTATACGGCGGCGATCTACACCGCGCGCGCCATGCTGGAGCCGATGCTCATCGCCGGCTTCGACCAAGGCGGCCAGCTCATGATCACCACCGAGGTCGAGAACTATCCCGGCTTCGCGGAGCCCATTCAGGGCCCCTGGCTCATGGAGCAGATGCGCCTTCAAGCCGAGCATGTCGGCGCGAAGCTCGTCTCCGACCACATCGTGGAAGCCCGCCTCGACAAGCGTCCCTTCACGCTCGTCGGCGACAGCGGGACCGTTTACACCTGCGACGCGCTGATCATTGCGACGGGCGCCAAGGCGAAATGGCTCGGCCTGCCGAGCGAAGAGAAATTCAAGGGCTTCGGCGTCTCCGCCTGCGCCACCTGCGACGGCTTCTTCTTCCGCGGCAGGCAGGTCATCGTCGTCGGCGGCGGCAATACGGCGGTCGAGGAGGCGCTCTACCTCTCCAATCTCGCCGCGCATGTGACGATCGTGCATCGGCGCGACGAGTTCCGCTCCGAGCGCGTTTTGCAGGAACGCCTGAGACAGCGTGAAAATGTGTCGATTCTCTTCAACCATGTGGTCGACGAAATCGTCGGCGCGGAGAATCCCCTGTCGGTCACCGGCGCGCGGCTGAGGAACGTGGCGACGGGCTCGACGCATCTGCTGGAGACCGATGGCGTCTTCGTCGCCATTGGCCACGCGCCGGCCTCCGAGCTCTTCAGGGGCCAGGTGAACGTGAAGCCCAACGGCTATATCGCCGTCGAACCGGGTACGACACGCACGAATATCCCCGGCGTCTATGCGGCGGGCGACGTCGCGGACGAAGTCTACCGGCAGGCGGTGACAGCCGCCGGGCTGGGCTGCATGGCCGCGCTGGAGGTGGAGAAATTCCTGCTCGACGCGCCCGCCCTCGCGAAAATTTGAGAAGAAACATGACCGAACGCGTCGTTTTCCAGAAGAAAGCCATGCCCGTCGAGGTCGAAGAGGGAAAGACCTATTATTGGTGCGCCTGCGGCCGCAGCGCCAAGCAACCCTTCTGCGACGGCGCCCATAACGGTACCGGGATCGAGCCGGTCGCCTACAAGGCCGAGGCGACCGGCAAGGCCTTCTTCTGCGGCTGCAAGGCCACGAAGAAGGAGCCGCTTTGCGACGGGACGCATAAGGAGTTGTAGGGGGCTTCACTGATCCCTTCTCCCGTTCGCGTGAGAGGTAGCCCTCGCTTTAGCGAGGGTCGGGTGAGGGCTCTCATCCTTCATGGCTTCTCCCGCAAGCGGGAGAGGGGAGCGCCGCCGTCCGAATATTGCTATAGGATTTCAAATTAGCTCGCCCCTCGTCCCCCGGCGAGGCAAACCCCGCGCCAAGCTCCGAGTCTCATGCCCGATCTTCTCCTCGAACTTTTCTCCGAAGAAATTCCCGCGCGCATGCAGCGGCAGGCGGCCGAGGACCTGCGAAAGCTTGTCACCAACGCCCTCGTCGAGCGCGGCCTCACTTATGAGGGCGCCTCCGCCTACGCCACGCCGCGCCGGCTGGCGCTTCAGGTGGTGGGCCTGCCCGCAAAACAGCCCGACATGCGCGAGGAGCGCAAGGGACCGCGCGTCGGCGCGCCCGAGGCGGCGATCGTGGGCTTTCTCAAGAGCGCCGGCCTAGCCTCGCTCGACCAGGCCAAGATCGAGAGGGACAAGAAGGGCGCGGAGTTTTACCTCGCGGTCGTCGAGCGCCCGGGCGCGGAAACCATCGCGGTGCTGGCCGACATTCTGCCGGGGGTCGTCAAGTCCTTCCCCTGGCCAAAATCCATGCGCTGGGGCGTCGCCTCGGAGCGCCCGGATTCGCTGCGCTGGGTGCGTCCGCTTCACTCCATCGTCGCGACATTCGGGCCGGAGACCGAAACGCCGGACATTGTGAATTTCGAGGTCGACGGCGTCGTCGCCGGCGACGTCACGCGCGGCCATCGCTTTCTGGCCCCCTTCGAGATGCGCGTGAGGCGCTTCGGAGATTACGCGCTGTCGCTCGAAAAGGCCAAGGTCGTGATCGACCCTGAGCGACGCCGGGACATCATCCTGCACGACGCCAAGGATCTTGCATTTGCGCAGGGACTGGAGCTGGTCGAAGACGCCGGGCTACTGGAAGAAGTCGGCGGCCTCGTCGAATGGCCCGTGACGCTGATGGGGGCCTTCGACGAAAGCTTCCTCTCGATCCCGCCGGAAGTCATTCGCGCGACGATCCGCGTGAACCAGAAATGCTTCGTGCTGCGCCGGCATGACGGAAAGCTCGCCAACCGCTTCATCCTCGTCTCCAATATCGAGGCGACGGACGGCGGCGCCACAGTTGTCGCGGGCAATGAGCGCGTCATCGCCGCGCGCCTGTCGGACGCGAAATTCTTTTACGAGACGGACCTGAAAACGAAGCTCGAAAACCGCTTGCCGAAGCTCGACCAGATCGTCTTCCACGAAAAGCTCGGCACGCAAGGCGAACGCGTGAAGCGCATCGCGGCGCTGGCGAAGGAGCTGGCGGCGATCGGCGGCGCCGACCCGGAAAAGGCCGCGCGCGCGGCGACCTTGTGCAAGGCCGATCTCGTGACCGAGATGGTCGGCGAGTTTCCGGAATTGCAGGGGCTAATGGGCAGCTATTACGCAGCCGCACAGGGGGAGGACGCATCGGTCGCCAACGCCTGCTACGAACATTACAAGCCGCAGGGCCAGGGCGATTACGCCCCGAAGGACCCGGTCTCCATCGCCGTCGCGCTGGCCGACAAGCTCGATACGCTTGTCGGCTTCTGGGCCATCGACGAAAAGCCGACGGGGAGCAAGGACCCCTATGCGCTGCGGAGGGCGGCGTTGGGGGTGATCCGTATCGTGCTGGAGAATGAATTGCGGCTGCGATTGGTTCCGGAATTCGACCGTCATTACAACGCGTTCTCCTTCCATTCCAAATCCGTCAAGAAACTCGATGGGGAAATGGCCGGAACGAGCGCGCTCGGTCTCCTCGAATTTTTCATCGACCGCCTGAAGGTCTACTTGCGCGACAAGGGCGCCCGCTACGATCTTATCGATGCGGCGCTTGGCGCCGTGGCCTTCGCCGACTCCGGGGAGGAGACCGTCGCGGGCGCGCCGTTACAGGACGACCTGCTCATGATCACGAAGAAAGTCGAGGCGCTCGATAAATTCCTGGCCACCGACGACGGCAGGAACCTGCTCGCCGGCTTCAAGCGCGCCGTGAACATTTTGAAGGCCGAAGAAAAGAAGGACGGGCCGAACGCCTATTCCCACCGCCACGCGGCCAATCTGCGCATCGAGCATGAAGAGCACAAACTCGCCGCCGCCATCGCCCGCGCGCGGGAGGAGACCACCGAGAAGCTGGAGAAGGAAGACTTCGCCGGGGCCATGCGCGCCCTCTCCAGGCTGCGCGAGCCGGTCGACGCCTTCTTCGACAAGGTGACGGTCAACGCCGACAACGCCGATCTGCGCCTCAACCGCCTGCGCCTCCTCGCGGAGCTGCGCCGGGTTATGATGGGCGTGGCGGATTTCGGAAAGGTTGCGGGCGAAGCGGGGGCTTAAAAGCCCACCCGGTCATTGCGCAGTCGCAGCGTCTTACCGAGCGTTCGCCCGTTCCCCCGCGGGGGATGGACGCCGCCGCCACCGGCTGCGTAAGCTCTGCCTTGTCTCCCGCCAGGGGCCGGCATGAAGAAACCGTTCCACCATTTGCTCTACGTCCAAGTCCTTTTCGCCATCGCGCTCGGCGCCCTGTTCGGCTATCTCGCGCCGCATCTCGCCGCCGCCGATTGGGTGAAAGCGCTCGGCGACGGCTTTGTGAAGCTCATCAAAATGGCCATCGCGCCGATCATCTTCTGCACGGTGGTCTCGGGCGTCTCGCATATCGAAGACGCGAAGAAGGTCGGGCGCGTCGGGGTCAAGGCGCTCGTCTACTTCGAAATCGTCTCGACGCTGGCGCTGGCCATCGGCCTGCTCGTCGGCAATGCCCTGAAACCCGGCGGAGATTTCGCGGGCAAGGCCGACGCGGCGGCGATCGCAAAATATACGGAAGCGGCGGCGCATCGCAGCGGCGTGGAGTTCCTGCTGGACATCATCCCGGAGAGCGCCGTCGGCGCCTTCGCCAGGGGCGACATTCTCCAGGTGCTGCTCTTTTCACTGCTGTTCGGCTTCGCGCTTCTCGGACTCGGCGAAAACGGGCGTCCCATGCGCCAATGGGTAGAGGAAGCGGGCCACGCCATGTTCGCGCTCATCGGGATCGTGATGAGGGCCGCGCCCATCGGCGCCTTCGGGGCCATGGCCTATACGGTCGGGAAATATGGCTCGGCGGCGCTACTGTCGCTCGGCGGCCTCATCGGCGCCTTCTATCTCACCTCGGCCATTTTCGTCGCCATCGCGCTCGGCGCCATTGCGGCGGCGGCAGGTTTCAACATCTTCCGTTTTCTCGCCTATCTCAAGGACGAGCTGCTCATCGTGCTCGGCACGTCGTCCTCGGAAAGCGCCCTGCCCGCCCTGATGGAGAAGCTCCAGCGGCTCGGCTGCCCGAGATCCGTCGTCGGCCTCGTCGTGCCGACGGGCTACAGCTTCAATCTGGACGGAACCAATATCTATATGACGCTCACGACGCTCTTCATCGCCCGCGCCATGGGCGCCGAGCTTGATTTCACCCATCAGGCGACGATCCTCGTCGTCGCCATGCTGACGTCCAAGGGCGCGAGCGGCGTCACGGGAGCGGGGTTCATCACATTGGCGGCGACGCTCACCGCCGTCGATCCGGCGCTCGCGCCCGGCATGTCCTTCGTGCTTGGCATCGACAAATTCATGAGCGAGTGCCGCGCATTGACTAATTTCATCGGCAATGGCGTGGCGACGATCGTGGTCTCGGCGTGGGAGGGCGAGCTCGATCGGGAGAAGCTGAGGGCGGAGCTGTCGGGAGCGAATGAAAGCGGAAAGCCCTGATGTTTTCGCACATTTTTGTCGGCGTCTCGGATTTCAACGCCGCCGTCGCCTTTTACGCCCCTCTGATGGCCCAGCTCGGGCGTTCCCTTAAATTCGTGGAGCAGGAGCGGCCCTGGGCGGGCTGGAGCCCGGCGTGGGCGGAACGGCCCTTGTTCCTCATCGGCCGCCCGTTCGAGGGCGCGCCCGCGCCGGGCAATGGCCAGATGGTCGCCTTCATCGCCCCCGACCGCGCAATGGTCGACGCCTGCCACGCGCTCGCGCTCGCCAATGGCGGAAGCTGCGAGGGTCCGCCGGGCCTACGCCCGCACTATCATCCGCATTATTACGGCGCCTATTTCCGCGACCCGGACGGCAACAAGCTTTGCGTCTGCTGCCACGACCCGGCGTGAGGCAACTTGCGCCGCCGCGCGTCGGGTGCTAGAACAAAAAATGAACATAAGCCCGGCCGCGCCCCGCATCATCTGTGGACAAGCCCTTCCGGGGCAGTCGCCGGGGGGCGGAATGGCGTTAGAGTGCCCCGCAAATCACGTGGAGAAAGACATGGCGGGAAGCGTCAACAAGGTCATTCTGGTCGGCAATCTGGGCCGCGATCCGGAAGTGCGGACCTTTCCGTCGGGCGACCGCGTCGTCTCCTTCTCACTCGCGACGACCGAGTCCTGGCGCGACAAGAACACCGGCGAGCGCAAGGATCGCACCGAGTGGCACAATGTCCAGATCTTCAATGACGCGCTGGGCAAGATCGCGGAGCAATATTGCCGCAAGGGGGCCAAGATCTATGTCGAAGGCCAGCTCCAGACCCGCGAATATACCGACAAGGACGGCAATCAGCGCAAGGTCACGGAAGTCGTCGTGCCGCGCTTTCGCGGCGAATTGACCCTGCTCGACAGCAAGGGCGGCGGCCGCGGCGAGGGCGATTATGAAGGCGGCGGCTATCAGGGCGGCGGCGGCTCTTTCGGCCGCTCCTCCCCCATGGAGCGCGCGCCGGTCGAGCGCCGCCCTGCCCCGGCCTCGGGCGGCGGCGGCCGTCTTTCCGACCAGCTCGACGACGACATTCCGTTCTGACCGACCGGCAGGCGCGCACCCGCCGAAACGCCGTCGCGCACGCGTCGGCGTTTTTGCGTTTCAGGCGCCAAAGGCGCGCCCGGCCAGACTTTCAGCAAGGTTTTCGGCCTTGAAGAAAACATAGGCTTTCGCCTGATTGGCTCGCGGCGGCGCTCGCGGCGTCACGGCGACGGAGCAAAAGAGGTCGCCGCGAAAATCGCGGGTCCTCCAAACAGGCGCTTAACGTTAAGCTTGGATGTTTCATAACTGGCTGCAATTGTCTGAATGTTTCGGCGATCGAAAAAAGGATTCATTAAGCAGACGCTAACACTCTCGCGCATCGGAGGCGGCTTCTGAACGGAGCGGAAACCGCGGAAATGATAGGGAGCGCTGCGGTCGCCGCGCTCCGCGCCATCGAACGAGAGCCAAAATGAGTGAAAGCGTTAACAAACTCGCCTTTCGTAGCCGCCCCGCGAAAGCGACGAATTGCGCCGAGTTCGTTCAGGATCATCGTGGCTTCGCGGCTGTCGAATTCGGCCTCATCGCCCTTCCCTTTCTGCTGCTGATCGTCGCCATCCTGGAATACAGCTACGGCAATTTCGCACAGTCGCGTCTCGACGCGGTCATTCAGCAGACCGCCAGGGAAATCATGACCGGCTATGTGCAGAACCAGCAGGTCGGCGGAATGCCGCTCACCGCCGCGCAGTTCCGCGCGACGATCCTGTGCCCAAAGCTCCCCGCGATCATGAGCTGCAACGACCTGTATGTCGACGTGCAGGATTTCGACGCGCCCGCCGGCGGCGCGGCTCCTGCGACGACGCCCTACGCCAATTATGTCAACGCCGACAAAAGCGGCCTCAAGCCCCCCGCGCTGGACAATGCGCAGAACGCGTACTGCATCGGCGGCGCGAAGAAATATGTCGTGATCCGCGCCGTCTATCCGACGCCGATCCTGACGACGGCGGCGCTGTTCCCGAACTACACGACCTATAAGGGCCGCAAGACGCGCCTCGTCACCTCAACGGCGACGTTCAAGAACGAGCCCTTTCCCAGTTCCTATGCGGGCTGCTGAGCAAACGGACGACCATAGGAACGACGCAGATGAGGAAGAACCTTCTTCGCGACACCCGCGGCTTCGCGGCCGTCGAATTCGCCCTCGCGCTTCCCGTGCTCGGCCTGATGCTGCTCGGCTTCGTCGAACTCGACCGCTACGCCTGGGCGACGCGCCAGCTCGAAGTGTCGGCGAACGCCATCGCGCAGATGCTGTCGCAGTCGCAGAAGGTGGAGCCGGCCGACATGAAATATGCGCAGGACTCGCTGATGGTCCTGTTCCCGCGCGCCCTGCAGGACGGCTCGCGGCTCAATCAGCAATGGGACAACATGATCAAGGTCGGCATGAGCACGGTCGGCTTCGCGCCGACCGCCCCCGGCTGCGTCTCCGCCTGCACCTATCAGGCGAAGGTTTCGTGGAGCGGCGGCTCGGATCGCCGTCCCTGCAACACGGCGATGACGCCGGTCCCGGACAATGCGACGCCGAGCAAGACGACGCTGCCGTCCGACCTTTACGGGCCGAACTCGATCATCGTCGTCGACCTCACCTTCGCCTATCAGCCGCTCTTCGCCGCGAATATCTTCGGTCCGCTCACGATCAAGCGCTCGAGCTATCTGCAGCCGCGTTACGTGAACAACCTGCCCTATTCGGTCGCCGGCGGCGACTCCTTCGTCACCACCTGCGCCTGAAGGGCATCTCATGCGTCAGCTTTCCAAAACCGCGCATTTCGCAAAAGATGAGAGAGGCGGCGTCGCCATCGTGATGGGCCTGGCCATCATTCCGCTGGTTCTGGCCTCCGGTCTTGCGGCGGATTACGCCATCCTGCAAAGCGCCAAGGCGCGCATGGACGCTTCCGCCGACGCAGCGGCCCTCACCGCGATCAAGACGGCGCAGAACACAATCGCCACCCTCTCCGCCACCAATCCAAATCCTCAGCCGCAGGCCATCTCCGACGCGCTGGCCCAGGCGGAAAAATCCTTCTACGCCCAGGCCGGCAAGCGCGCCTCTGATCTGCTCGGCAAGCCGGCGTTCAACGTCAGCATCGTCGGCCAGAACGTCACCGCGCAGGTCGCCTACAATGCAGCCATGCCGTCCAACTTCGGCAAGATCGCCGGCGTCAAATTCATGAACTACAACGGAAGCGCCGGCGCCCAGCTCACCATGGCGAAGTTTCTCGACTTCTACATGCTGGTCGACGTCTCCGCCTCGATGGGCCTGCCTTCGACGATCGCCGGCCAGAACCAGCTCGCCGCGGCGAGCCCGGATGGCAAACAGGATAATGGCGACGGCTGCATGTTCGCCTGCCATTTCTCCGGCTCGAAGAGCTACACCTATGCGCGCACGCATAACATCCAGTTGCGAGTCGACGCCGTCGGCGCGGCGATCGCGCAACTCATGAAGACCGCGAACGATACGGCGACGCTGCCCAAGCAGTTCCGCATGGGCGTCTATCCCTTGGTGACGCACGTAAACGCCTTCGTCGATCTGACCGACGATCTTATCGGCGACCAATATTCGGTGGCGAGCGCGATCAACTACAATCAGGCGACGCAAATGACGGATTTCGGCAAGCTGCTCGACGGCGGCGACGACAAGGTCTTTGCACGCAGCCTCAACCCCAATTACAAGGCCAATCCGAATATACCGGCCGATACGGCGCCGCTCGGCGCGGGCGGATCGCATATACATACGGTCTTCGACGAGATCAGCGCGAAGATCGTGACCGTCGGCGACGGCTCCGGCGCGAGCAAGGGCCAGCCCTTCGTCTTTTTCGTCTCGGATGGAATGGAAGACAGCCAGTGGTATTCGTCGTCACAAGTAGCGTCTCCCACTTTTCCTTATACGCCGACCAACTGGCCGGGCGTGACGACCTACCCGAACACGCATGGCGAGACCGTCTCGATCCGGGCCATGGACCCGACCAAATGCGCGGCGCTCAAGGCGCGAGGCGTGACGATCTCCGTTCTTCAGATCCCGTATCCGACCTTCCCGCATCCGACGAGTTACGCGCAATGGGAAGCGCTCAAGGTCAATAACGCAGTGCCCGGCGTCGACGCCGCGATGCAGAGCTGCGCCTCTCCGGGCTTCTATCACAAGGCGGACACGCCCCAGGACATCGCCAATGCGATGCAGGACATGTTCCGCCAGGCGGTGCAATCGGCCCGACTGACGCAGTGATGAGCCGCCCGCTTGCGGGGGTGGCCCCACACCGGCGGAGGACGGCCTATCGCGCTTCGCGTAACGCCTTCTCCCAAGCGGGGGAAGGCAGGACAAATCCCCCCTTGGGCCAGGAGAAAGACAATCCTGGACGGTTTGCGCCCAATGCCTTTACGGGGAAGATCGGCGGTTAAAGGCCGCCGGGCGGAAGTCCTTTCCGGCCTGGTCGAGCGTTACCCCTTCGCGGGACCGCCCTTCCCTGCCGGTCCATTGAACCCGAACAGTCGCCTCGGCCCCGCCCTTGCCTTACGGCGCCCGTTGCGATAGCAGACCCCTAGCAAAACGCGGCCCGCCCGCATTTCTTCCAAGCAAGCTCGAGCGCGCGTCATGAGCCAGAAGCCGATCAACCTCCTGAACCTTTCCACGCTGGTCGCCGTCGCGATTCTCGTGGGAACGGAGCTTGTCGGGGCCTCCTGGGCGGCCGGCTGGGCGCTTGGCGGCCTGTTCCAGCTCGACCCCATGATCAGCCACGCGATCGAGGCCGTCTTCGCGCTCCTGGGGCTTATCGGCCTCTATTTCTTCATGAAGACGGCAATCCGCAACGAGCCCATCCGCGGCCGATAGTTATTCTAGCTTCATCTCAAGCGTCCCCTCCTGCCAAGCTTGCCTTCCGGCAAGTTTAGGCAAGGATTTCGCCAAGGGGACATTTCAAGATGATTCAGAAGCAGGACCGGCGCTCCTTCCTGAAAATTGCGACAACTGCGCTCGGCGCCGCTGGAATTGGGTCCGCCGAAGCCCAGCCGTCGCATATCGCCAACGTCAAGCTCGGCGACGCCAGCCCTTTTTCCTTCGACGCGCTGAAGCAGGAAGCCAAGAGGCTGGCTAAGGCGCCCTATCGCCAGCCCAATCTCCCCTCGCCGGAGATCACCTCGCAGATCGACTACGAGAAGTGGGGCCACATCGCCTATGACACCGGCCACGCCCTCTTCGCCGATACGAAGGAGCGTTTCCCTGTCGAATTCTTCCACCTCGGCATGTTTTTCAGGAAGGCCGTGCGCATCTTCGTGGTCGAGAACGGCGCGGCCCGCGAGATTATTTACCAAACGGACTACTTCGAGATGCCCGACGACTCCATCGCGCGGAAATTGCCGGCCGGCGCCGGCTTTGCGGGCTTACGCATACAAGAGGCGAAGGACGGCCCGCTCGACTGGCGGAAGAACGACTGGGTAGCCTTTCTCGGAGCCTCCTATTTCCGCGCCATCGGCGAACTGCGCCAATACGGCATGTCCGCGCGGGGCGTCGCGCTCGACACCTGGCAGATGGGCGCCAATGAGGAATTTCCCGACTTCACCCAGATCTATGTCGGGCCGGAGACCGGCGACGGCGTCATGCTGCACGCGCTGCTCGAGGGCCCTTCGATCGCCGGCGCCTACAAATTCCTGATGACCCGAGGCAAGGGCGTCGTCATGGACATCGACTGCGGTCTCTATCTGCGCGGCGGTTTCACCCGTTTCGGCGTCGCGCCTCTCACCTCAATGTATTGGTTCTCCGAAACCAAGAAGCCGACCGGCGTCGACTGGCGGCCGGAGGTGCATGACTCGGATGGCCTTTCCATGTGGACGGGAACCGGCGAGCGCCTGTGGCGTCCGCTCAACAATCCCGACCGCGTGATGGCCTCCGCCTTCGCGGACATGAACCCGAAGGGTTTCGGCCTGATGCAGCGCGATCGCAATTACGACCATTATCTCGACAATGTCTTTTATGATCGGCGTCCGAGCGTATGGGTCGAGCCGAAGGGCGATTGGGGCAAAGGCGCCGTCCATCTCATCGAAATTCCGACGGATGACGAAATTCACGACAACATTGTCTGCGCGTGGGTTCCCGAGAAGAAGGCGGTTCCCGGCTCCGAATTCGAATTTTCATATCGCCTGCACTGGCTCGCGGACGAACCTTACCCGACGCCTCTCGCGCGTTGCGTGGCGACGCGCCTGGGCAATGGCGGCCAGCCCGGCAAGCCCCGCCCCAAAGGCGTGCGGAAATTCATGGTGGAATTCCTCGGAGAACCGCTGGCGAGGCTGCCCTATGACGTGAAGCCGGAGCCCGTGCTCTGGGCCTCCCGCGGAAGCTTCTCCTATGTCTATACGGAAGCGGTTTTCGACGGGGTCGCCGGCCATTGGCGCGCGCAGTTCGACCTCACCGTGGAAGGAAGCGACCCTGTCGAAATGCGCCTCTTTCTCCGAACCGGCGACAAGGTTCTGACGGAGAACTGGCTGTACCAGTATCATCCATTTTAGGGCGTCGGAGGCGCGCAGATCGAGAACCGGCCTTTAGCCCTTGCGCCCGGCGAGCCGCAAGAAAAAGCGTCGGATCGACATGAGATACCAGTGAAACGACCTGCGCTGCAAAAACAGGAGCTTTTCCTCGCGGTCCATGAGCAACGCCTCCGCAGTGGCCTCGCGCGAGAGAGCCGAAGCGGCCCGCGCGCGCAAGCGGAAATTCTCCGCTTCCAGCACGCGAACTGTCTCTCGGAGACGGTCGATTTCCTCACTTGCGGAATGTGCGTCTGTCATGAGAAGCCGGGATGGGAATGACGAGCGGCGCACATCCTACCCACCCCGACGCTTCTCCACAAGTTGGGCTCCAATCCGGCTTTTTTCTGGCTTGCCCCGTTTTGATCTGCCGTCGCCCTTATGTTATGAGTTCGGCCTATCTTCCCCTCCCGCTTTGATTATCCTGAGTTACGAGGGAATTGCGCCCCGAAACTCGTGGAGGCCCGCAATTGTCGCAACGCGTGTTCGTATGGCGCGGCCCGCAGTCCGAAAATGAGGCCTCCCGGGCTTCGATCCTTCGTCTCGACGGCTTGGAAGTCGTCCCGGTCGATTGGTCTGAAAGCCTCGAAGCATTCGTCGCCATTTCCGAAACGCCACTTCATATCAGCGACGCCGGCCATTTGGAGGGACGATGGATCGCCTTCCTAGATCCCGATTTTTTCAGCGAGGACGGCCGCCCGCTCGCCGTCATGCTGGATTATGCGCGGTTCTACGGACTTCGCACCGTGGCTGCGATCGAAACGACGCGGGCCCTTCGCCCAGAGTCCTTCGCGCTCGAGGCGGTGATTGCAAATGGGCCCGTCGAGGCTGATCGTCTTCGCGGCGGTTGGCGCGCATTGGGCCTCGACATCGCTTTCGCGCCGCCTGTCATCGTCGCCGGCAAGGGCGCTGACGCGCCCGGCCTCGGCGAACTGCTTGACGCCATCCCTCCCGTTGCTTCGCTCGTCCTGCTCGAAGGCTCGCGCTCCCCGGCTGCGAATCTCGCGATGGGCTGCGCGGAAGCCGGCGTCGCTGCGCGACGCCTGAAATGGAATGAGCCCCTCGCCGCCCTTCTCCCCATCGAAGAAGCGTTGGCCGCGCAGGATTTTTCGAATGCCTGGGCCGTACTATCTCTGCCGTCGTGCCGCGACGGCGCGGAAGCCATGGTCATCATCGACATGGCCAAAGGCCTCGGTCTGAAGACGGCGATCGTCGTTGGCGATTACGCGCTGGACCAGAAATATGGCCGGCTCCCGCTACAAGGCGCCGATCTCGTCCTTTTCGAGACCACCGAGCGGCGCGACGCCGCTCTCCAGGACGCCTTTCGTTTCGACGAGAAGATCGCCCTCTTGCGCGACCGCTGGCGCATCGCCTCCGATATTACGGCGCTCCTTCGCGAGGTGAGCATGCGCCGTTCGAAGTTGAACGCGCCGCGCCTGCTTCAGAAGCCCGTTCGAATTGCGTTCGCCGGTTTGAAGGACGCGCAAGAAGAGGCGGCTTTGCGCGAGGCCCTGCAAAACCTCGGGATCGCGTCGGACCGCCATCCGCCGAAGAGCGCGGCGGATTGGGTTTTGCTTGGCGCCGGCGCCATGACGCATGAGGCCGGCCTTCTCGCAGACGCCAAGGCGGTCGGCGCAAGGATCGCTGCAATTGCCGAGGGCGCCGACGCGTCAATCGTCGAGACGCTCGACGACGTCGACGTCATTCTTCCGACAGGCTGGGAAGCAGCCGCGGAAATCGTTCGAGCCTCTGCGCTGGCCGGCAAAAGCGGCGCGAAGGTTATTCCCTGCCCCGCGCCGGGGAAGTCGGATCGCTCTCCCGAGACCGTTGATTGGAGCGGCTATGCGGCCCGCATCGTGAGCGCGCTTTCCGCCGCCGCGGCGCCGCCCGGCTGGCCCCGCCCGGCCGTCTTGGGCAAAGCCCCGCGGCCGCTTCTGACCTGCGCGATCACGACCTACAATCGCGCGCCCTGGCTAAGGCACAGTCTCAAGCTGCTCCTCGAAGCAGCGGCGCCCTGGCGCGACAAAATCGAAGTGCTCGTTTGCGACAACGCCTCGACAGACGACACGCCGCGCGTCGCCGAAGAGCTTCTGCAGCGCTACGATTTCGCCTACCACCGCAATCCGGTGAATGTGGGAATGCTGGGAAATCTGGGCGCAACGGCCCGGCGCTGCAAAGGCGACTTCGTCTGGATCATCGGCGACGACGACCTCGTCGTCGCGGAAGGGCTGAAGACGATTCTCGACAGCATCGAGAATCATCCCGACATCGAGATGGTCTATCTCAATTACGGCTTCACGCATTTCAACGAGCCGGAATCGCTTCGCGAGGCGCGCCGGCTCGTTGAGAACGCCCAGCCGATCGGATTTGGCGGTCCCGACCGCTACGCCCGGAAGCTCGCCGACGTCGCCGCCTTCAACGAGAATCTTTTCACGGCGATATATGCCTGCGTCTTCCGTCGCGACCACGCGCTGCGCGCCTATCAGCTCGATACGCGCGGCGCGCCCTTTTCATCGCTTGCGACATGCGTGCCGTCATCGGTCTATACGCTCTCCGCCCTGGCGGACAGGCCCGCCTATTGGATCGGCTTCCCGTCGATCGTTGTGAACATGAACGTTTCCTGGCTGCGCTGGGCCCTGCTGTGGCACCTCGAGCGCATGCCCGACCTCCACGACATGGCTGAGCTCGCCGGCGTCGATCCCGACAGAATCGACCGGCATCGCTTCAAGCATTGCTGGAACGCCGGGGAATGGCTGCGCGAGGCCCTGTTCGACTCCGAGGACGCCATACGCGCGGGCGTATCGGTCGCGCGCCTGATCGAGCGCTGCAGGCATCTGCCGGTGTTCAAAGACCAGGAAGGCGCGAAGGTCGCGGAGGTTTACCGGAAAGCCTGGGAGGCCGGGCGCGCCGTCGCCGATCACGACCCGCCAGAAACGCTCTTTTCTCGTTACGGCAATTCTCATGAAACAGAAATTGCTACGGCTGAAGAAAAATAGTAGCAGAGCGGCAGACCTTCTTGGAGCAGACCAGAATTGACCGGGGGCGCGTCCTATGACAAAGCGAATTAGCCGATGCCGTGTGAGCGGCTCTACTAATCTCGTGACAGTGCTGTCGCTAGGAGAGCAAGCGCTGACGGGCGTATTTCCATCGTCTGCAGATACGCCTGTCACTGTCGGTCCGCTGGAACTTGTATGGTGCCCTGAATCGGGACTTTTACAACTCGCCCATAGCTACGATGCGGCGGAAATGTACGGCGAGAACTACGGCTATCGCTCCGGCCTCAATCAATCGATGGTCCGGCACCTCACGCAGAAAGTCAGCCATCTGGAGCGCGTCGCCGATCTTAAGCCCGGCGACCTCGTCGTTGACATCGGCTCCAACGACGCGACGACGCTCAAGGCCTATCAAACGGGCGCGCTGAAACGGATCGGCATCGATCCGACAGGGGCCAAATTCCGTCAATATTACACGGACGACATCGCGCTCGTCCCGGACTTCTTCTCACACGCCAATTTCGTAAGCGCGGCGGGCCGCGCCAAAGCGAAGATCATCACCTCGATCGCGATGTTCTACGATCTCGAGGATCCGATCGGCTTCGCACGCGAAGTCGCCGCCTCTCTCGCGCCCGACGGGCTTTGGCATCTCGAACAGAGCTACATGCCCTCGATGCTGCGGCTGACCTCCTACGACACCATCTGCCACGAGCATATCGAATACTACTCGCTCAGCGTCGTGCGGCGCATTCTCGACGCAGCGAACATGCGCGTGGTGGATGTGCAGATGAACGGCGTCAATGGCGGCAGCTTCGCGGTCACGGCGGCGCATAGGGGCTCGTCGCATAAGGCCAATGACTCGGTGATCGATTGGCTGCTCTCGCAGGAAGAGCGCATGGGACTGGACACGCCGGCGCCCTATCGCGACTTCGAGACGCGGGTCTACCGCCACCGCGAGGATTTGCGACGCCTGCTCGTCGCGCTGCGCGACGCGGGCAAGCGCGTCATCGGCTACGGCGCCTCGACCAAGGGCAATGTGGTTCTGCAGTTCTGTGGGATCGGCCCCGATCTCGTAGAGGCGATCGCCGAGGTCAATCCCGATAAATTCGGCTGCGTGACGCCGGGCACGCATATTCCGATCATTTCCGAGGCCGACGCCAAGGCCCGCAGCCCGGATTACTTCCTGGTCCTGCCCTGGCACTTCAAGGAAAACATCCTGCAGCGCGAGCAGGAATATCTGGCCCAGGGCGGCAAGATGATCTTCCCCTTCCCGGAGATCGAGATCGTCTGAAAAAGCCGGACGGAGGACGCTGCATTGCCGCTACCGCACATGGTCTCCTACGCGCAGAACGGCGAAGACGTCGTTTTGCGTCGGGCTTTCCACGGACAGGAAAAAGGGTTTTGGGTCGACGTAGGCGCCTGCGACCCGGAACTCGACAGCGTGACGCAGCATTTCTCGCTCCTGGGCTGGACCGGCGTCAATGTGGAGCCCGATTTGACGCTCTACGAAAAATTCGTCGCCGCGCGCCCGCACGACATCAATGTTCGCGCCGCGATCGCCGAAGATTCGCAGGACCGGCACTTCTTCCCTACCGGCACCCGCGGCCATGGCACGCTCGTGCAGGAAATCGCCGCGGAACGCGCGCCGGGCAAATCCTATAGCGTGCCTTCCATGCCGCTCGCGGAATTGATCGACAAATATGTCCCCGACGGGCTGGCGATCGACTTTTTAAAAATTGACGTCGAAGGATTCGAGAGGGCCGTGATCGTCTCCGGAGACTGGGAGCGGCAGCGCCCGAGAATCGTCGTCGTGGAAGCAGTCGACGCGACCGGCGAGCCTACGCATGAAGATTGGGAATCGATCCTACTCGGCTTTGATTATGTCTTTGTTCTCTTCGACGGACTCAATCGCTGGTACGTGCGCGCCGAAGAACCCGGTCTGCTCGGAAAGCTGAAGGCGCCCGCCAATGTCATCGACAATTGGACACACGCCAGCAGGTTCCAGTTGATGGCGGAATTGGAGAGGCTTCAAAAAGAAAACGCCGAGCTGCGTGAGAAATCGGCGAACCCCTTGCGGCGGCTGTTCCGGAGATCCTGAAAGACGAAGCCCCGATGTAAATTTGCTAAGCTGGAGGCTACTTTAGCTAACGGCCAAGCTTGAGTGGCCCAGCCAAACGGTGCAATACGGCTTGAACGAATTGCAACCGATGGGGCGCTTGCGATGGGCCTGGAAAAGCTTTTTTCAAAATTCTTTTCTCTGCCGCAGCCGGCGGGGTCGCCCGTTGCATCCCTTGACCCCTGGGCGCAGGTTGAACGACTTGCCCGAAATCACGAATTTACGGTCGTGGATGTCGGCGCCCAGAATTTGGCGTCCGAGGAACATGTTTATACGCCGCTGTGCCGGCCCGACATCAAGCATCGCATCATCGGCTTCGAACCCTTGCAGGAGCGCGCGGACGAACGTTCGGCCTCCGATGGCGCGCAAACAATTATCTATCCGGTCGCCATCGGCGACGGCGCGACGCATACGCTCTATGTCAACAACGACGACGCCACCTCCTCCCTCTTTCCTTTGAATGAGGCTTTGTGCGCCGAATTCGAGCATCTCAACACGCTTAAATTGGCGTCGACCGAGCGGTTGGCGACCTCCCGCCTCGATGATGTCTTGCCCGCGGAGCCGGTGGACTTTCTGAAGCTCGATATTCAGGGCGCCGAGTTGTTGGCCCTCGAAAACGCAAGCAAAGTTCTCGACCGAACCGCCGTTATTCACTGCGAGGTGGAGTTCGATCAGATCTACAAAGGGCAACCCCTCTTCCACGACGTCAGCAAGCTGTTGGCGGATAAAAATTTCTACCTTGTCGATCTCCTGATCGCGCATCGTTATTATTACGAAAACAGCCTCAATCTCCGGGGGCGCGACAGACTCCTTTGGGCCGACGCCATCTTCTTCAAATCGACCGACGACAAGGACGCCATGGCGGCGCAGGCGGTCGTGGCGGCGCTGGTCTATGGCAAGCCGACCCTGGCCCAAAGCTTCATTGATCGTTTGAACGGCTGAATCGCGCCGCGTTTAGGCGGAACGCCCAAACGCCAGGGAGCGCGATCCAAGCGCCGCCCTCAATTCAGTGTTCTCTGATAGGCGCCGTCGCGCAACAAGGTCATCAATTCCTCGGTCGATTCGCGCCAGGTGAGATGGCCGATCTTCGGCGGGACGCGCTCGCCATTCAGGGCCTCGCGAATGCAGGCCGCGAGACTCCCCGGATCGAGCAGGTCGAAATAGCGAATATCAGGGCCGCCGATTTCGTGAAACACGTCGATGTCGCTCGCGATAACAGGCGCGCCGAATTGCGCCGCCTCGGCGAGGGGCAGGCCGAATCCTTCCGCGAAGGTCGGCAGGATGACGGCGCGCGTTTCGCGGTAGAGAAACTGCAGATCGGCGTCCCCTGCGTCGTCGAGCCAGAACAGGCGCCGCCCGTTCTCCGGGTGATGACGCAAATGCTCCTCAAACGCCGTCGCATTCCAGCCCGGGCGGCCGACAATAACGTAATTCGTTTCGACGCCCTCGGCCCAAAGCCGCTCGAAGGCGGCGAGCGCGACCGGATAGCCCTTTCGCATCTCGACCGTGCCGACGCCAAGAAAGAACGGCCCCCTGCCCGCAACGCGACGCGGGGCGGCGGCGGGCTCCCCCCCAGCTTCGCGAAAATCCGCGCCGAGCCGCCACCAGCCGAGACGGAAATCAGATCGAGGCTTGACATGCATCAGCTTTGCGGCGGCCGCGAAGTTCTCGGCAGTGCTGCGGGAAATCGCAACCGCGGCGTCGGAGGAAGCGATGACGAGCGTGATCCAGGCCTGAAAATTCGCCACGAGGAGAGGTGTATAGAGCGTTGGATAATCCAGCGGGAAAAGGTCGTAAATGCAAGCGACGACGCGCCCGCCCCGCCCCTTGAACCAGTCGAGCGCCGCCGGGTAGCTATCGAGTCTGTTCCACCCTGCGTCGAGCAGCAAGACGATATCGCCATCCGAGACATTGATCTCGGGGGACTGATCGGCAGGTCGCGCCGCTGCGACAAAGCGGCCCTGAGAAATGGCGACCGGCTCCGCGAGACCCATTTCGGCCGCGTTCAACACGATGCCGCGAAGGACCCGCTGAATGCCGGTCGCCTTCCCAACAGTCAGAAGATCCGTGGCGTCGATATAGATCCGCGGCTGTTGCGCCGAAATCGATTGCGCCGGAATCACGCCGAGCGCGCCGGGAGAAAAAGCGCTCTCGCCCCGGGAGGGCGCGAAGCGGCTTTTCGTGGTCCGCAAAAGCCGAGAGATCGTCCAGTAGAGCTCCCGCAAGCGCCGATAGACGACTCGGCTATAGGCGTCCAACTCGTAACTATGCCGGAAATTTTCTTCCTCCGACAATTGGACGCGGAGATAAGAACTGATCCTGTCGAAATCTTTTTCGCGCATCGAGACTTTCGGTTAGGCTGAGGCGATCTGCGGAACCCCGGATTCTCGCGCCCGTTTATATGCGCTTGCATTGCAGCGCAAGCCTGGCTTTGTGCGAGAATTGGCGCCGACCGGCTCTACTCTCTCTGGAGCGGAGAGACGAGCTGTGCTTTAGGCTGAACCTTCTCTCCGACGAATTTGTTGCTCAAGCAAGATAACCGGGCTTCGTGGCCGAATGACGCTGCCATGTGAGGGTCGAGACGAAAACATGCTGGCAAAAGAGGACATTCGCTTTTCCGTCGCGCCGATGATGGATTGGACGGATCGGCATTGCCGTCACTTCCATCGCACGCTGTCGCGGCGCGCGCGTCTGTATACCGAAATGCTCACCACCGGCGCCGTGATCCATGGCGACCGCCAGCGTTTGATGGGCTTCGACCCTTTCGAGCAGCCGGTCGCCTTCCAGCTCGGCGGCTCGGAGCCAGACCAGCTCGCCAAGGCGGCGAAGGTCGTCGAGGCGTTCGGCTATCGCGAGGTGAACCTCAATGTCGGCTGCCCCTCCGACCGCGTGCAAAACGGCGCTTTCGGAGCCTGCCTGATGTTGCGCCCCGCCCTCGTCGCCGATTGCGTCAAGGCGATGAAGGACGCCGTGACGCTGCCGGTCACGGTGAAATGCCGCATCGGCGTCGACGATCAGGAACCCGAGCCGGCGCTGTTCGAGATCGCCGGGCGATGTGTCGACGCCGGCGCCGACGCGCTCTTCATCCACGCTCGCAAGGCCTGGCTAAGAGGGCTTTCGCCGAAGGAAAACCGCGACATCCCGCCGCTCGATTATCCTCTCGTTCACAAGCTCAAGCGCGCTTTTCCGGACACGCCCATGGCGATCAATGGCGGCCTGGCGACGATTGAAGAAATGCGCGCCCAGCTCAATCACATGGATGGCGTGATGATCGGCCGCGCCGCTTACCACGATCCGGGACTGCTGCTATCGGTTGATCCCGAATTTTTCGGCGCTCCCGCCCCTGTCGCTGACGCCTTCGCGGCCGTCGAAGCGTATTATCCTTATATCGAGCGCGAGCTCGGCAGGGGCGAAAAGCTGTCGAACGTCACGCGCCACATGCTCGGCCTTTTTGCCGGCCTCCCGGGAGCGCGCAGCTTCCGGCGCCGGCTCGCGCTCGAAGCGGTTCGCCCAGGCGCCGGCGTCGGCGTGTTGGCGAGCGCCGTCGAGGAAGTGACGAGCGCAATTGCGCGCATGCGCGACGCAAACGCGGCTTGACGTCAGGACGCCGAAAGCGCCACGAGGACGCCGATCTCGGCCGCCTGTTGCGCCGCGCCAAGCACGTCGCCCGTATATCCCCCGATCTGCTTTTCCGCGAGCTTGGAGACGCCGAGCCCCGCGCCGACGGCGGCCATCTCCGCAACGACCGTCTGCCCCAGGCTCGCGCCGCCAAAGAGCGGCGCGAGCGCCACCGCGGCGCCGATATAAAGCGCGTTGCGTAGCGCGGAGGGCGACGGCGTCGGCGCGGAGGCGCCCGCCCCGTCGTTCCGCGCCGGCAAAAGCGTCACTAGCGGAATGAGCCCGACGGCGCGCGACAACGCCCCCGCGGCGACGATCGCGAACATGCCGAGCCAGACGCCGCGCTGCAAGGCCGAGGCAAGCGCAAAGACGCGCAACAGACTCGACAGGCACAACGCCAGCGCGCCATAGGCGCCGAGCCGGCTGTCGCGCATGATCGTCAATTTCTGCTCTCGCGTCTTTCCCCCGCCGAACCCATCGACCACATCCGCGAGCCCATCCTCGTGCAACGCTCCCGTCGCGAGCGCCAGCGCGCCAATCGCGCATGTGGCGGAAACCAGCGGCGGCAGATGCAGAATGCTGCAGACCAGAAGGGCTCCGGCGCCGACGGCGCCTATGATGGCGCCCGCGAGCGGCGTGGCCCAGCTCGCACGCGCGAAATCGGGCATGACATAGCCGTCGTCGCCCGCCGGAACCGGCAGGCGCGAATAGAAGCGCAAACAGGCGCGAATGTCGTCGACGATGATCGAAACCATGATCCAGTCATGGACGAAGGCGCCCGACTTGTCGAGCGCCTCCCAGCCTGCCCGCCTAGCCGGCGGTCTGCATCACCTGGATGGCGGCGGGCGACAGCACCACGACCATGAGGACCGGCAGGAAGAACACGATCATCGGCACGGTCAGCTTCGGCGGCAGGGCGGCGGCCTTCTTCTCCGCCTCCATCATGCGCATGTCGCGGCTTTCCTGCGCCGTGATGCGCAGCGCCTGGCCGAGCGGCGTGCCGTATTTTTCGGCCTGAATGAGCACGGTTGAAATTTGCTTGACGCCTTCGAGACCCGTGCGCGCGGCGAGATTGGTGTACGCCGTGCGACGGTCGGGCAGATAGGAAAGCTCCGCCGTCGCGAGCGCGAACTCCTCCGCGAGCGGAATCGATTGCGCGCCGATCTCCTGACCGACCTTGCGGAAGGCGTGCTCGATCGACATGCCCGATTCCACGCAAATCAGCATCAGGTCGAGGGCGTCGGGAAAGGCGCGCTGCATCGACATCTGACGGTTTGCGATCGTGTTGCTGATGAAAAGCTCCGGCGCCTTGATGCCAAGATAGGTCGCGCCGATGACGATCGCGATCTGCATCAGCCCGCTCATCTCGGGGTCGCCCAGAAAGAAGACGTAGAACAGCGCAGCGAAAAAGAAGACGATGGGCGAGACGAGGCGGAAGAACAGGAACGCGATTTCAGCCTGCGGGCCGCGGAAGCCCGCCGATGCGAGCTTGGTCTTGGCGTCTTCCGTATTGAGCCATGTGGAGAGCGAGAACTTCTCCACGATATTTTTCATATAGGCCTTCGGCTCATGACGGAGGCCCTTGCTCTGCTGGCTTTTTGCCAGCGCCCGCTCGCGTTGGCGAATGCGCTCGCGCTCGCTCGAGACGCTCTTCATGCGCTTGTCGAGCGAATCCGTGCTGAGAAGCGGCATGGCCAGCGTGATGATCGTCGCAATGACTGCGATCGACGTCAGCGCGCTGACGGCGAACTGCGTACTTGTGATCTTTTCGATAATTTCGTTCATCCCGCCCAGCCTCGCCGATCCAACCGATGTTTTGTTCTTCGGTTCCGTCAGATGTCGAAGTTGATCATTTTACGCATGATGAAGATGCCGATGCCCATCCAAAGCAGGCCGCAGGCGATGATGATCTTTCCGATGTTCGTGGTGAACAGGACCGCCATGTAGGACGGGGTCGTAAGATAGACGGCGCCGCCGACAAGAAAGGGCAGGCTGCCGATAATGCCCGCCGACGATTTCGCTTCGGCGGACATGGCCTTCACCTTGCCTTTCATCTTCTTGCGGTCGCGCAACACGCGGGAAAGATTCGTGAGCGCCTCCGACAGATTTCCGCCGGCCTTTTGCTGGATGTTGATGACGATCGAAAAAAAGGACGCTTCCGGCACGGGAACGCGCTCTGCAAAGCGCTCCACGGCTTCGCCGATCGATAGACCGACCGTCTGGGATTCGACGATGCGCCGGAATTCGCCGCGCACGGGCTCCTGGCCTTCGCTCGCGATTATGCGAAAACAGTCCGCCACAGGAAGACCTGCTTTGACGCCGCGAATGATGACATCGATCGCGACGGGAAACTCCTCGATGAATTTGTTGATGCGGCGCTTCCGCAGAAAGCTCAACATCCAGTTCGGAAGCCCAAAAACGCCAACGGCCACGGCGCCCGCCGCCACGAAGGCGTCGCCATTGACGACAAAAACGAAGAAACCCAAAACAATCCCGAAAATCACGGAGCCCATGATAAAGGCCTGCTTGCTCCAGGCAAGCCCAGCCTGCGTGATCCGTTGCTCGAGGTCGATCCGCTTCTTCTTGTTCTTCTCCTCGATTTCCTTCAGGCTCTCCGCGATCGCCTTGCGGCGCTTCACCGGATCGACGCCGCCCTTGCCGCCGCCGCCACGATCCGACGCGCCGCTCATCAGCGCCTTCTGACGCCTCTGGGCTTTGATGTCTCCCGAAAGGTAGGGATAGACAAAGGCGTACATCAGACTCGCGACGGCGAGTCCGGTCAGCAAGACGGCGATGAGCTGCCGATCCATCGATCGCACTCCTGACTTTCCTGTTATCCCTCGTCGCGCACTTCGGAGGCGTCGAGAGCGGCGGCGAGCCGATCATCTTCGCTATAGTAGCGCGCGCGCTCCCAGAACCGCGGCCTGCCGATGCCCGTCGAGCGATGCCGGCCGATGATCTTGCCGTTCGCGTCCTCGCCGAGGATCTCGTAAACGAAAAGATCCTGCATGGTCACGACGTCGCCCTCAAGACCCATCACTTCCGTGATGTGCGTGATGCGGCGAGAACCGTCGCGCAAGCGCGCAGCCTGAATGATGACGTCGATCGAGGAAACGATCATGTCGCGGATGGTTTTCGCCGGCAGCGAGAACCCGCCCATGGTGATCATCGACTCGAGACGGCCCAGGGCTTCGCGCGGGGAGTTCGCATGGAGCGTGCCCATCGACCCGTCGTGACCCGTGTTCATGGCCTGCAGAAGGTCGAAAGCTTCCGGTCCGCGAACCTCGCCCACGATAATGCGTTCGGGACGCATGCGCAGGCAGTTCTTGACGAGGTCGCGCATGGTGACGGCGCCCTGCCCTTCGAGGTTCGGCGGCCTCGTTTCGAGGCGCACAACATGCGGCTGCTGCAATTGAAGCTCGGCCGCATCCTCGCAGGTGATGACTCGTTCGTCGCCGTCGATATAGTTGGTCAGGCAGTTGAGCAGCGTCGTCTTGCCGGAGCCCGTTCCGCCGGAGATCAGCACGTTGCAGCGGACGCGGCCGATGATCTTGAGGACCTCGCCGCCTTCGGGCGAAATGGCGCCGAATTTGATGAGCTGGTCAAGGGTGAGCTTATCCCTTTTGAATTTACGAATGGTGAGGGCCGGTCCGTCGATCGCCAAGGGCGGGGCGATGACGTTGACGCGGGAGCCGTCGAGCAGGCGCGCGTCGCAGATTGGGGAAGCGTCGTCGACTCGACGGCCGACCTGCGACACGATGCGCTGGCAGATATTCATCAACTGCGAATTGTCGCGGAAACGGATGTTCGTCAGCTGAATCTTGCCGGCGACCTCAATATAGGTCTTGAAGGCGCCGTTAACCATGATGTCCGCGATGTCGTCCCGGGCGAGCAATGGCTCCAGCGGACCATAGCCGAGAACGTCGTTGCAGATGTCGTCGAGCAGTTCCTCCTGCTCGGCGATCGACATCACCACGTTCTTGATTGCAATGATCTCGTTGACGATGTCGCGAATTTCCTCACGCGCATTCTCGGGATCGAGCTTGGAAAGCTGAGCGAGATCGATCGCCTCAATGAGAGCGCCGAAGATGACGCTTTTCGTGACGTAATATTCTTCGGACTTCTTTTGCTCCGGCGGGGTCGATTGGACCGCCGGAGGTTCCGCGATCGGCGCCGCCGGCAACGGCAATTGCGGCTTCACCGCCGCTGCTGAAGCGGCGGGACCGCGCGGACGGGCCGCCATATCGCCGACATTCGTACGCTTTCCGAACATTGCCGATTACCTTTGCGTTACCTGCGCCACATCTCGCCCTGACCGGCCTCAGCTCGCCTTCTTGCGGGCGAAGCGCTCGAGAAGGGGCGTGAGAAGAGTCTTCTTGACGCGCCGCGCCGCTACCCGGCCCATCAGCGTCCGACCAATATCGTCGAGCGTCTCGACGATCTTCGAACCGGCCTCGACTTCGGCGAGCATCTGGCCGTTATTCGCGGCCGTACCGAAGAGTTTGGGCTCGAAGGGCACGACGCCGAAGGGCTCGATCTCGATCGCCTTGGCGAATTCCGAGAGCGAAATCTCCGGGCGACGCGGAACGCCGACCATGTTCAGGATCACGCGCGGCGGATGATCGTTCACCCGCGCGGCGCGCAGCGAGTCGATGATCGTCTTCGTATTGCGCAGATTGGCGAGATCGGGCGCTGCCACGATCACGACTTCATCCGCAGCCACAAGCACGCGCTTCGTCCAACCGCACCACTGATGCGGGACGTCGAGGATCGAGCATGGCGTCGTGGAGCGAAGAATGTCGAGCGTCGCGTCGAAAGCCTGTTCCGGCAGATCGTAGAGACGATCGACCGTCGCCGGCGCGGCCAGAATGCTGAGCGTGTCGCTGCATTTCGACAGCAGACGATCGACGAAGGCCGTATCCAGACGCTCAGGCGAAAAGACCGCGTCCGCGACGCCCTGCGGGGGATCCTGATTGAAATCCAGCCCCGCCGTCCCGAAGGGCAGATCGAGATCGACGATCACGGACTGATATTCCAGCAGCCGCGAAATCGACCACGCGACATTGTGCGCGATTGTCGAAGCGCCCACGCCGCCCTTCGCCCCCACGACCGCGATCGTGCGGCCGAGAAGCTCCGCGGACGGGCCGTTATAGAGATGAGAAACCTGAGAGATGAAGCTAAGCACCTCGATGGGCGCGACGACATAGTCGCTGACCCCGCGCGAGGTCAGCTCTCGAAAGAGCGCGATGTCGTTCTCGTGACCGACCACCATCACCTTGGTGCCGGCGTCGCAGAACTCCGCCAGGCTTTCCAACTGGTCGATGAGCGTGGCGCGATCGGAGAAGGTTTCGATCACGATCAGATTGGGCGTCGGCGCCGTGCGATAGGCCTCGATCGCCGCGGGGATGCCGCCCATGTGAACTTTCACATGGGCTTTGCTCATGCGGCGGTCGCTCGCCGCGCTTTCGATAACGCCGGCAATATCCTGTGACTCGCAGAACGCCTGAATCGAAATGCGCGGGACCGGCGCGATCAGGTTC
This sequence comes from Methylocystis sp. JAN1, assembly GCF_052186135.1. Taxonomy (GTDB): domain Bacteria; phylum Pseudomonadota; class Alphaproteobacteria; order Rhizobiales; family Beijerinckiaceae; genus Methylocystis. Next base: position 1,992,630 of record NZ_CP181499.1, on the reverse strand, counting down.
GCGGGATCGTTTTGCGACGCGCGCTCGACTTCTGTATCGGACATTACGAGCCCCCACCCACATTGCTGATATCGGATGCCTTGAGACGCCAAAGCGTGCTTGGATCCTGGCCGTTGCGCATCTTGTTGATGGAGCGCATGCGCGTTTCGATGTCGGACGGGGTTTCGGCCCGCGGATTGGCGAGGTCGCGCGGGTCGGCGACCTGCGCCGAGAGCGTCGCCTGAGAAGCGCAGCCGAAATTCCAATAGGATTCGTTCTGCCAGCCGTCGACGGTCGAGCCGGAAGCGAGATCTCTCGGCCATTCGCCGCAGCGATCCGCCACCTTGGCTTTGATGGACTGAAACGAAAGACGAATCGGCGCGGCGAGCTTCGGATCGGTCACCGGATAGGTGCCCATCATGATGTTGCCGCGAAGGCCCGCCGAGGCGAGCGCGTGACGCACGGCGTTTGCCTCGCCGGCGCTTGCCGCAGCGGCGGCGCTGCCGGTCGGCGTCAGCATCGTCACCTGGCCGTGGCCGAATTCCGCGTAACGCGCCACAAATTCGCGAACACGGCCCTGCGTCTGGACGTCGAGGCGTCCATGCAGCGTCGACGGGAAGATGTCGAGAACCTGCGGAGAGTCGCTGAGAACAACGGGATGCCTGTCATGATAATCGTAGGGCGTGACCGGCGGCGGAAGGGTCCGATTGACGCCGCAGGCGCCGAGAGGCGTCGCCAGCAGCAGCGCGAAAACTCTGCCGGCGCGAAGCGCATCCCGCCGCCTTTTGCCGCCTGCGAAGCCGCCGCGCGTCTTCGCGATTTCAATATCGGTGGACATAGTCGTGATCCCTCGCGGCCGTCGCGCGTTAGTCGTGAATGAAGCCGATGCGGCCCTTGAAGTTCTGCATCATCTGCGGATTGCTCCGCGTGGAATAAATCCGGTTGACGCGGCCGAGCAGCCAGCCCTGCGGATCGCTCGCATCGGCGAGATTGTCGTCCGGCTTGGCGACCTCTTGCTGCGTCAGCGCGCGCGCGATGTAAGGCGTGACGACGACCAGCAGCTCCGTTTCGTTGCGCAGATAGTCGCGCGAGCGGAAGAGCGCGCCGAGGATCGGCAGGTTCAGGAGACCCGGAACGCCCGTGATGGCCTGCGCGGATTTCTGCGTGAGCAGGCCCGCCGTCGCGATCGAACCGCCGGACGGCAGCTCAACCGTCGTTTCGTTCTTGCGGGTCTTGAAGCCTGGAACCGTGACGTTGGCGTAGGTGAAGCTGTTCTGCACGTCGACCTCGGTCACTTCCGTGGCGAGGCGCAGCGATATGCGTCCCTCCGACAGAACGACCGGGATGAAGTTCAGCGACACGCCATAAGGCTTGAAAACGATGCCGGGCGTACAGACGGGCTGGAAGCCGCCGGTCGATACCGTACAGGCGCCGGATCCAGGAACGGCGATCTCGCCGCCGACGAGCATTTTCGCCTGCTCGCCGGAGATCGCCGTGACGGTCGGCTCCGCGAGAACGCGCGTGACGCCGTAACGTTCGAACGCTTTCAGAGTGGCGCGCGTATCGTTCGGGCCGTTGATGATGAGCGCGGTATTCGAGACGATCGGATTGACGGCGAAGGGATTCTCGGAAATGAGCCTGCCCCAGCCGCCCTGCAACAGCGTGTCGCCGCCGGACTGCGCCGAGAAGCCGAGCTGCTTGATGACCTTGCGCTCAACCTCGGCGACAGTGACCTTGAGCATCACCTGCTCTTCGCCGCGAATGGTCATGGCGTTGATGACGTTGCCGTCCGCCGACCCGCCGACGCCGCCGATCTGGGAGGACGGCTGAACGCCGCCGGAGGAGGAGGCGCCGCCCCTTGCGCGCGACGCAAAGCCTTTCGCGATATCGACCGCGCGCTGCGCCTCTCCTGCCGATCCGACATAGCCCGTCAGGATGATAATGTCGTTGACGGTGCGGGCGACAATGTTCGACTTCGGAAGCGCAGCTTTCAACAGGGGCATCAATTCGCCCACGTCCCGGCCGATGCTGATCTCGAGATTGGCGACCTGGCGCCCGGCCGAGTCGAGCGCGATGATCGTGGTCTGACCGGCCTCCCCGCCCATGATATAGAGCTTGCGCGGCGTCCGCACGACGGCGTCGGCCACTTTCGGATTGCCGATAACGAGCTCGGCCGCGTCGCGCGGCAGGTCGACAATCATCGACTTACCGGAACCCATCGAGATACGACGCGCGAGCGCCGCGCTCGCATCCGCTTCGATTCCCGCCGGATAGGGTCCCTGCGCGGAAGCCGGCGCGGGAGCGGCCGTCGTCGCGAGCGCAATCGCCGCCGCCGCGGCGCCGGCCAGGTTCTGCATCAAGCGGCTCATTTGCGGCGCTCCTCGCATTTTCGTGAATCGTGGAGATTTGCAGATCATCGGGGCGCTCACTTCATTCGCAGGTTCGCGGAGACGCCGTGCTTGACGACGGTCAGCGTATCCTCTTGGCCGGAGTCGTCCGGCGCCTCGGCGGCCGCATCCTTCACGATCGCGTCGGTGATTGGGCGCAGCGACAGAACAAGCTGCCCGGTGCGCTGCGCGAGAACGACGAGCTCCGCCTGGCGGGGATCGAGTTCAAGCGTGGCAGTGGAGCCGGTGACGACGGGTTCGGAACCCTTTTTCTCGATCGTCTGACCCATGGCCAGGACGCGCACATTCGAAAGCACGACCTCGGATCCGTAGACCTCGTGGCCAAGGTCCTTCGTTGCTTCCGTATCGCGATAGGTGCGGATCACGTCGACGCGGTCATTGGGAAGAATGAAGCCGCCCGCCGTGTTGTTGAGCGTCACGTCGATGGCGATCGCGCGCTTGCCCGGCGACAGCATGGTCGACATGAGACCGGCGGTCACGCCCTTGATCAGACGATCCTTGCGCACGGGCTCGCCGCCCGAGATTGGAATGCGCACATAGGCGGTCTTGATGTCTTCCTTGGCGTTCGGCGCTTCGCTCTTGGAGAGGGCGCCGACCGGAATCGAGCTTTTCGGCCAATCGATCCAGTTGGTGTCCGCATCGGTGATTTCGGCGCCGTAAGGCAGGTCGCGCGTCGCGACGAGCACCTGATCGAGATTGACGGTCGGCGGCGCGACGACCTGAACCGGCGGCGGCGGAGCGGAGCCGTTCATCATCATGAACGCGGCGCCGCCCGCGGCGACTGCGACTGCGAGAACTGCGATTTGTGCCTTGTTCATCGTTGCAATATCCAACCCCCCGCCAAATCGAGGTCGGACACAATTCAACCGGATAAACGTCAAATTAGGGTTAATCAGACGTTACAAGTCGTAGTTATTTGAGAAGCTCGATAATGCACGTCATCGAGTTGAATTATGCGGCTTTAACGCGCTGGCGCCGCTCGGCTGGCCGCCGATTGGCGGCGGGGCCGATCTTAAGAATATCATGTTAAGGGCGGCGCCTGGATCGCGGTCCAATTCACGGCTCGCCGGCTCGAACGCTCAGATCCCGGAGAGCTTGAACCAGAGCAGTGACTGCGGATAGACCATAAGGCCGCCAATAGCGAGCGCGACCCCGTAGGGAACGCCGTTCGTTTTTTTCGCAAGCCGCGCGACGAAGTCGATCGACGCCAGCCGCGTCGGAAGCTCGTTCCAACGCATCGCCATGATGACGACGGTGAGCACGCCGCCCGCCAGCGACGCAACAAGACCATAATCCAGCAAATTCTCCCAGCCCAGCCAGAGGGCCGTGGCGGAAGCCAGCTTTGCGTCGCCGCCGCCGACCCATCCGAATTGGAACATGGCGAAGGTAAGCGCGAGAACCGCGAGTCCGCAGGAAACATGCACGACCAGCGCGTCCCAGGGAAGCGGCAGATAGGCGGCGACAGAGAAATAGACGAAGATCAGAATATACGACACCCGGTTCGGGATCGTCATGGTGAGAAGGTCCGAGAAGGCGGCGAAGAACATCAGTGTCGGAAAGACGATGAACGCCATGGCCTCGATCATGGAACCATCCCGGTTGACGCCGTCCGCGCCTCAAGCGCAAATTCGGCGGCGTAAAGTCCAGCTGTTAACCAGCCGTTAAGCAGCGCCGGGCCTCTCAAAACATCTGCGGCCCCGTCTCCAGGGCCGCTGATGCGTTTCCGGCCGATCAGTCGATCACTGGGTGGTGAGGTTGCCCGAAACCGCGGCGAAGGTGCTCGACAGACTGGTGCCGAGGGCCTTTACGCCGGCGATGATGGCGACGCCGATGAGCGAGGCGATCAGGCCGTATTCAATCGCGGTGGCGCCCGACTCATCCTTAACGAAACGCGCGAAGATCTTGTTCATAGTTCTGCTCCGAACTGAGTTTTCACATTCGCCGAACCCGCTCCGTTCGGCGGTTCGACTGAACGTTTCGAAAGCTAGAGCCCAAACCTTTCGAGTTCGTTGATTACGCCGGCGACAAACCGCCCAATTCCTCGACGCGCTGCCTCATTCCTCACAGAATTCAACTTGAGATAGAGCACGACGAACCATCCCCTCCCCTGCCCATCGTCGCCGGAGTGCGCCGGTAGCTGCAGCTAAGCCTTGCGATCGCTAGCTTTTCCTCAGCAAGGGAAGGCGCCTGGGCGGATTGCATAAAAAGCCTTTCAGCAATCGTTCACCATTAGCTGCTTTATTTCATTCAACCCGTAGCGCGAGGGGATTCCGCCCCTTGCCGACGCGGCCGCCGAAACGTCCCGACGGTTTCTGAGATGCGGGCGACGGCTTCGTCCAGTCCGCAAAAAGGCGCCGAGCGACTGCGCTGCAAGGTGAACCGCATGACCTTTGTTACGTCTCTCTTCCGCGGGGCCCTGCTTTTGGCCTTCGGCATTGCCGGCCTGCGGGCCGCGCTCTCCGACGCTTCCGCCAATGAGCGCGCGATACGCATTGATATCGATTACGCCCGCATCGTGAAAATCCCCCAGGGCGCGTCCACGCTCGTCATCGGCAATCCGCTAATCGCCGACGTCACCATGCTGAAGAACAGCCAGCTCATGGTCATCACAGGAAAGAGCTTCGGCACAACCAACCTTATCGTGCTCGACAAGTCCGGCGCCCAGGTCGGAGAGTCGATCGTCACCGTCGTCCCCGCAGAGGACAAGGTCGTAGTGCAACGCGGCCCTCACCGGGAGTCGGTATCGTGCAACCCCCGCTGCGCCAAGACGGTCGATCTCGCGGACGACGTGAATTACATGAACGGCGTCATCGAAGCCGTGAAGGCTCACGACAGCGCCGCATCCTCCACGCGCCGATAAATCTTTAGCGCTCGTGGTAACCAAGAGAGAAAATCTTCCCCGCGAAGTGGGGAGCGTCGAACAATTCGGTAACGGCCCGGCAACCGTTAGGCCTCATTTTTTCCAGATAGCGCCGGGCAGAGCCTCTTGCTTCGCCCGAGACGCTATCGGGTAGAAACATGACGACCGCCAATCATTGCATGACACGACTTTCGCTGCTTGCGAAGCGAATGCGCGGGAAAGGCTTTCTTGCCGACATCCGAGGCACGACGGCGATCGAATTCGCGATGATCTCGGTGCCCTTCCTCGGTTTGCTCGGCGCTATTTTCGAGACCGGCTCGATTTATTTCCGTACCGCCCAACTGCAGATGGCGACGGAAACGGCAAGCCGCGCGGTGCTCACGCACAGCGCGGCGTCGGGCATGACCTACCAGCAATTCATCGACAATAATGTCTGTACATGGCAGGCGAGCGGCAAGGTGAAACTCGGCACATTGTCGACGATGTTCGATTGCTCGAAGCTTCTGGTCGACATCCGCAGCCCCCCGAGCTGGGGAGCCGCCGATACCGGAAACAGCTTTTACAGCACGCCGAACGCCCGCTCGTCTGTCATCAACATGCCGGCGGCCGGGCAGATCGCAATCGTACGCATCGTATACCCGATGACCGTGATCTTCGGCATGCTGGGCGGCGGCGTCTTTACCGGCAACACCATCGGTCAGATCCGCGCCGGCCAGACGCAATACAACAGCGCATGGACCTATATGCTCATGGGCATCGCCGCCTTTCGCGTGGAGCCGTGATGATCAAGCTTCCCGCCAAAAGGCTGCAACGAAACGAATCCGGCATCGCGGCCGTCGAATTTGCCCTCATCCTGCCGCTCATGCTGATGATCTATATGGGGCTCGTCGAGCTGTCGCGCGGCATGCGCGCGGCGCAGAAGCTCGATCTGGTTGCGCATACGCTCGCCGATCTCACCGCGCAGAAACTTGATTGTCCCAACCCCGCCGCCGGCAGCTCGGCGACGACGTGCGCGAAGGGCCAGGCGGGCCTGAGCGAGACTGATATCAGTTCGATCTTCTCGGCGGCGAACACGCTGATGGCGCCGCTGCCGGTCGCCAATCTGAAAATGACGATTTCGGAAATCAACATCACCTCCCCGAGCCCCAGCAACTGGCAAGCCAAGACGAACTGGACCGTGACGCGCAACGGCGCGACGGCGCGCCCGTGTCAGGTTCTGTCGCCGTCAAACCCGCCACCGGTTTCGGTAACGACGATCCCGCCGAGCTACGTGCAGGTCACCAACGGCGTCACGCCGCCCGTAGGTCCGCTCATCATCGCCGATGTCGTCTACCAGTATTCGCCGGGCGTGCATTTCGAGTTCTTCAAATGGGGCTCGCCGCCGACCTGGACGATGCAGCGCACGACCTATTCGCCCGTGCGCAATACCTATGTGCCGCCCCACATCCAATATTTCATGACGTCGGGGACGAACTGCAATTCGCCCACGCCGTGAGGGAAGCCAAAGCGCCGGGAGCCAACCGCCGGCGCTCGCTTTCCGTTAGATGGTCTGATTATAAGCGCCGACTTCCGGATTCTCGCGCAGGATTGCGTCGATCGCGGCGAACATGTCCCGCATCCTCGCCTCCGACGCCGGGCTCTCGACCACGACAACCAGCTCGGGCTTGTTGGACGAAGCGCGCACCAGACCCCATGTCCCGTCCGCGACTGTCACGCGCACGCCATTCACCGTCACGACGTCGCGGATCGGCTGGCCGAGCAAGCGCTCGCCACGCGCCTTCATGCCCTCGATCCGCGCCGTGACCTTTTTCACCACGTCATATTTCTTCTCGTCGTCGCAATGCGGCGACATGGTCGGGGAGCCCCAGGTCTTGGGCAGGTCGCTATAGAGGTCCGACATGCTCTTGCCAGGGTTGCGGTCGAGCATTTCCAGAATATGGACCGCCGTCAGCAGGCCGTCGTCATAGCCGCGGCCGATGGGCGCGTTGAAGAAGAAGTGGCCCGATTTCTCGAAGCCGGCAAGCGCATTAAGGTCGTTCACGCGGCGCTTGATGTAGGAGTGGCCGGTCTTCCAATATTCCGTGTGCACGTTTCGCGACACGAGTTCCGGATCGGTCGCGAAGAGGCCGGTCGACTTCACGTCCACGACAAACTTCGCGCCCGGATAGACTTTGGAAAGATCGCGCGCGAGCATCACGCCGATCTTGTCGGCGAAGATTTCTTCGCCGTTATTGTCAACCACGCCGCAGCGGTCCCCGTCGCCGTCGAAGCCGAGCCCGACATCCGCGCCCGTCTCGCGCACTTTGTGGGCGATGGCGTGCAACATCTCCATATCTTCAGGGTTCGGGTTGTAACGCGGAAAAGTATAATCCGGCGTCACGTCGAGGGGGATCGTCTCGCAACCCAGACGCTCCAGCATCTGAGGCGCGAAGGCGCCCGCTGTGCCGTTGCCGCAGGCGGCGACGACCTTCATCTTGCGCGCGAAACTCTGACGCCGGCACAGATCGTCGAGATAGCGCGCGCCGAAATTTTCGACGTAGCGATAGGAGCCGCCGCCCGCCTCGCGGAACTTGCCGGAGAGCACGATCTCCTTCAGCCGCGTCATCTCTTCCGGACCGAAAGTCACGGGGCGTTGCGCGCCCATCTTCACGCCCGTCCAGCCATTGTCGTTATGCGAGGCCGTGACCATGGCGACGGCCGGCGCGTCGAGGTCGAACTGCGCGAAATAGGCCATGGGCGACAGAGCGAGGCCGATGTCGCGCACCCGCACGCCGGAAGCCAAGAGCCCCGCCACCAAAGCAAGCTTGATGGAGGCGGAATAGGAACGGTAATCGTGGCCGGTGACGATATCCGGGGCGACCCCCATCTCGTGGATCAGCGTGCCGAGACCCATCCCCAGCGCCTGCACGCCCATCAGATTCAACTCCGGCCCGAACAGCCAGCGGGCGTCATATTCGCGGAAGCCCGTGGGCTTTACGAGCGGTTTCTGCTCATATTCAAAAGTGTTCGGGCTCAGGCTGGAAACGGGCTGGGGAAACATTGGCGATCCTTGCGCGATCTCACGACGGGGAGGGTTTACACCGTCGCGAGTAAGGGGCCAAATCCGCTTGACGCTCGACCTTGAGGCCCCCGAGCCGGCGCCTACTGCTTCAGCACGAGCGTTCCCGACTCCACGGAAAATTTCGAAAGCTTCGAGAGGAAAGTCATGCCGAGCAGGCTGCCCGAGAGCGCGCCGCGCTCGCCGACGACCGCATCGACGTCGTGAACCACGATATTGCCGAGGCGAACGTCGTTGAGCCGGACGCGCGCGACATGGGCGACGCCATTCGCGGTGTTGACCATGTATTTGTAATCCGCTGGCGCGGGAAAGAGCCCGGCGCTCGCAGCGTCCTCATAGGAAAGCGCGACGAGCGTTGCGCCGGTGTCGACCATCATTCGGGGAAGACGCGCCCCATTCACCTCGACATCGGCGGAATACTGGCCCACGCGATCGGCGGAAATCCGAATTTCGTCCGTCCTGACCGGGAGGGCGGCGCGCATGGGCGTCGCCGGCGCGGCGGCATGGGCGGCGGCGCGTTGCTGCGCCGCCTGAACGCTTGAGAAGCGCGGATCGAGACGTAAGCCGCCCGAAAGGGCTTTCGCCAGAAGCAGGCAGGCGACAAAAGCGAAAACCGCAAAACGAATCGTGCCGGGCATGACGCCGCCCCATCGATAAACGCAAGAGAACGCCATTTACGGCGTCCGGTGCTCGAGCGGGCGATTGTGCGCGGAAATCTTTGCTTCCGGCTTAAAGCAAAACCCGGAAAGGAATTAAACGCAGCCGCGCTCACCCCCGAGGCTTCGCCCTTGTGGTCGGCGCGGCGCTCGCTGGATCGTCCGGCCAGACGTGGCGCGGATAGCGACCCTTCATTTCCTTCTTCACCTCCTTCCACGAGCCCGCCCAGAAGCTCGGGAGATCGCGCGTCGTCTGGATCGGGCGATGCGCGGGGGACAACAACTCCAGCGTCAGCGGAACGCGCCCGCGCGCAAGCGTCGGATGCTGCGACAGGCCGTAAAGCTCCTGCACGCGCACGGAGAGCAGCGGACCATTCGGCGCGTCGTAATCGAGCGCATAACGCGAACCCGCAGGGGTTTCGAAATGCGCGGGCGCCTCGGCGTCCAGCCGTCGCAAGAGGTCGTATGGCAGGAGAGACGCGAGCGCGGCCTCGAGATCGCTTGGGCTGACGTCGCTCAACGACGCGCGGCCGACGATATAGGGCGCGAGCCAATCATCGACGCTTTCGGCCAGGGCCGCGTCGGAGAGATCGGGCCACTCCTCGCCTTCCGCCTTGCGCAGAAACGCGACGCGGTCGCGTAGCTGCGCCTGCCCCTTCGTCCATGGCAAGCGCGAAACGCCAAGCGTCGCGACGCCCCGCGCGAGCGCCAGGGCGCTTTCATCATTGGGCTCGACCGAGAGATTCTGCTCGCTGAGCCGTATCGCGCCGAGGCGGCGAAAGCGCCGGCGCCGCAGGCTCGCGCTCGAAGAATCGAACATAGTCTCGTCGCGCGCCTCGATGCGGTCTCCCGCAATGTCCTCGATCTCCTCGGCGTCGAGCGCGCAGGCGGCGAGAATGCGCGCCTGCGCCGCGCGGCCGGTCAGTTCCGCCACGGCGAGATAAGGCGCGCGGGACAGCGGATCTTCAATCGGCAGGCTCGCGGCGCGGCCATTGGCCATAAGGAAGTCGCCCTTGGCGCCGCGCGATTTGGCAAGGCGGTCGGGATAAGCGAGGGCGACAAGGGCGCCGTCCGAGAGCGGCCTCGGGCTGTACGCGCCCGTCGTCGTCTTCGCGAGCCGCGCCCAATTCGCCGCCAACCTCTTTGCATCCCGCGCGCGCTTCGAGCCGTCGCCCCGCAACCGGTCCAGCCGATGCGAGAGGTCGGCGTCATTGCCGCCCAATCCACGTTCTGAAAGCAGCATGGCGAGCTCCGCCGCCCGCTCCGCCTCGCCATGGCGCGCGGCCTCCAGCACCATTCGGGCGAGGCGCGGCGGCAGGGGCAGCGCGCGCAACGCCCTGCCCGTTTCAGTCAGCCGCCCGTCGGCGTCGAGCGCGCCCAGATCGATTGCGAGCGCGAGCGCCTCCTTCCAGGCCGGCGCCGGCGGCGCGTCGAGCCATTTCAATTGCCCCGGATCCCTGACGCCCCAAGCGGCGAGATCGAGGGCGAGGCCGGAGAGATCGGCCGCGAGAATTTCCGGCGCCGCGAAGGCGGGGAGCGACGCCGTCTGCGGCTCGTTCCAGAGACGGTAGCAGACGCCCGGCTCCGTGCGCCCCGCGCGGCCGCGGCGCTGATCGACGCTCGCGCGCGCGGCGCGCACCGTTTCGAGCCGCGACAGGCCGAGATCCGGCTCATAGAGCTGCACGCGGGAAAGCCCGCTGTCGATCACGACGCGGACACCCTCGATAGTAAGCGAAGTCTCGGCGATGGAGGTCGCCAGCGCCACCTTGCGGCGGCCGCCTGGAGGCGGCGAGATGGCGCGGTCCTGCTCGCCGCGATCGAGCGCGCCGTAGAGCGGCGCAATGTCGACCCGCTCCAGCCGCGCCTCGTCAAGCCGCGCAGCGACGCGCATGATCTCGCTTTGCCCCGGCAGAAAGGCGAGCACGGAGCCTTTTTCCTCACGCAGGGCGCGGAGAATCGCGCGGGTCATGGCCTCCTCGATGCGCTCACGCGCGTCGCGGCCGAGATAGCGCGTCTCGACGTCAAAGGCGCGGCCCTCTGAAACGATAACCGGCGCGTCTCCCATCAGCGCCGAGACGCGCGCGCCGTCGAGCGTCGCCGACATGGCGACGAGGCGCAGATCGTCGCGCAAGCCCCGCTGCGCGTCGAGCGCCAGAGCGAGCCCCAAATCCGCATCGAGCGAACGCTCGTGATATTCGTCGAACAGGACGCCGGCGACGCCCTCCAGCGCCGGATCGTCGAGAATCATCCGCGCGAAGACGCCCTCGGTGACAACCTCGACGCGCGTCTTCGCCGAGACTTTGGACTCCAGCCTCATGCGCAGGCCGACCGTCTCCCCGACCTGCTCGCCGAGCGTCGCCGCCATGCGGCTTGCGGCGGCGCGCGCGGCGAGGCGGCGCGGCTCCAGCAGGATGAGCTTCCCCCCTTTCGTCCAATCCGCGCCGATCAGCGCCAGCGGGACGCGCGTGGTCTTGCCCGCGCCGGGCGGCGCGACGATCACGAGATTGGGGGCCTTCGCCAGCGCCGACTGAGTGTCGGGCAGCACGGCGTCGATGGGCAAAGCGTCTTGCAGGCGGGTCATCGAGCTCTGGTCAAGAAAAAAGGCGCTCCCGCCTCGCAGCGGGAGCGCCCCTCATTATCAGGCTTTGGATTACGCCGCCTGCTGGATCGCGGAAAGCTTCCAGGCGTCGGGGCCGGCGCCCGCCGGGCGGCGGAACGTCCACACCTCGGTCGCCTGCGTCGCGCCGGCGGAGCCCGGCGCGGGCTTGCCGGTCGCGCGGTCCTCCGTCACGTCGTTGAGCGAGAAGCGCATGGCGACGGTCGCGTATTCGTCCGAGCCTTCGCGCCAGGCTTCCGACAGGTCGCCCTGCAGGAGCTTGACGTCCGAGACGCGGTTGACGACGCCCTTGCGGCGGTTGGTCTCCAGCTCCTCGTCGAAATGACGGATCATTTCCGGCGTGGCCATGGCGCGCAGGGCGTCGAGATCCTCGCGGCTATAGGCCGCCTGCGACGCGCCGAGCAAACGTTCGAAGGCGTTGAAGTCGCCCGCCACAACCTGGATCGGCTGCGAACGCGGGCGCTGTTGGGCTGCGGCGCCGGCGAAGCCCATGGGTCCGGCCCCGAAGCCGCCCATCGGGCGGCCGCCGAAGGGCGCGCCGCCGCCAAAGTTGAAGGTCGATCCCCGCAACCCGGCGCCCGCCGCGTTGCGGCCCTGCCACCAGGCGAAGGCCATGCGCGCCAGGAAGACGACCAGAGCGATCTGCAACAGAAAGCCGATGATCGACATGAAGCCGCCTATGCCGCCGAAGAAACCCTGGCCCGTTAACAGGCCGAAGAGCCCCGCGCCGAGCAGGCCGCCCGCGAGTCCGCCCATCAGGCCGCGCCCGAAGGACGAGCCGCCATAGGACGGATTATAGCCCGGCTGATTCACGCTATAGCCTGAACGCGGCGTGTCGCTGCGCTCGAAGGGCGAGGCCATGCCGGGCGACGTGCGCGTCGACGGCGGGGCGGACCAGCTGCGCGAGCCACGCGAGCCAAAGCTGCCACCCCCGCCCATGCGCGCCTCGGCAATCGCCGGGGCAAGCGCGAGCAGCGCCGCAAGGACCACAGAGATCAGCGATCCGCGCTTTTGCGCAAGAAACCGCAACATATGAGTTTTCCCCTTTCGCAGGGAGCGTCCGCTCCCCTCGGATGAGGAATATAGGAAACAGGTGACGAAGCTGCAAAGGCAGGGGCTCCGGAAATCGGAACGCATACGAGCACAAAGAAATTTGAGGGCCAGAACGCAGTCAAACGACTGGCGACGGTAAAAATTCCAGGAACGCTATTGTTTTTATCCGAGATTACTCTATTTTCAACTTATCGGGTTTCGGCCGGACGATCTTACTTTCTTTCTCGCCTTGGGCGCGTCTGCTTGTGACTTCCTCTCCAGAACTTCGATTTATCGCGACAGCGGAAACGTTGGCGCAAGACTGCTCCTGGAAAGGGACATCTCATGCAGACTGGCATCGTTAAGTGGTTCAATGCGAACAAGGGCTTCGGATTCATTCAGCCGGAAGCCGGCGGGGCTGACGTGTTCGTTCACATCAGCGCGATCGAGCGCGCCGGGCTCGCCACCCTCGTCGAGGGCCAGAAGGTCGGCTACGAGCTGCTCGCCGATCGCCGAAGCGGAAAAATGTCCGCGGACATGCTCCAGCTTCAAAACTGACCTCGGCCGCGCGCCGCCGATTTTACATCGATGGCGCGAGCCTCGCGCGCTTGGGGACGACGGCATGGTTCGCCGTCTCCGTTCTCAAACATAAAGGCCTGAAGGCCATGGCGAAGAGTGAGCGCAAAGGCAATCGCGAAGCGAAAAAGCCAAAGAAGGAAAAGCCGGCGCCCGCCGTCGCCCCCGGGACGCCCTGGACCACGCTAGAAAAGCTCAAGGCCCAGGACCGCGGCAGGAAATAGCCGGCCTGCGGGAAGGCGCATCAACGAACCTCGCCTCTCCTCCCCACGAAAGCTCCAACATGACCGACTACATCAACGCGCGCGGACGTCCTCGCAGCGCCAGGATCGCCAGGGCGCCCTCCCACAAATTCGAAATCGGCGTCCACGTCGCCTATCACGGCGGCTCCGGCTCGGGAATGTATCGCATTACCCGCCAACTGCCCGATGGCGGCCAGGGCCTGCAATATCGCATCCGGTCCGATCGCGACGGACAGGAGCGCGTGGCGCTCGAATCCACTCTTGAACGAACGATTTTGTAGCCGCGGGCCGCGCGTGGCAAACGAGGGAAAATCCCATGGACGCCAATGACTATGCGATGGAGGCCTTGCTCTTTTACGCCAAAACAGGATATTCCAGGCGGAAAGCCCTCACCTTCCGGCGCTTCGCGAGAGCGGCGGAGGCGATTCGTTTTGCGGTAGAGGACCTTGCGCCCAAACTTCTCCAGGGCTGCTCCCTCGAGGTCAACGAAACTCATTATTTCGGCCGCGAGATCCGCCCGCTCTACGACGACCAAGCTTTCCCCTTGCGGCGGCGCGAAAAAAAATCTGCAAGCAAGCCGCGCCCCGCCAAGCCCGCATCTTCTCCAATATGAACCGGCGCCGATAAGGCGTCTGCGCCCGGGCGTGCGTTGGCATGGCCGCTCCAACGCGCTACACGACCCATCCATGCGTCAATATCTCCACCTGCTCGACAAAATCCTGCGCGAGGGCGTGCGCAAGGAGGACCGCACGGGGACGGGCACGCTCTCCATTTTCGGCCATCAGATGCGCTTCGACCTCTCCGAGGGCTTTCCGCTCGTCACGACCAAGCGCGTGCATCTGAAGTCGATGATCCACGAACTCCTGTGGTTCCTGAAAGGCGACACCAACATTCGCTATCTGCGGGAGAACGGCGTCACCATCTGGGACGAATGGGCCGACGAAAATGGCGATCTCGGACCGATTTACGGCATGCAATGGCGGCATTGGCCGAAGCCGGACGGGGGAACGATCGACCAGCTCGCCAGCGTCGTCGAGCAAATCCAGCGCGACCCCTTCTCGCGCCGGCTCATCGTCTCCGCATGGAACCCTGCACAGATCGACTATATGGCGCTACCGCCCTGCCATTGCCTCTTCCAGTTCCATGTCGCGGAGATCGACGGGCGGAAGCGCCTCTCCTGCCAGCTTTACCAGCGTTCGGCGGATGTCTTTTTGGGCGTCCCCTTCAACATTGCCAGCTACGCGCTGCTGACTCAGATGGTTGCGCAGGTCACGGGCTGCGCTCCGGGAGACTTCATCCACAGCTTCGGCGACGCGCATCTCTATCTGAACCATGTCGAGCAGGCCCGGCTCCAACTGTCCCGCGAGCCCAAGGCCCTGCCTCGCCTCGTTCTGGACCCGGCCGTGGCCTCGCTTTTCGACTTCCGCTACGAGGACATTGCGGTCGAAGGCTACGATCCCTGGCCGGCGATCGCCGCGCCGATCGCGGTATAGACAAGACCATGAAGCGCGCGGAAAATTGCTCGATCTCGCCGGACTCAAGCCGGAACCCGACGCAGCGGCGAGACAATTGAAGGCAAACTGGAACAGGGTAAAAGGCCGGAACGAAGCTTCCCGGCACAAGGCAGTTGATGAAAAAGAGGCGTGCGCGATGTTAAATGCCTTGGCCGATCCTGGCGACGGAGTGTTCGAATGGATCCGAAGCGGAGGCGGAGCGATCGAGACGGCGCTTCTCGACCGAATGCTGATCGACTACGCGCTCGTCGCGGAGCTTCCGCGCGCCGCCGCCGCATGAACCCCAAACTCGTGGCCGTGGTGGCGCGCGCGCAGAACGGCGTCATCGGCGTGGGCAACGGCCTGCCCTGGCGGCTCCCCAGCGACCTCAAGCGCTACAAGGCGCGCACCTGGGGCCGCCCCATGATCATGGGCCGCCGCACCTGGGAATCGATCGGCCGGCCCCTGCCCGGCCGCGAGAGCGTGGTCGTCACCCGCAGACCCGGCTATGAAGCGCCGGGCGCCCATGTCGCGACGAGCCTCGCCGATTCGGTCGAGATCGCCCGCCGGCTCGCGGTCCAGATGGGGGCGCCGGAAATCATCGTCGCGGGCGGCGAGGAAATTTACCGCGCGCTCCTCGACCAGGTTCATTTAATCGAACTCACCGAGGTCGCGCTCGACCTTCCCGGCGACGCGCATTTTCCCGAGCTTTCGTCGGAAGACTGGGAAGAAATCGCCCGAGAAGCCCCGCCGCGCGGCGAGCGCGACCAGGCCGATTTCGCCTTCGTGACGCTGCGGCGCCGACGCGGTTGAAGACCAGGAAAATTAGAGGCGAAACCAGTTGCGGGGTCCGCGCTCTATGGCTATAAGGCCCTTCGACAGCGGCCTGCGGGTCGCCGGTTCGGAGTGTAGCGCAGCCTGGTAGCGCACCTCGTTCGGGACGAGGGGGTCGGAGGTTCGAATCCTCTCACTCCGACCAGTCTTTTCGTTAAGTGACCGGAAAGGCTAAAGAAGGCGACCTTTGCTGAGCGCCTTCCCAACAAATCGCCCATTGCGAATAGCTTGGCTTGCCCGCCCCCTATGCGGCCGCGGTCCATCGATGATCGGATATCTCGGTTATCGCCAGCGACAGGCGGTTTCGGCTTGCCGGGCGGTCTGGAAACCCTACCTACGACCTCCACCTCTCCGGCTCTCCATGCTCGGCGGGTGTTCAGCGGGGGAAGCTTTTGAGAGGTCGAGAAGGCCGCTCGGTCACACCCGCGCTGAGCGGCCTTCGTCTGTTTGGCGTGCGATCGAACCTGGTAAGGTCGCGGTGTCCGGCCGGTGGCTCGACCCGTTCTTCTTCCCCGTCATGGGCTGCCGCTGACCTTCACGGCCTGGTTGCCTTCAAGAGACAATGGGAGCGCTGGCGCCATCCTAATTGTGGAGGCTGCCAACGCCTGGATGTGGCGGCGCCCCTGAATTCGATTGGCAAAGAAAAAGCGCCCGACCTGGGAGTGCGGGCGCTGACAGGAAGGAGAAGTTGAGAGTCTAACTCCGGCTCTAAGAACCTTGTTCCAACCTGGGCCGCGATCGATCCGCTTCCGCGCTGACGGGCGAGATCCGCGACGCCGCGCTTCAGGCATAAGCGCCCTGGCGCCTTCCCCTTAGGTCGCCCTCCGCTAATTGGCCAGCTAGATCGCACGCGTTTAGGCGGAATCGGCGTTAAATGCGGTTAGCCGGAGGTCGGCGATGCGCAACCCTGAGTTCGGTAAATCGGTCATTATGATTTCAGCAGGTTTGGCGCTCGTCGTTCTTGTTTTTCTCGGCGCGTGGACTTTCGTCATCCATCTCGATTAGCCTTCGGTTCAGGCTGATCGCGTCCGCGCCTATCGAGGAACTCAGTCGAGCGCCATGTTAGCGGGAGCGTCTTGCGGAACGCGCGCCGACCCGATGATGAGGACCAGCGGCAGCGTGGCGAGCACGAGCGCCATAAGGAATCTGAAGTCCTCTCCGTAAGCGAGGATGGCGGCCTGCTGGGAGACGATCGCGTCCAGCATGGCGCGGCCTTGCTCGGTCGTGGCGTCAAGAGGCGCTGGCGCGATCGCCAGCGCTCCATTGAAAGGCGTGAGGAACTCGACGAGCCGCGCATGCGCCTGGATCGTCCCTTCGGTGAGGCGCGCGATAACGAGCGAAATACCGACCGAACTTCCGATATTTCTAAGAAGGGTGAGCATCGCGGCTCCCTCGGTTCGGAGCGCGACGGGCAGGGTCGCAAAGGCCGCCGTGTTGAGCGGCACAAAGACGAGGCCGAGCCCGAAGCCCTGCAAGACGCTCGCGACGACGATGGTTCCCGAGGATGTCAGCTCGGTGAACCCGGCCATTTGATGCAGCGTCAGGGCGGCGAGGGACAAGCCGGCGAGAACGAGATAACGGGCCTCCACGATCTTGAGCAGACGCCCCACCAGAATCATGGCGACCAGCGTGCCGCCGCCGCGGCTGGCGAGCAGGAAGCCGGCGGTCAGGATTGGATAGCCGACGACATTCTGCATGTAGGGCGTCACCAAAGCCATGGTGGCGAACAGCACGACGCCGATCGCCAGCATGAACAGGCAGCCCGCGACGAAATTGCGGTCCCTGAACAATTCGAACCGAACGAACGGGTTCGACGTCGTCGCCGAATGGGCGACGAAGAAGTAGAAGCCGATCGCCGAGACGATCGCCTGGGTGACGATCTCACTGGATTCGAACCAGCCCGCCTGCTCTCCACGATCCAGCATCACCTGGAGCGAACCGATCCCGATCGCGAGTGCGATAAAGCCGAACCAGTCGAACCGGCGGGCGTGGCTTCTGACGGTCTCCTGCATGAAGGCGAGGAGGCCTAGAACCGTGAGGACGCCAATCGGCAAATTGATGAAAAAGACCCAGCGCCAGTTATAATTGTCGGTGAGCCACGCGCCCAATGTCGGCCCCATGATTGGCCCGAGCATGACGCCGACGCCCCAGATCGCCATGGCCGACCCGCGCTCGTGCGGCTCATAGGCGTCGAGCAGCACCGCTTGAGACAAGGGGACCAAAGCGGCTCCGAAAGCGCCCTGCAGGAGGCGGAAAAGCACCATCTGCTCGATGTTCCGCGCGAAGCCGCACAAGACGGAGGCGATCGTGAAGCCGGCGACGCAGATCACGAACAGGCGCTTGCGGCCAAATCTTTCGGAAATCCACCCGATCGGAGCCGTCATGATCGCCGCGGCGACAATGTAGGAGGTCAGCACCCAGTTGATCTGGTCGAGCGACGCCGAAAGGCTCCCCTGCATATGCGGCAACGCCACATTGGCGATAGTGGTGTCGAGCGCCTGCATGATGGTGGCGCTCATCGCGCAGATCGTCACCATGGTTCGGCCGGCGCCGGGCCGCGCGCCCGTCATTTCGGGTCTTCCTCCGCGAAGCTCTCCCCGGCGCCGAAGAGCGCGGCAAGTCCCCGCTGCCGGCGCGTGTCGATATCGACCGTGACGCTCATCCCCGCCCGCAAGGCCGAAAGCTTCTGTCCCGGGTCGAAAGCGATGCGGACCGGAACCCGCTGCACGACCTTCACCCAATTGCCATTGGCGTTCTGCGGCGGCAGGATCGCGAACTGCGCGCCGGTGCCAGGGCCGATCGAGGCGACATGGCCGCGGAAGGGGCGGCCGGGGAAGGTGTCGACATTGATCTCGACCTCCTGACCGACGCGCAGATGCGTGATATCCGTCTCCTTGGGATTGGCGTCGACCCAGGGCGCCGCATCGTCCATCACGCTGAAGATGGCCGCGCCGGCGGCGACGAAGCGCCCGAGCTGGATGTTGTCGACCTGCGTGGCGACGCCCGCGATCGGCGCTCTGATGACCGTATGATCGAGATCGCGCCTGGCCTGATCGAGGGCGGCCTTGGCCTGACGGTAAGGCGGATAGTCGTCGATCACGAGATCGGGATCGCCCTGCAACTGGTTGAGGGTGGAGGTCAGCTGCTGGCGCATCGGCTGCAACTGCAATTCCGCTGTCAGGAGCGCGGCGCTGGCGTTGTCCACGTCGTTCTGGGTGCTGAATTGGCGCGTGGCCAGCACTGCCTTGCGGTCGAACATGCGCTTCTTGACGCCGATGGTCTGCTCGCCAAGCTCGATCAGGCGCTTGAGGGACTTGTAGTTGGACTTCAGATTTTCGAAATCGGTCCGGACCGCATCGAGCTTGCCTTGCGCTTGCCGCAGCGCCAGTTGGAACGGCTCCGGATCAATGTCGAAGAGCTCGTCTCCGGCCTCGACATGCTGCCCCTCGCGAACGAGCGCGCGGCTCACTTTTCCGGAGATGTCCGGCGTGATCAGCACCTTTTGCGAGCCGACATAGGCGTTGTCGGTCGAGATATAGCGCCCGCCCGAAAGATAGAGCGCAACTCCGGCCAGCAGGCCGATCGCCGGAACGCCGGCCATCAGAAAGACCCGCAGATGCCGACGGGCGGCCGCAGCCAGCCTCGCGGGCGCCGGGATTCGCTTGCCATGCGCGTTGGCGGGCGTCGCGGCCGCGTCAGCCATGGCGTTGCTCCGCTTCCCGGCGCTGCGCGGAACGGCGCAGATTGTCCTTGATGAGGGACAGATCCTCCAGCAGCGCCGCCACGCGGGACGCGTCCAAGCCCGCGAGCGCCGTATCCATAAGTTCGCCGCCGAGGATGCCCAGCCGCTCCAAAAGCGGCCGCGCCGCGGACGTGAGGAACAGCCGCTTTGCCCGGCGATCGCCAGGGTCGGGGCGGCGCTCGATCAATCCGTTCTCGCACAGGCCGTCGAGAAGGCGCGTGAGGGTGATCGGTTGAAGGTCGAGCATGTCGGCCAGTTCCGCCTGCTTCAGCCCCTCGAAGCGATCCAGGCGGGCGAGCACGGCCCATTTGGCGCGGCTCATGCCGAACTCGGCGGCTTTCTGATCGGCGCATGTGCGCAGCAAACGGGCGACGTCGTTGAGGGCGAAAGCCAATTCGCGCGTACTGGATCTGGTCGGCACAGGATTTTCCATGCCCGACCATATAATATGCTAGCTTATAATAAGCAAGCTGAGTGCGGGACGGGCCTGCGCATGAAAGTTGCGGAGGAACTGACCTTGAACTTCATGGCGCGCGCGGCCTCGGTCCCTCTCCCACGCCCGCGCTCGCTTCGACGATCCGGCGACCAGGGGCGCCGGTTGCGGGCGTGGCTCTCCCAATCGCGGAAGGAAACGCCGTAGCCGTCAAGGCTCCGCCGGCGTGCCTTTCTTCAACTCTGGTGCGGGCCGGTCATTTCATAGATCGCGGCTTCGATCCGACGCCATTTCTCGGCCTGCTCCGTCTCGCCCTTTTTCTCAAGATCGGACGCTTTTTGCGCCGCCTCGGCGATTGCCTTATCGCCATGCGCCTCGAATAGCTGCCTGGCGTAATCCTGAATGTCTGTCACTTGCATGACTCAGTCCCCATCCATCGAGCGGGCGGGAGGTCCGCGCATACGACGACGGTTCCGCCACGCTCATAACGAGGCGGGACGGAAAAATGTTCCTGTTCCCGCCGCGGGCCAGGCGGTGCGGCGCCGACGGCATTGTCGACCGGGCGCGGGCCGCGGAAATGATCGTTCGCGCGGCGGCCGCCGGCCGATCATTTCCCCGCGGGCGCCGGGCAGTTGGAGGCGAAGGGAGATGCGCCCGGGCAAGCCCCATTCGGACGCATATGATAGTTCACGCCGCAGCCGGTCTGTGAGAGCGCGAGCAAGAGCGCGCCAAAGTGGATGATGCGCGACATTTCACCTCCGTTTTTCAGGCCCCCGCCCGTCGAACTCGATGACGCGGGCGCGCTCAGGTGCAGCGCTTTCGCGTCCAAATAACAGAGAAACGTCGTCTCGGGGACGGAACTGGCGCGCCGGCCGTGATGGCGGCGCTACTGGACAAGCCTTTCGGCACAGAACCGGCGACGGAGGAAAGTGACCCTGCCCGTGGATCTGCGACAGGGTCACCACTGAAAATAGGGAGGTCATCGAAACGAGAATCAGTCTACCTTCATCCGCCGGGCGCACAATTCAACATTGAATTTTCGCTTAATTTTAATAATGAACGAACGAGAATTTCCTTCAATCCAAGCGACGCCCCGGACTTGGCGGCTCGGCCTATGCTCGCGCGGCCGATACGTAAATTTAACTTTTAATTTTCAACTTGGGGCCGTCCAAATTGTTAGTGACGCCGGCTCGCAGCCATGTCCCACGATGTTCGAAATAAGTGGCTCAACGCCAAGGAGGCGACGCTTCCGCTCGGGGATCGGCTGTTCTGGCTGTCTCTCGTCGTGATGGTGATGGCGGTCGGCGCTTGGCGAGTGCAACAAGAATTGGGCGACAAGGATATTTCGCAGGTCGCGTTCGCCCGGACGAAACGCAATCTTTTGATCGACGCTATGCCTACGGGCTCGATCGCTTCGCGGGCAAGATAGAAGCCTGCGGCAGCCCGTTTCCCATCTTTGCGCACGTGCGCGGCGCTTGTCCGCGCCTCCTGCTGAAAATAAAGAAGCCCGGCCGGGTCCAGCCTGGCCTTTTCACGATCGCGGATCGTCGTTCAAACAATGCGGATATCGCGCAGGACATCGACGAAGATATCGGCTTGTAAGTATTTCCCGGGGGTTCAGGCTCGCGCTTTTTGTTTGTAGCCTTGTGCAGGCCTGCCCGGCAGACCCCAAGCAATCGACGCTGCCGGGGTTGGCCAGACGGCTCCCATGCGTACCGGGAGCCGTTACTTTTTCTCTCGGGGCGGCGCGCCGGCGCTTGGACCGGCGCCGCTCGGAAAAACATTGGTAAAAACGAAACGACCCGCGCCTTTACATCCGAGGTCGCGGGCCGCTTGCAAGGCGTCGGCGGGCGCCGACGTCAAACCGATTCATATTCCGGCTGTCTGGCGTGAAGCCTTCGAGGCTCCTGCTTGGGCGGTTACCGGATCGACTGGCGAAGACCAGAGTGTCGGGCGATGGTTAACAAACCGTTAACGTCCCGCCGGCCCGCTTGGCGAAAAGGCGACGCCTTTTGGCGGGCGCTGCGCTGTCCTTGTCGCGCGACAGGGCTATCCTCAGTCAGTTCGGCCATCCAGGTTTCCCCACTCCGCCCGGCTTGCGCCGGGCGGCTTTTACGTCAGGCCGTCGCGCCAGCGTCTATCGTCATCACCGTTCCCGTCACATTACGCGCCCTGTCATCCAGCAGGTAGGCCACCGCATGCGCCACGTCCTCCGGCGCCGCCAATCGGCGCAGCGCGGCGCGACTCGCAATCTTGGCGCGGTCGTCCCCGTCGAGCGACGCCGTCATTTCCGTGTCGATAAAGCCCGGCGCAACCGCGTTGACGGTGACGCCCATGCGCCCCACCTCGCGCGCCAGCGATCTGGTGAAGCCGACCAACGCCGCCTTCGTCGCGCCATAGACGGCAAGACCGTTATAGCCTGTCGACGCGATGATCGAGGAGATGTTGACGATGCGTCCGCCGCCCGCCGACATCATATTGCGCACGACATATTTCGACAGGATGATCGGCGCCGTGACGTTTACGCGGGTCAGCATCTCGATCTGCGAATTATGCATGGTCGCCAGCAGGCCTTCCGCGCCGAGCCCGGCGTTGTTGACCAGGCCGTAAGGCGGCCCGAATTCCTTCTTCAGCCGAAGCACCGCATCCGGTATGGCGTCCAGCTCCGCAAGATCGAGCGCCGCGAAGGACAGAGCGCCGCCGCTTCGTGCGATTTCCGCGCCGAGTTCGTCGCTCTCCCTGCGGGCGACGGCGATGACGCGGAAACCCTCGGAAACCAGCCGCCGCGATATTGCGAGGCCCAGCCCCCTGCTGCCGCCAGTGACGATGACGTTGCGCATCAAGCCCGTCCGCGCAGAATTTTGCCGCCGGCCGACATGGCGAGCGACGGCACGAAATCGATGGAGACCGGCGCCTTGTGACGGTCGAGCCGCGCGCGGCAGGTCGCGAGGATCTCATCCTTCAGCGCGCGCTTGCGGTCTGGAGAAAGGTCTGTCTCCTTCAGCATCACCTGTGCGACGATGAGATCGCCGGTGATCGGATTGCGCCGCGCCTTCACGAGAGACATGCGCACCGCTTCGTGCAGATTGATCACCTGCTCGACCTCTTCCGGATGGACCTTCAGTCCGCCGACATTGATCGTGCCGGCGCGCCTGCCCCTGAAAAAGAAACGCTCGCCGACACGTTGGACGAGATCGTCCGTGTCGACGAATCCGTCATCATCCGCAAGCCGCAAATCGTCGCGTCCGACATAGCGGTCGGCGGTGCGCCGGGATTTGAGCCGCAACGAGCCGTCCACGACGCGCATCTCGACGTCGCCGAGGCCATCGAGATAAGCGGCCGGGAACCCCTCGCGGCCATCTGTCACTTCGAAGCCGACCCCCGCTTCCGTCGAAGCATAGGCGTGAACGACCTTCGCGTCGGGATAAAAGGCCGCGAGGCCGTCGAGGATCGCGCGATCGGCGATCTCTCCTGACAGGCGCGCATAAGCCGGCGCGATCCGCGCGGCGTCCGGACTCATCAACAGCCGACGCCAGTGCGAAGGCGTACCGGAAAGGTGCGTGACGCCAGCCTCGGCCATGCGCGCAACGTGATCGGCAAGCGTTTCGTCCGGGTCGGCGAGGAGCAGCGTCGCGCCCCCCGTCGCCGCGCGAAGGAAGATCTGCATCCCGCCGTAACGGCGAATATCATAGAAAGTAGCCCATACGGGCGCCGGATCGCCGACCTCACGCGGCCGCACGGCGCCGAGCAGGCCCTCCAACCGATGCGCTACGAGTTTCGGCGCGCCCGTCGTGCCGGATGTCGGCAATACCCATTCGGTCGAGACGGCGTTCCCCTGCGGCGGAGCGTCGGCGACAGGCGCGGAGATGAAAAAGCGCGGCCTCTCGACGCCGAAATCCTTCGCCGCATCGTCGCAGATAACCGCGTCGACGCCCGCTTGTTCAATCGCGGACGCCAATTGCTCGGCCGCGAAATCGGGCGGAGTAATCACCATGCGCGCGACGACGCCGTCGAGCTCGAGCATCGCGAGCGCCGCCGCATATTGCGACGAAACGCCGATGAGGACGGATTTGCCGGCGAGCGCCGCGCGGCGCCCGCTCAGGATCGTCTTGCCCATCGCCGCGCGCCACGGGATTTCTCCCGACCGCGCGCGCAGGCGCGCTTCTTCCAGGACCGCCCCGGCGAGCACGAGGCTTCGCAGATCAGGCGGCTGAGACATTTTCGTAAAGCGCGATGAAATCTGCGAGCGTCACGGGAAAATAAACTTCTTCCGACGCCGTGAACGGGTCGGCCCCGAGCGCGTCTTCGAGCCGCGCGACAATGATCGCGAAACAAAGAGAGTCGAGGCCGGAATTCGCAAGCACCGTGCCGTCCGCAAGCGGAGCAAGCTTCTTCTGCTGTTCAGCGGCGACCTCTTCCATCACGGAAAGCACTGTTAACCGTATGCTCATTGGCGCGAGCCTCTTCATTGTCGGCTAAGAAAGACGTAGCTACCTTTATATTCAATCTGCAAGCAATTCGCCGATGAATGGTGAATGTTAGCCACAATGGTTAAGTGCAAATGACCCAGGACGCGACGCCGAGAATTCGCTGCCGCATGATCGCCGAATCCGACACGCCCGCTCTTGTCGAGTTGCTTGGGCGCGGCTTTCCTGAGCGCGCCAAAGACTATTGGCGACGCGCGCTCGATACGCTCGCGCGCCGAGCGTCGCCGGAAGGCTATCCGCGCTTCGGCTACATGCTGGAGCACGAGGGCGCGCCGGTCGGCGTCATTCTCATGATCTTCACCAACGTCGTCGACAAGCAGATCCGCTGCAACATATCGAGCTGGTATGTCGATGAACCTTATCGCGGCTACGCCTCTCTTCTCATCGCCGCCGCCGTCCGGCACAAGGACGTCACCTACGTAAACATTTCTCCGGCGGCGCACACATGGCGGGTGATCGAAGCGCAGGGCTTCCGCCGCTATTGCGACGGACAGATGCTCGCTATCCCCGCCCTCAGCTCCTGGACCGCCAATGCGCGAGCTCGCGCCTTCGACAAGAAGCGCGATTACGGCGACGCGCTGACCGCACAGGAGCGCGATCTTCTGATCGCGCATGTCGAGCGCGGCTGCCTCGCATTCATCGTGCACGAAAAGCGCGACGCGCATCCGTTCGTCTTCCTGCCCCGGCGTCTCTTCAAAGGTCTTCTCCCGACGTTGCAACTTGTGTATTGCCGCGACATCTCCGATTTCCAGCGTTTCGCCGGACCGCTTGGAAGAGAGCTGCTTCGCCAGGGTCATCCGACCGTTCTGGTCGACGCCAGCGAGAAGATTTCGGGGCTTTTTGGAAAATTTTTCCGCGATCGCGGACCGAAATATTTCAAGGGCCCCAAGCGTCCCCGACTCGGCGATCTGGCGTTCTGCGAGAGCGTCCTCTTCGGACCGTGATTTTTAATCGACGAGCGCTCGAATGAAAGCCGTAAACGAAATTTCCGCCGCGCAGGCGCTGGTCGAACAGCTCATCGTCAATGATGTCGACCATATTTTCTGCGTGCCCGGGGAGAGCTATCTCGCCGTCCTCGACGCCTGCTATGCACGCGACGTGAAGCTCACGGTCTGCCGCAACGAGGCCGGCGCGGCGATGATGGCTGACGCCTATGGCAAGGCCACCGGCCGTCCGGGCATCTGCTTCGTCACGCGGGGCCCGGGCGCCGCCAACGCCTTTGCGGGCGTGCATATCGGGCAGCACGATTCGACTCCCATGATTCTCTTCATCGGACAGATCGAACGAAGCAACCGCGAGCGCGGAGCCTTTCAGGAGGTCGACTACCGCGCCATGTTCGGCGGACAGACAAAATGGACCGCCGAGATCGACGACGGCGCGCGAATGGCCGAATATGTATCGCGCGCCTTCCATGTCGCCATGGGCGGTCGACCCGGCCCGGTCGCGCTGGCGCTGCCCAAGGACATGCTCGAAGAGCGCGCGCCGGCTGTCGATTGCCCGGCAGCTGCGCAGATCGAGACCGCGCCCGGCGCCGACTCGATGGCGCGACTCGCCGCCCTGATCGATGACGCCGAGCGACCGCTCGTCATCGTCGGCGGCGCCCGCTGGGACGAAGCCGCCTCGCGCGAGATGATGGAATGGGCGCGCGCCTTCGACATCCCTGTCGCAACGAGCTACCGCCGCCTGCCTCTCTTCGATCCGCTACATGAATGCTATGCCGGCGACCTCGGCCTCGCCGCCAATCCGAAGCTCGTCGCGCGCGCAAGAGAGAGCGATCTCTTCATTCTCGTCGGCGGGCGGCTCGGCGAAATCCCGTCGCAAGGCTATAAGCTTTTCGACATCCCGACGCCGCAGACGCGCCTCGTGCATGTCTATCCGCAGGCCGAGGAATTCGGCCGCGTCTACGCGCCGGCGCTCGCAATCCACGCTTCGCCGAAGCCCTTCGTTGCCGCGCTGGCTTCGCTGAATCCGCCGCGCACAATCCGCTGGGCGGACGAGACGCGCGCCGCGCACCGCGATTATCTCGACTTCTCCCGCAGCTTCACGCCCTCGGCCGAAGTCGACATGGCGCGGACGATGATCTGGCTCTCCGACAATCTTCCTCCCGACGCGATCATCTGCAACGGCGCGGGCAACTACGCCTCCTGGATTCACCGCTATTTCCGCTTCCGCCGTTATGGATCGCATTTCGCTCCCACCTCCGCGACGATGGGCTACGGCGTCCCGGCCGCCTGCGCGATCCAGCGGCTCTATCCCGAGCGACTGGTCGTATCGTTGAACGGCGACGGCGATTTTCTCATGAACGGTCAGGAATTCGCGACCGCAGTCCAATATGCGCTGCCGATCGTCGTCGTCGTCTGCGACAATGCGAGCTATGGCACGATCCGGATGCATCAGGAGCGCAACTTTCCGGCGCGCGTCATCGCCACCGATCTTAAAAATCCGGACTTCGCCGCCTATGCGCGCGCCTTTGGCGGATTCGGCGTCCGCGTGGAGCGCACCGCCGATTTTCCTGACGCCTTCAACGCCGCTCGCGCGTCCGGAGCGCCGTCGATCATCCATCTGATGATGGATCCGGATCGAATTTCTCCGAACGCGAATCTGTCGGATCTTCGGGCTGAGGCCCTCTCGCACGCCTGATCGCGCCGGAAATGGAAAGGCTCGGCGACGCGCCGGGCCTCTCATCAGGAAACCGCGCGCAGCGGCGCGCGAGAATGCGCGAAGTCCCAATAGAGCGCGCGGGCGCGCTTGTACATCGCCCCCGCATCGAGCGCGCGCTCATCGATACGCGATATCGGCGCGACCTTCTGAAAGTTGCCGGTCGAGAATATCTCGTCGGCGGCGAGGAAATCGTCATAGGTGAGCGACGTTTCGACCACTTTTACTCCGTCCGCGCGCAGAAGTCCGATCACCCGCCGCCGCGTAACGCCATTGAGGAAAGTTCCATTTGCGGCCGGCGTAAACACGACGCCATCTTTTGCGAGGAAGGCGTTGGAATTTGCAAATTCGGCGATATTCCCCAGCATGTCGCGCATGAGGCAGTTGTCGAAGCCCCGTTTCGACGCCTCGATCAGCGCCCGCGCGCCGTTTGCATAGTGGCAGCTCGCCTTGGCGGCGACCGGCGCCGTCTCGGCGCTTGGACGACGAAACGGCGAGAGCGTGATCGCCCCGCCCTTCGGCGCGGGCATCGGCGCTTCATAGATCGTCAGGCACCAGTTGGTCGAGTTCGGCTCGAAGCGGACGCCGCCGCCAAACCCCTCTTCCGCCCAATACATCGGACGAATGTAGAGCTGTGCGTCGCGCGGAAATTTGCGCAAGCCGTCCTCGACCAGCGCACGCCAGTCCTCGACTGTCAGAGCCGGCTCGAGCAGCATTTCCCGCGCCGAGTTGTTGACGCGCGCGAGATGCAGATCGAGATCCGGCGTCACCCCCTCGAAGGCGCGCGCGCCGTCGAAGACCATCGAGCCGAGCCAGGCGCCATGCGTGCGCGGGCCGAGGATCGGCGCATTGCCGTCGCGCCATGCGCCTCGATGGAAGGTCCAGGTCTGCGACACGGGCTTGATCGGGACGAGAGACGCCATGGCCGCGCTCCAATGGTCAAACATTGCTGAACATGGCCGGCGCATCCGAGGCGGGCCCCAAGCCGAGCAAGCGCCCGAGCTTGCGAAAAGCTCGCGTCGCGAACATCACCGGCTGCGGAACTGGATTGCGGCAGAAGGCGACTTTGCGCACATAGTTTTCAACACGCCAGACCGCATGCGAGCCGGCGCGGAACAGCGCATGGTCGCCGGGGCCGAGGATATGTTCGACGCCCTCGTCGTCGCGGATCACCACCGAGCCTTCGAGAACATAAACGGTCTCGTCAATGTCGTAACGCCAGTTGAACACGCCCTTGGTGCAGTCCCACAACAGAGTCGACGCCCCGCCGTCGGCGCTGCGCGACAGAACGAACGTGCGGGCGAGCGGCGCACCCTCGATCACCCAGGCTGGATGGATCGGACAGGACACCATTTCGACATTCTTGCCTTGATAAAAAACGATCTTGTCGACGCTCATCGCCATCTCACCCTGTTCAAAGCCCTGCCCCGACTCAATCCAAACGAAGAACTTGCAGAACCGCGCGCGGCCACGCGCCGACAATCAGACCATGCGTCGCGAAGAGCGCAAGGGCGAGACGGTCGATCCCGAAAGCCACGCAGCCCGAATGCGCCGTCTCGCCGCTCTCGTCCGTCAGCCCCCATGTCTTGCCGAAATGATCGCGGTGATAGTTGAAGCTCATGCACGCTGTGGGTCCGCCCTCCGCTCGCACCGGAATTAGCAGCTCGAATTTCAGCGCCTGTTCGATCTGGTTTGCAGCCATCAACTGACCGACGCGCCCGAAGAACGGGTCGCTCGCCCGGTCGAAACGATAAGGAAGTTGCAGGGCCTCCGCGATCGACTGCGCACGTTGCATCCACTGCTCCCGGAAAGTCGCAATCTGAGCCGGCGCGCCGATGCGCACATACTCCCGCATACGGAACGATTGCAGACGGTCGAGATCCTTCGAAGGCTCGTGACGAAAGCAGTCCGCGGCGACGTCAAAGGTCAGGCCCCTGGCCGGAACCGGACCTTTCTCCGCCGCGATCGGATAGATCGGATAGCAGGCGGCGGGACTGAGCACGAGATCAGCGGAAGTCGTCTCGCTCGTCCAGTCTGCGCCCCGCCTGGCGCGATCGACGGCGGCCGATACATCCGTCTCGGTTCCGTGCAGCGCGCACACGCAGCCGAGGAGTTGCGGAAAGCTGTTCAGATAGCCCTGCGTTTCGAGCTGGCGCAGGCTCATGACAGGCGGGAAGCGGAAGACTTCCGCGTCATCGGGCCGATGCCGCGAAATCAGCTGCTGCAAAACGTCGGCGACCTCCTCATATTCCCGTGTGCGCGCATAGACGCCCTCGACGCCCATGGGGCGGAAGAGGCGGTCGAGGATATTTCCGTCCGCGACCCGCTTAGACTTCGTCGCCGTTTCCATCCTTCGCTCCCTCGTTACCGTGTCTTCACGATCGATTCCGGAACGCCGCCGATGAGGCAGGACGTCGCCACATTGTTGAGGATGCGGTTATTGTTGATCATGATCGACGAGGACAGAATGTCGCGCAGCGGGCGCGAAACGCTGAATTCGCTGTCATTGCGGTATCCCGCGATGCCGCATGCCTGGAAGGCGAGCATCACCGTGGAGATCGCCATTTCCGACGCGCTTACCTTCAGAAGATTGAGCGAAGTCTGAAACGAAATCTCGTCGAGCGCCTCGGGATCGGCCATGCGCGACAGATAGTCGTTCGTCGCGGAGTCGACGAGATTGGCGAGGTTCATGAGAGAGAGCGACGCCTGCGTCGCATAGGGCGCGCCGGGCGGCAGATTTCCTTTTTGCGCGCGAGAAACCTTCCGGACGAATTTTTGCGCGCGCTCGACGGCGCCGGCGGCGACGCCGGCCCAGCAGGCCGCCCAGAGAAGATGCGTCACGGGAACCATGCTGCGGCGATGCACCTTGTCGTAGGATTCGGAGAGCACCTGCGCGCTGTCGCCGCTGGCGAGAAGCCGGAAGCCTTCGCTGCAGGTGCCGCGCATTCCCATCACATCCCATTTCACAGTGCGTTCCAGCGCGTAATCTTCCTTGAAGAACAGCGCGAGAACCTGGTCGCTCGGCAACGACTCCGGCGAACGGCGCGCGGTGGTGACGATCGCGTCCGCGGCGGCGCCGTAAGAAACCACGGAAGCGTCGCGGTCGAGAGAAATGCGGTCGCCCTCGCGAACAATGGCCGACGCGCTGGAGCGGACATTCGCGCCGTTCTGACCTTCGGTCGTCGAGGACGCGAGCAACATCTGTTCGATCCCGATGCGACGCAGATAGGAGAGATAGCGCTCGCTCGTGTCGCCGTGGTTGAGCACGCAGGCGACATTCGTCATGTGCATGGCGTAGATCATCGCCGTGGACGAACAAACGCGGCCAAGCGCATAGCAAACCTGCGCGGCGTCGGCGACGGTGCGACCGTCGCCGCCGTAAGCGCGCGGAAGAATGACGCCGAGAAGGCGCTGCGCTTTCAGTTCGTCGAACGCTTCCCTCGGGAACCGCGCTTCCTGATCGACGGCGTTCGCGAATGTCGCCGCGACCGCGACGGCCGCTGCAATTCTCGACGCCAGATCTTCATCGCGCTGGAACCGGCCGCGCGCATCGATCGTCACGAAATTTTCCGCCGTCGACATGGAAGCGCCTCGTCTCGTTGGTTTGCGTCGCTTTATCCAGTCGCAGATTACGGCCGCGCTCGTGAACAATCCATGTTCTTCTTCAAATTGCCGGAGTAAAGGTTAACCCATTCAATTGTCCGTTCTTTGAAAGACTTTTCTTTACCTGTGGCTCTTAAAATTCTAACTGTTAAATCACATCAATGTCGCGACGCATTGGAGACAAAAGTGGACGCTTCGACACTTCAGACATCGCACCGCATCAACGCGATCGTTGGACAATTTATCACGCAGCAAGAGCAGCTCGAGCGCGATCGGGATCTTCAGGAACTGGGTCTTACGTCGATGCAGATGGTGAACCTGATGCTGTCGATCGAAGCGGAATTCGATCTCACCATCCCGAGCTCCAAGCTCGTCCCGGCCAATTTCCGCACAATCGAGAATATCGAAAGACTTTTGCGCGAACTCGCGCATTGACGTCTCGCCGCCCGGAAGACAAAACGCTCCAGTCCGTTGCTGGAGCGTTTCTTTTCGCGTCCGTTCGGCGACCAGGCCGTCGGCCTCATGCGCTGTTACGCAACGCGTCGGTCCGTCGAGACACCGCTTCCAGCCAGTTGCGATAAAGCCGCGCCGTGTCCCGGGCCCAATCGGCCTGCCGGGTTTCGCCGGACAGAATTTCGCTCAGTTCGCGTTCCGCGCCGCAAGCGCCGGCCGATACGCGATCTTTCAGCATGCCCAGACGCCGTCGCGTCTCGTCGCCGAAATAATTTTCGGGCGGCGCCGGATAGTCGTCTCTTTCGCCGGCGAGATAACGCAGAACGTCGCGCCGATACTCTTTCAGCAGCGTGTCGGCGTCATATTCCGGGTGGCCTTGCAGGAAGACGAACAGGCTCGGCTCCTCGCGCCAATACATGTCGACGCCCGCCTCGTCGGAACAGGCGGCGACATGGAAGCCTTTCCGTTCCAACTCCGCGCGCGGCAGATCGTTATAGCGCGAATGCGGCGTGAGGCGCGCACGCGAGGGCTCCTCCCCGCTCCAGTCCGAACCGGTCTCCCGGAAAGAATAGACGCCGCTGATCTTGCGCGGCATCCGCCGACGCTCGATCCCCGCGAGATGCAACGTCGCCGCATGGGCCGCCAGACAGGACCATATCGTTGAATGCGTGTGCAGGCGCGCCCAATCGACCAAGGTCTGCATTTGCGGCCAATAGGGCTCGTGGTCCAGACGCGCGGCGCGCGGCTCGCTTCCCGTCACGATCAACGCGTCGGCGCCGCGGCGGTAGAGCGCTTCAATGTCTTCATGGCTTCTTTCCAGAAAGCGCCGCGCGACATCGCCCCGCTCCAGGCCCGGAAGCCAGTAACAGCGCCATTTGATCTCGCGCCCCCTCGCGCCCGCGCGCACCAGACGCGCGAATTGCGCCTGCGTGGCGGCCAGCGCCTGATCGGGCATGTTGTTGACGAGCGCCACTTCCAGAACCTTGCCGGGGCGGCGCGCCAGCCCAATCATTCCGCCGCCTCCACGAAACCGGGGCCGCGCACGGCGTTGGCGGCCGCAGTAAGGGCGCGGTCGAGATCCTCGACGATATCGTCAATATGTTCGATGCCGACGCTGATGCGCAGCATTTCCGGCGTAACGCCGGCCTTCGCCTGCTCCTGCGGCGACATCTGGCGATGCGTCGTGGAGGCGGGATGACAGGCCAGCGACTTGGCGTCGCCGATATTGACGAGGCGCCTGATGACTTGAAAAGAGTCATAGGCGCGCTTACCGGCTTCCAATCCGCCCTTGACGCCGAAGGTCAGAAGCGAAGGCGCGCGACCGCCGAGATATTTCTGCGCCAGCGCGAAATAAGGGCTTTCCGGAAAGCCTGCATAATTCACCCAGGCGACGCGCGGATCGTCGCGCAAAAATTCGGCCGCCTTCCGCGCATTCTCCACATGCCGTTCGACTCGCAGCGCGACCGTTTCGAGTCCCTGCAGCAGCAGGAAGGCGCTGAGCGGCGCCAGCACCGCGCCGGTCGTGCGCTGATAGACGCTGCGGGCGCGGGCGATATAGGCGCCTTCGCCGAAGCGGTCGACATAAACGAGGCCGTGGTACGAAAGGTCCGGCTCGTTGAAGGCAGGGAAACGCTCTGGATAATCCCGCCAGGAAAATTTTCCGCTATCCACAATGATTCCGCCGAGCGTCGAGCCGTGGCCTCCCATGAATTTCGTCATGGAGTGCACCACGATGTCGGCGCCGTGCTCGATCGGTCGAAGAAGGATCGGCGTAGCCACCGTATTGTCGACGATGAGCGGCGCGCCATGCGCATGCGCGACATCGGCGATCGCCCGCAAGTCGCATATATTCCCGGCCGGGTTGCCGACGCTCTCGCAGAAGACGGCTTTGGTGTCGGCGTCCATGGCGGCGGCGATGTCGGCTGTCGCGTCGCTCGCGGCGAAGCGCACCTTGACGCCCTGCCGCGCCATCACGTGCTGGAGCAGCGTGTGCGTCGTGCCGTAAAGCGTCGGCGCGGAAACGATATTGCCGCCGCTGTCGGCGACATTGGCGAAAGCGTAATAAAGCGCCGCCTGTCCGGTCGACACGGCGAGCGCGCCGGCCCCGCCTTCGAGCTGGGCCACGCGGCGCTCCAGCACGGCGACGGTGGGATTGGCGATGCGACTGTAGCGGAAGCCCTCTTCCTCGAGATCGAACAACGCCGCCGCGTGATCCGCGCTGTCGAATTCATATGCGACCGTCTGATAGATCGGCACGGCGGCGGCGCGGGTCGTCGGATCGCCTTCATAACCGCCGTGAACCGCGATCGTTTCCTTACGCATGTGACTTGTCTCCCGGGTCGCCGCTGGCCGGCCGGCGACGATCCTCGACCGAGATCCGGATAAATCGTCTAAACATTTAAACGGCTTCGCCCGCGGGGGCGACGAAAAGCACGCCGTAACCCTAACGAACCGCCACGCTTTCCTTCGGATTTTGCGAGAATTATCGGATATGCTCGACGCGAGGCGCGTTTGCGCGCGGCATCCAGACGGTGAAGGAATCAATGAGCCCCGATAGCGCGACGTTGCAAGCGCCGACGCGGACCGCGAGCGCGGGCCGCTCGGTTAACAAAGACTGGTTGCGCGCCCTGAAGCTCGCCGCCTCCGTCGACGAAAATCCGCGCCGCACGCTGCCTGTCGCGTTCGAGGAAATTGCGAGCGAACGCGGCGACGCGCCGGCGATCCTTTTCGCAAGCGGCGGATTCACCTTTCGTGAACTCGCCTCGCGCGCGCGCCGCTATGCGCGCTGGGGCGTCACGAAAGGACTCGCCAAAGGCGACGCGGTGGCGCTCGTCATGGAGAGTCGCCCGGATTATGTGGCGATCTGGCTCGGCCTTACGCAAATCGGCGTCGTCGTCGCGCTCATTAATCCTCATCTCGCCGGCGCCGCGCTCACGCATTGCATTCGCATCGCGACGCCGCGCCTTGTGCTCGCCTCTCCCGCGCTCGCCGGGGGGTGCGCGCCGGCCGCGTCGGAGAGCGGCGCCCGCCTCGTGATCTGCGACGAAAGGCTTGATAAGGAGCTTGCGCCGCTCTCGCCTGCGCCGCTCGACCTCGACCCAGCCGCCCAGTCCACGGTCGCGGACCAAGCGCTCTACATCTACACCTCCGGCACGACGGGCCTGCCGAAGGCGGCGATCGTCTCGCATAGGCGCGCGCTGAACTGGGGCCTGTGGTTCTGCGGGCTACTGGACGTCACGCCCGCCGACCGCATGTATAATTGCCTGCCGCTCTATCATTCCGTCGGCGGCGTCGTCGCGATCTTCTCGGCGCTGCTCGGCGGCGGCTCGGTCGTCCTGCGCGAGCGCTTCTCAGCGAGCGCCTTCTGGAGCGACGTCGTCAGTTACGACTGCACGCTGTTTCAATATATCGGCGAACTCTGCCGCTATCTCATCAATGCGCCGGAGAGCGGCCCGGAGAAGAAGCACCGCTTGCGGGCGGCGGTCGGCAACGGGCTACGGCCGGAGGTTTGGCCGGTTTTTCAAAACCGGTTCGACATCCCGCGCATTCTCGAATTCTACGCCGCGACGGAAAGCAATTTTTCGCTCTATAATGTGGAAGGCGAGCCCGGCTCCATCGGGCGCATTCCCGGCTTTCTCGCAAGCAGCCAGGTCGTTCGCCTCGTGAAGTACGACATGGAGAGCGACGCGCCGTTGCGCGGCGAAGACGGGTTTTGCATCGCCTGCGGACCGGACGAGCCGGGCGAGGCCATCGCGCGCGTCGCAGGCGATTTCGAGGGCTATCTCGATCGCGCGGCGTCCGAGAAGAAAGTCCTGCGCCATGTCTTCAAGCAAGGCGACGCATGGATGCGCAGCGGCGACCTCATGCGCAGGGACGCGCGCGGCTTCTTCTTTTTCGTCGACCGCGTCGGCGACACATTCCGCTGGAAGGGAGAAAATGTGGCGACCGCCGAAGTTGCGCAGGCGATCGCTTCCTATCCAGGCGTTCTCGACGTAAATGTCTATGGGGTCGAGGTCCCGGGGCGCGACGGCCGCGCGGGCATGGCGGCGATCGTCGCAGGCGACGGTTTCGCGCTCGACGGGCTTTATACGCATCTCGCCGCGCGACTCCCCCCCTATGCGCGCCCGCTCTTCCTGCGCCTGTCGCGCTGCCTTGAGATCACGGAGACTTTCAAGCACCGGAAGCGCGAGCTCGCCGCCGAGGGCTTCGACCCGCGCAAGATTTCCGACCGCGTCTTTTTCGCGTCGTCCGAGCGTTCTATATATGCCGCCTTGGATTTGGCGCTTTATGAGAAAATTCTCGCCGGCGCCGTTTCCATATAGGCGGTTGCAGCGCGAGAGGTAGGCGATGAAAGTCGATGTCGGCGCATTGTCCGTCGTTCTCAACGAAGGCGTCGACGGCGCCGGCCCTCTTTCCGGCGCGACCTTCGTCGTGAAGGAAAATATCGACGTCAAGGGTCACGTCTCGACCAATGGCCATCCGCTCTGGGCGTCGACCCACGCCCCGGCGCAGGCCAACGCATCCGTTGTCGATAAGCTGCTTGCGGCGGGCGGACGCCTTGTCGGCAAGTCGCATATGGATGAGATGGCCTACAGCCTGCTCGGAGCCAATCCGCATTTCGGCACGCCCATCAATCCGGCGGCGCAGGATCGTCACCCGGGCGGCTCGTCTTCGGGTTCGGCGGTCGCCGTCGCCGCAGGATTAGTGAACTTCGCCATCGGCACGGACACCGCCGGCTCCTGCCGGGCGCCGGCGGCCTTTTGCGGCGTCTTCGGCTTTCGTTCGTCACATGGCGCGATCCCGATGGACGGCGTTGTTCCGCTTGCGCCCTCGCTCGACGTCATCGGCTGGTTCGCGCGCGATCTCGGCAGGATGGCGGATGTCGGCAATGCGCTGCTGCCGGAGGACTCCAGCGCCAGCGATTACGATCAGGCCGTATTGATGAACGACGGCTTTCGCAGCGTCGAAGCGGAATTCGCCGCCGCCGCCGCGCCGGCGATCGATATGCTGAAAAGCGGAACATGGCGCGAAGGCCGGCTCGACGACGATTTTTTCAAGAACGCCCTCGCACATTTCCGCAATCTGCAGGCGCATGAGGCCTGGGCCTCTCACGGCGCCTGGATCGCGGCGAATCACCCGACCTTCGGTAAGGGCGTCGAGGAGCGCTTCGCCATCGCCTCCGAGGTGACGCTCGACCAGAAGAAGGCTGCGGTCGCCTTTGGAGAGGAGGCGAAGAAGCGCATCGACGCGCTGCTGGGCGACGACGGGTTCCTTGTCATGCCGACAACGCCCTTCCGCGCGCCGCTCCTCACAGAGAGCGAAGAGCAGCTCGACGCGAAGCGCTATCAGATGATGCGGCTCTTTTTGATCGCCAGCTATTTCGGCCTCCCGCAAATCAGCCTGCCGCTGCCGACAAATGGCGAGGCGCCTGTCGCATTGTCCTTCGTCGGCCGACGCGGAACCGACCGCAAGCTGATCGCGCTGGCGCAGCGCTTCTGCGGGAAGATGAAGAAGTAATTGACGCTTCTTTGCTTGCGGCCTTCATCCGGAGCGCCGATCCCGAGCCCCCTCTTCCCGCGAGCGGCAAGAGGGTGGCGTCGCCGTTCATCTCCCCCGCGCGAGGAACTGCTTGATCCGCATCGTCAATCTGTCCCGCACCTCGCGATAGCCCGCAAGGATGGCCTCGCGCGAGCCCTGCCTCACCGTGGCGTCCGGCGTCGGCCAGTAAACGACGTCGACGGCCATGGTCCGGGTGAACTCCAGCGCCTTGTGATGCGCCTCCGGCGACAGGGTGATGATGAGATCAAAATTGGAGTCTTCGAGATCCTCGAAGGTATGGGGTCTGTGGCGGGACATGTCGACGCCGATCTCCTCCATCGCCGCGACTGCGAAAGGGTCCGGCTCGCCGCGCTTGATGCCGGCGGAAGCAAAGTAGATCTCACGGCCGAAATAATGGCGCGCGATGGCCTCGGCCATGGGCGAACGCACCGTGTTCATCGTGCAGGCGAAGAGGACGGATTGCGGGCGGTCGCCCATCGCCGTCACCCTTTCCAGTGCAAGGCCGTGATCAGCGTGAAGAGCCGCCGCGCCGTGTCGGCGTCGGTTTCGACCTTGCCTTTCAGCCGCTCGGC
The DNA here is from genome assembly GCF_052186135.1 of Methylocystis sp. JAN1. Classification (GTDB taxonomy): domain Bacteria; phylum Pseudomonadota; class Alphaproteobacteria; order Rhizobiales; family Beijerinckiaceae; genus Methylocystis. The sequence continues at coordinate 1,955,368 of NZ_CP181499.1, read as the reverse complement.
CAAAAGCTGCGCCCCTTCGTTGTGGAGACCGCGCCGGCCCATGTCGATCGCCTCGATCCGGCTCGGCGTCGCGGTGCGGATGGCGGCGTAATAAGCGTCGCAGATCATGAAATAGTCTTTGAGAATGCGCTTGAAAGGCGTGAGCGACAGAATATGGGTGACGACGCTGGCGCCGTTCTGGTCGCGAATGTCGAAGACGAGCTTCGCGTCCATCAGCGAAATGCTGAGCGCATAGGGCCCGCCATTATGGCCGACCAGCGCGAAGTTGTTCTCCTCGATCAGATCATAGACGGCGATGGCGCGCTCGTGCTCCTGGTCGGCCGAGCCGCGCCCGATCGAATTCTCGTCGAGCGTGACCGAGATAAGCCGATTCTGCGCGCAAACGTCCACGCTATGCCCCGATCGAATTGAGCCGGATCGAGACGGAACGGGCATGGGCCGTGAGGCCCTCGGCCTCGCCAAGCGTCACCGCCGCAGAGCCAATGGCGCGCAGCGAGTCGGCGTCGCATTTCAGGATCGAGGTGCGCTTCACGAAGTCGAGGACCGAGAGGCCAGAGGAAAAGCGCGCAGAGCGGGCCGTCGGCAGAACGTGATTGCTGCCGCCGACATAGTCGCCCACCGCCTCCGGCGTGTAGCCGCCGATGAAGATGGCGCCGGCGTTCGAGACGCGGGCCGCGAGGTCCTCGGCCTCCACGGAAATGATTTCCAGATGCTCGGCCGCGATGCGGTCCGCGAGCGACAGGGAGTCGGAGAGTTTCTTGACAAGGATCACCGCGCCATAGTCGCGCCAGGACTTGCCCGCGATCTCGGAACGCGAGAGCGTTGCGAGATGGCGCTCCACCGCCGCGACGGTGGCGGCGGCGATCTCGGCGCTGTCGGTAATGAGGATGGACTGCGCCGACTCGTCATGCTCGGCCTGCGCCAGAAGATCGGCGGCGATCCAGTCGGGATTGGCGGTCTTGTCGGCGAGGATCAGCACTTCCGAAGGACCGGCGATCATGTCGATGCCGACCTGGCCGAAGACGCGGCGCTTCGCGGCCGCCACCCAGGCGTTGCCGGGCCCGACGATCTTGGCGACGGGCGCGATGGTCTTGGTGCCGTAGGCCAGCGCCGCGACGGCCTGCGCGCCGCCCACGCGATAAATTTCGTCGATGCCGGAGCGCTTGGCGGCGGCGAGCACCAGCGGCTCGACATGGCCGCCCGGCGTCGGGACCACCATGACGATGCGCTTCACGCCCGCCACCTTGGCCGGGACGACGTTCATGGCCACGGAGGACGGATAGGCCGCCGTGCCGCCCGGCACATAGAGGCCGACCGAATCGAGCGGCGACCAGCGCCAGCCGAGCTCCACCCCGGCCGCGTCGCGATAACGCAGATCCTCGGGCTTCTGCTTCTCGTGGAAAGCCGTGATGCGCTCCAGCGCGAGATCGAGCGCGGCGAGCTGCTCCCTGGAGCAATTGGCTTCCGCCGCGGCGACCTCGGCGGCCGAGACTGCGATGCCGGTCTGCGCCAGATCAATGCGATCGAAACGCTTGGAATAATCGATCAGCGCCTCGTCGCCGCGGGCGATCACGTCCTCGATTATCCCCCGGACGGTCGTGTCGACGTCCTGTGAGGACTCCCGCTTCATGGCGAGCAGAGACACGAACTGCTGCTCGAAATCAGGGGCGGCGGCGTCCAAACGCAGGGTCATATCCATCTCCAACCGGGGTTCCCGGTTGTCATGACCTTGGGGGAGCGCTTTCGTCAAGTTTGATGATTTGGGCGAAGCAATCAGGCAACGCCGGGTATGAGCGCGGCCCGGCGGGGCAAGGCGAGTGAAGTCCCGCTACGCTGTTCATTGGGGGAATGGCGCGGCGCCGTCCGTATCATGACTCGGCCGCGCGGCCGTCTTCCAGCGGGGGCCGATGTCGGTCAATTGCGCCTCCACGCACTCCACGTCGAGACAAATCGCCGCGCCGCCGGCGAAGGTCAGGCGGATCGTCCCGCCCGGCGGCTCGGGGCCCGGCTCGAAGGTGACGGCCAGAAGATCGAGGATCATATCAGGCTGGTCGCGGGAGACCCGATTGCAGCGCACCCGCTGCACACCCTCGAAATGCAGCCCCGATCGGCAGCGCTCGAGCCGCCCCTCCATCTCGGCCGCCCAGTCGAAGCGCGAGCCGACCAGCGCGAAACGGCGCTTGGCGGGCAGATAGGTCATGTCGCCGATGCGCACCAGCGCGTCTTGCAGATGCGCGGAAAGAAGCGCGAGATCTTCGCTATCGAGCGCATGCAGGCGCAGCACGGGCGCCAAGGGGCCATTCTCGAGCGGGGTTACGGCCATGCTGATCCTCCCTGCACGCGATATGGCGAGACCGACGAAGGGACGCAAGTGCGCCGGACCACGCTAACGCAGGCCGCGCGCCGTCTGTCCACGCCTCTTTTCGAACCGCCGAAACTGTGGCCTCATCCATGGCGGACACATTGCAAGGCGCCCGATTGGGAGGAAATGGCGATGACAGATATTTACGCCGGCTACGCCAGGGACATTTACACGGAGCCTTCCGATGTCGACAACGACACGCTGAAGAACCTTGGCCCCCTCCGTCCCATGGCCGGCGTCTGGCGCGGGGTGAAGGGCGTGGACGTCAATCCCAAGGCCGAAGGCCCCAAGACGCAGGCCTATATCGACCGCATCGTCCTCGAGCCGATCGACCCGCAAACCAACGGGCCGCAACTCTTCTACGGCCTGCGCTATCACCAGCATGTCGTCAAGCCGGGCGAGATCGAGACCTATCACGACCAGATCGGCTATTGGCTGTGGGAGCCCGCCACGGGCGCCATCATCCAGACGCTCGCCATTCCACGCGGGCAGACGGCGATGGCGGTCGGCAAGGCGGCGCCCGGCGCCACGGAATTCGAGCTCGTCGCGACGCGAGGGCTGACGACCTACGGCATCTGTTCGAACCCCTTTCTGGAGCAGGCGTTCAGAACCGACGAATATCGCATCAAGGTGACGATCAATGGCGACGGGACGTGGTCCTATGACGAAACCACGACCTTGACGATCAGGGGCCAGACGCCTTTCAAGCATACGGATCGGAACACGCTTGTGAAAGTCGGCGAACCGGCCCCCAACCCGCTCGCGCAATCGCAAAGCTAGCGCGCGAAAATCGACCGGTTTGGCGTTCTCGCCGCTTTCTACGCCTCGGGGCAGCCCTTTTGCATTGCTTCGCGGCCGGCCGCGAGGATCTCGTCGGGGGTCATGTCGCGTATGTGCGTCGCGATCGACCACTCGTGGCCAAAGGGGTCCACGACGACCCCATAGCGGTCGCCCCAGAACATGTCGGCGACGGGCATCTTGACCGTGGCCCCCGCCGCGACCGCCCGCGCGAAAACCTCGTCGACATTGGGCGCGGCGACATGGATCGTCACCGAGGTTCCATTGCGCGCCTTCGGACCGAGGGCGCCCCATTGCGGCATTTCATCGACGAGCATCAGCATGGAGTCGCCAATCCTGACGCTCGCATGCATCAGCTTGCCGTCCGGCCCGGGCATGCGCATGATTTCCGTCGCGCCAAAGGCTTTCTTGTAGAACTCGATCGCCTCCGCCGCGCCGGCGCAGACGATGTGCGGCGTAAGCGTATGCACGCCCTCCGGGACCGGTCTCGCTTTCTCGCTCATTGCTTGGCCTTTCCGCTCTTAGCCGATCTTGCGAAGCGACGTGCGCAAGGCGTCGGCGTCTCCCTGCGCAAGCTCCTGGTCCAGCGCCGCATGCGCAGCGCGCCAGATCGGCAACGCCGCCGCCAGCGTTTCGCGCCCCGCCTCGGTAAGCGACAACCGGCGCGCGCGCCTGTCCTTTTCGTCTGCGGCGATGGCGGCGAGCCCGCGCCGCTCGAGCGATTTCATCGCGGCCGACAGCGTCGTGCGGTCCATGGCTAAAAACTCGGCGAGCTTGCCGACCGTCGGGGCCTGCGGGGCGTTCAAAGCCATCATCAGCGAGAATTGCCCATTGGTGACGCCGACCGGGGCGAAGGCGCGATCAAAGCGCCGCGCGAGCCGGCGCGCAGCCCGTTGAGTCGCGAGGCACAGGCAGTTGTCGCGAACCTCATGAACGACCTCGATGGGCAGCATTTTTGACATGGCGCATTTACGTTGATATCAACGTTTATCGGCCCTGTCCAGCCGCTTTCCCATCCAAAGGAGCGCCCAATGCGCAAAGTGAGAACCTGTCTCGCCTTTCGGGATCAGGCGGAGGAAGCGGCGCGCTTCTATGTGTCGCTCATTCCCGGCTCCGAGTTCGAAACCGCCTTCCGTCCCGACCCGAGCGGCCCGGCGCTCGCCGTTTTCTTCACCCTTGCCGGAACGCCCTATCAGGCGCTGAACATGGGTGACTATGCCGTGCTCAACGACGCCGTCTCGATTTCCGTAACGACCGGGGATCAGGAAGAAACCGACCGCCTGTGGGCGGCCCTGCTGGCGGATGGCGGCGCGGCAAACCGCTGCGGCTGGCTCAAGGACCGCTTCGGCCTCTCCTGGCAGATCGTCCCCGAGGCCCTGCCCCGGCTCCTGACCGATCCCGACCGCGCCGCGGCCGCCCGCGCGATGCAGGCCATGATGGGAATGGTGAAGCTCGACATCTCCGCGCTGGAGAAAGCCTTTCGCGGAGACTGACTAAGAAAGATCGATCACCGTCTTGACCACATGTTCGAGCGGCGTCCCCTCCGCGGTCAGCGTCATACTCAGCTTCAGCTTGTCGCCGTCGACCTTGTGTTCGCGCACGACGCGCTCGATCTCCCGCTGCGAGGTGACGCCGACTTCCTTGAGGAATTTCCGAACGGCCATGTTGAAAGCGTCTTCGTTCATCGTTCGTCTCCCTGCTTTTAACCCAAATTAGCGCGGCGACGAGAAGACGAAACCCTACTGTCATGCTTAAGTAGGGAAAATTAAAGTGGATTTCGTAAAGAAGCACATCTTTCCCAAAACGGGCGCGTCCAATGAGCATGACGGGCAAGATTGGTTCGTTCGGTGGCTATGAACCTCTCTTCACCAGCACAGAACGCCGGAGGTTCCAGCGGGTCCACATCGATTTGTTCGGGCGGATCGTCCTTCCGTCGAAAGAGGAGCGTCAGTGCCGCACGGTGGACATCTCGCCCGGCGGGATGAACCTCATGTGCACGGCGCGACCCGAGATCGGGGACAATATCGTCGCCTATATCGACGCGCTGGGACGCTTCACCGGCCAGGTCGTGCGCAGGTCGCCCGAGGGCTTCTCCATGACCATTAATGCGTCGCCCGAAAGACGGGAGATGCTGGCCGACAAGCTGACCTGGTTCGCAAATCGCATCGCGCTCAACCTCGCGGACCAGCGGGGCCACGAGCGCATCGAGCCCATCCAAAAATTCGTCCCGATGCGGCTGGGTTCCGGCGAGGAGCTGGTGGTCACGATCCGCGACCTCTCCGCGTCCGGCGTCAGCGTCGAAGCCAGCTATCTGCCGCCCGTCGGCGAGCGCGTCTCGATCGGGAAAGCCTATGTGACGGTCGTCAGACATTTCGAGGGCGGTTTCGCCGCGAACTTTCTGACGCCATTTCCCGCGAAGGAGATCGATCAGGCGGCGCGGCTTTAGGCCGCCGCACGCCGCTCCTGCGTCGCCCCGGAACCAGGCTGCGTTTGGGCGGGCGACGAAGACTCAATCCTGAAACGGATTGTGCACGAGGATCGTGTCGTCGCGCTCCGGGCTCGTCGAGAGCAGCGCGACCGGGGCGCCGATCAGCTCCTCGATGCGGCGCACATATTTGATCGCCTGCGCCGGCAGATCGGCCCAGCTCCGCGCGCCGCTCGTCGTCTCCTTCCAGCCGGGGAAGCTTTCATAGACCGGCGTCACGCGCGCCTGCGCGGATTGCGACGCCGGCAGGCGGTCGATGCGCTTGCCGTCGAGCATGTAATGCGTGCAGATCTTGATCTCGTCGAAGCCGTCGAGAATGTCGAGCTTGGTCAGCGCGATGCCGTTGATCCCCGAGGTCTTCACCGCTTGGCGCGTCAGCACCGCGTCAAACCAGCCGCAGCGGCGACGGCGGCCGGTATTAGTGCCGAATTCATGGCCGCGATCGCCGATCAATTCGCCGATGGCGTCGTTGAGCTCCGTCGGGAAAGGACCGCCGCCGACGCGCGTCGTATAGGCCTTGGCGATCCCCAGCACATAGCCGATCGCGCCAGGCCCAAGCCCCGAACCGCTCGCGGCCGCAGCCGCCACCGTATTGGAGGACGTCACATAGGGATAGGTGCCGTGATCGACGTCGAGCAGCACGCCCTGCGCGCCCTCGAAAAGGATGCGCTTGCCCCAGCGGCGTTGCTCGTCGAGCAGGTCCCACACCGCATCCATGAAGGGCAGGATCTTCGGCGCGGTCGAAAGCAGCTCCTCGCGCAGCGTCGCGGCCGAAACCTCCGGCAGGTCGAGGCCCTTGCGCAGCGGATTGTGGTGGGCGAGCACGCGCGCGATCTTGTCGTCGAGCGTATCCGGCTCGGCGAGGTCCATCAGGCGGATCGAGCGACGGCCGACCTTGTCCTCGTAAGCGGGGCCGATGCCGCGTTTCGTGGTGCCGATCTTGGCGCCGCCCGCGGCGCCCTCCTCGCGATGGGCGTCAAGCTCGCGATGCAGCGAGAGAATGAGCGGCGCGTTCTCGGCGATCTTGAAATTGGCGGACGTGACCTCGACGCCCTGCTCCCGCAGCCGGTCGATCTCCCCGACGAGAAAATGCGGATCGACGACGACGCCGTTGCCGATGACCGAAAGCTTGCCCGGCCGCACGATGCCCGAGGGCAGCAGCGCGAGCTTGTAGGTCTTGCCGTCGATCACGAGCGTATGGCCGGCGTTGTGGCCCCCTTGGAAGCGCACGACCACGTCCGCCTCCAGCGACAGCCAGTCGACGATCTTGCCCTTGCCCTCGTCGCCCCACTGGGCGCCGACCACCGCCACATTCGCCATGATTTTGTCTTCGCAGCTTCAAAAACGGCAAAAGCCCCACGCGGTAACGCGAAGGGCTCGTTACGGGCGGGGTTTAGCGCAGGACGCCCGCGCGGTAAAGACCCCGAGCCCGGGGTCGGAGGCGACAGGAACATCCCGGCGGCTCGGCGGTTGCCGTGGGCAGGAAAGAGGCCTCCCATGACCGCAGCCGCCGCCGACCGGGTTCAAAACCACACCTCAGACGCCGTCAACCGCACGATCCACGAGGAAATGCTGGAGCGGCTCGTCTATTTCGCGCTTCACCCGGCCAGAATCGACCAGCGGCTGAACGAACTCGATCGCGAGTGGGACATCGAGAGGGCGCTGGAGGCGAACGCCTCGACGCTGGCGCTTATCGGCCTTGGCCTCGGCTTCGCCGCCAATCGCCGCTGGCTCGCCCTCCCTGTCCTCGTCGCGGGTTTCCTGCTCCAGCACGCCATGCAGGGCTGGTGCCCGCCTCTGCCCGCGCTGCGTCGCCTCGGCTTCCGCACGAGTCAGGAGATCGACCAGGAGCGCTACGCGCTGAAGGCGCTTCGCGGCGATTTTCGTCAGGTCGAAAGAGCGATGGTTCGACTTCAGGAGAGCCTGCGCGAGCACAGGGTCTAACCGCCATCCCCGCGAGGCCCTGGCCGCCGATGGTCGCGACCCGTCGGCGCCTCCGCAGTGAAGGCGGCGACGCTCGAAGGGCGGCGCGACCTCCCTACAAATGCGCAAGGGATTGCACGAAATGTGCAAGGGAGCCGCGCAGGAGAGGCCGCGATGGAACGGGCGTTGATCCAGCAGCAACTCGACCGCGTCGAGAGCTATCTGCTCATCGACGCGCGCCGCGTGAACGAGCAGCGCAAGCGCGTCATCAACCTCGAGAGCGTCGGAGGCGACGCCGCGCTGGCGAGAGAACAACTCAGCCAGGCCGAGGAGATTCAGGCGGCGCATGTCGCAGACGTCGAGCGATTGCGGCGTGAGCTTATGGAAGCGACGGAATGACGGCGCTTTATAGCCGAAAGCTCGGCGGACCGCGGAGCTTTCAGAGAAACGCCACGCTTGCTCGCGGCTTCTTTTGGGTTGCTAATAGCGTCCGGAGCGGCGCCTGAACTGGAAGCTTTGGCCTTGAACAGCAATGTCACCGACTTTCGTCCCCTCAAGGCTGCGGCTTTGCAGGGAGGTGCGCGTCATTCAGGCTTGGAGTGCGTCGGACCGTTGCATTGGGGCGCGCATATCTGCCTGATGTATGCGTCGCAGGACGAGCTTCTGGAAATCCTCGTCCCCTATTTCCGCGAGGGGCTGCTTTCCAACGAATATTGCCTGTGGATCACCTCGCGGACTTTGACGCCTGAACGAGCCGCCGACGCATTGCGCGCGGCGCTGCCCGATCTCGATCAGTATCTCTCCAATGGGCAGATCGAGATCCTCGACGACACGGAGTGGTATACGCGCGGCGGCGTTTTCAACGCCGCAAGGGTAAGCGAGGGTTGGTTCGACAAGCTGCATCTCGCGCTCGAACGCGGCTTCGACGGCCTGAGGCTTTCCGGCGACACGGCGTGGCTCGCCCAAGAGGATTGGGACGCCTTCGTGCAATATGAAGCGGTGCTCGATCCGGCTATCAAACAGCAGCGCATCCTGGCGCTCTGCACTTATGCGCTGGAGAAACTCCGTAAGCAGGAGCTCTTCGACGTGGTGGCGAACCACGAATTCGCTCTTATTCGCGAACGCGGCGCGTGGACCACGTTCAAGTGCTACGCGCGCTGTCGCAACGAGCAGGTTGTGCGCGAGAGCGAGGCGCGGCTGCGCGCGACGATCGACGGCGCGAGCGACGGCATCGTCACCTGCGATGGAGCGGGCGCCATCGTTCTCGCCAATCTCACGGCGCAATGCATCTTCAATTGCCCGCCCTTTGAACTGATCGGCTCCAATATCGGCGATTTCGTTCCAGACCTCGCCAAGGCCATGCGCGGCGGCCTGGATCTTCGCCCCCACGCCATCTTTAGCGGCGAGGCGCGGCGCAAGGACGGTTCGGCTTTCCCGGTCGAATGGACGCTCAGCGTCGTGACCGCGGACAACCAGCCGCTCTTTGTCGGCTTCGTGCGCGACCTTACGCAGCGGCGCGCGGCCGAAGCGCAAATCCGCAAGCTTCACGCGGATCGCGTCGGCGCCATCGGCGGCATGGCGACGGCGCTCGCGCATGAATTGAACCAGCCTTTGACCGCGGCCGCGAGCTATCTTCAGGCGGCGCAACGCCTCTTGCGCATGCCGGAGCACGCGCGTCCGGCGCGCGTCGAAAACGCGGTCGATCGCGCCGCCGAGCAGGCGCTGCGCGCGGGGAAGATCATCTCCCATATCCGCGAATTCGTGACGCGCCGCGATCCCGACAAGACCATCTGGGATTTGCACGACCTCGTCCAGGACGCTTGCGAGCTGACCAATCAAAGCGCCCGGCAGATCGGCGTCGATCTGAAATGCGATTTTTCCGCCGCGAAACAGCGGGTCCTCGCGGACAGAATCCAGATCGAGCAGGTGATGGCGAACCTCATCCGCAACGCGGTGGAGGCCGTGCAGAACGCAGAAATGCGAGAGGTCACGATCGCGACCTCCTGCGCTGGCGACGCCGTGCAGATCGACGTGATCGATACGGGCGCGGGCTTCCCCGAGGAGATCAAGGCCGACCTCTTCGAGCCTTTCGTCACGTCCAAGGCGCACGGCCTCGGCGTTGGCCTTTCGGTCTCGCGCGCGATCATCGAGGCGCATGACGGCCGGATATGGGCCCGGCCGAACCCCGACGGCGGCTCGATCGTCAGCTTCACGCTACCGGCTGCGTGACGCATTAAAGGCGCGGCACAGAAGCCCGATGGCCCTGCCGCCTGCGTAAGTGGGTGTCTTGAATGGTGGGCGCGACAGGGATTGAACCTGTGACCCCTACGATGTCAACGTAGGAACAACACGATTACAGAGGTTTCCCTAAAGCCCCTGACTATCCACAAACACCTGTTATTTAAGCATATGTTATTTGCTTGGTTGCGCTCGGCGAGGCGTGAGATTACCTTTCTGCGCTGACGTATTGCTGACGTGAAGGCGCGGAATGCCCAAGCTCACGAAAACAGTTATTGACCGACTGCCCCCCAACCCCGCCCGCGACGTGTATGCGTGGGATAGCGAAACGCCGGGCTTCGGCGTCCGACTTATGCCGTCGGGCCGCAAGAGCTTCATTATCAACTACCGGACCGAAAGAGGCGTCCAGCGGCGCTTGGTCATCGGCGCGGTTGGCGCAATGACGCCCGACGAAGCCCGCAAGATCGCTCGCGAGCGGCTGTCCGAAGTGAGCCAAGGCCGCGACCCGGTTTCGGAGCGCAAGGAACGCCGAAGCGCTGTCACGGTCGCCGAGCTTTGCAATGAATATCTGGAAGCGGCGCGCGCCGGGAGCGTGACGACGCGTTTTCGCCGGCCGAAGCGGGCGTCAACGGTCGCAATAGATGAGGGCCGCGTCGCCCGCCACATTCTCCCGCTCTTGGGCAGCAAGATTGCAGCCGAATTGACGCGCGCCGACGTGCAACGCATGGCGGACGCCATCGCCGCTGGCAAAACCGCTGCAACCGTCAAGACGAAGACGCGCGGCGTCGCGCGCGTGACCGGCGGGGCCGGAACCGCCGCCCGCGTCGTCGAATTGTTGGGCGGCATTTGGACTTGGGCCGAACGGCGCGGATACGTCGGCGACAAGAACCCTGCCCACGGGGTTGAGACACAGCGTGGGGAGGCTCGCGACCGCATTCTTTCCCGTGCGGAACTCGGCGCGCTCGGCAAGGCGATTGACGACGCCTCCCCTCGCCTGCCCCAAGCAGCGGCGGCGCTCGAATTGATCTTGCTGACGGGCTTACGGCGCGAAGAAGCGTGCGGGCTGCGCTGGCGAGAAATCGACTTCGAAGGCTCTTGCTTGAGGCTTGAGACGACGAAAACTGGCCGCTCAACGCGCCCCGTCGGCAAAGCCGCAATCGACCATCTGCGCTCAATCACGCAAATGGACGATGAATTTGTGTTTCCCAACCGCACGGGTGACGGAAGCGCCGACCTAAAGAAGCAGATTGCCGCGATATTCAACGCCGCCGGACTGACCGACGCGCGGTCGCACGATGCACGCCGGACCTTTGCAACGATAGCCGCCGAACTCGGCTACGGTGACGCGACCATTGCCGAGCTTATCGGACATTCGAAACGCGGCGTTACGGAACGGCACTACATTCGTCGCCCGGACGCCGTGCTTATCGACGCCGCTTCGCGCGTGGCCGAAACAATCGCAACAGCGATGCGATAGCGCCGAAGTTAGCGTCAATCCGAGACGCAATCAGAAGCTACGAATGTATAAACTAGCTATCCGACAACACTTCGAAGCAATCGTAATGGTCATTGCTTTTCGACGCCTTGACAATCTCATAGCCAATAGCAGCAATATGGCAACGAACCTCGTTCATTACTTTATTTTGACTTGACAGCGACCGACTCGCCGCCTTTATCATTCCCGTATCGCCACCTAACGTGGATTGATGAGGCTCACCATGGAACGGGAATTTTTGCGGACGCCTGAGGCGGCTGAATATCTTCGGACGCGCTACGGGATTGGAAATGCCAAGACGCTGGCCAAGGACCGCGTTCGCGGCGGCGGTCCTGAATTTCGGAAATGCGGTCGCGCTGTCGTGTATCCGCGCGCGTCGCTTGACGCGTGGGCGCTCAACAAAATGTCCGCGCCGAAGCGTTCAACGTCCGATAGCAAGGGCGGCTGAAATGATTTTCTCCAAAGGACAGCCGCAAGTCCTTGTGCCGCAGATCGAGAAAGACTCTCGGCTAATCAATGAATACGTCAACAGCGAAGCGCATGGTTGGTTGAGAGGCCAATATATCGACTATCCAGAAGACTGGACTACGGAAGTAGACCTTCGAATGGATACCAACTTCGGCTTCATTCCAAGCGTCGCCTACAGCCGCATATTCCTTCCAAAAAATGCTCCGCACGGCGCGGAAGTCGTTTGCGACGACGGCAACGGCGGCTTTGTGAAGCCGAATACGACAATCGTGTTGAAGTTCCGAGACGAGACAAAGAGCTTCGTCAAAGAGCGCCGGCGGCTGTTTTTCTACGTCGTCGGCAAGCGCCCGGCTAGTAATTGGGCAAGCGTCTCTGAATTTCTCGAACTCTACAAATGGCAAGGCTTCGCGTTCCGCCGATTTGAGGACGGCGCGCCAATCTATTGGATTTGAAGAAGATGAATACGCCGCCGCCGCTTCAAACACGCGACGAAATAACGAACTTGCGCCGTCAACTGTGGGCGCAAGGTCATCGGCCTTTAGCCGTTCGGACCGGCGGCAAAGAGCCCGACGGCATGAATTGGACCGGGCGGGCGCGCGCAAATCCGCCATTCGCGGCGATTAACCCGGCGCAATCGTGGGCGCTGAATACCGGACTTTTGTGCGACGGGCTAAGAGCCGTCGATATTGACGTTGACTACCCGGCGCGAGCGAACGCGCTTCGTGAATTGGCGTTCGCAACGCTCGGCGGCGCACCGGCCCGTTGGCGAGCGAATAGCCATCGCATTCTTTTGCTTTATCGCGCGGCCGAAGGCGCACCGAAAAAACGCGCAATCGTTTCCGGCGTCTATACAAGCGCCGACGGCAAAGCCGAGAAAGTCGAAATTTTAGGCTACGGGCAACAGTTCGTCGCCCACGGCAACCACCCGAGCGGCGCTCCGCTGGAATGGTGGCCCTTGCCACCCCAGCAATTCGACCGCGCCGCGCTTACGCCGGTCACGGAAGACCAAATCACGGCGTTCCTCGCCGAAGCCGCCAAGATCATAGCCGCGCCCATTGAGCACGCCACAGCGCTCCCGAGGCCCGCTGTTGCCCCTTCCCACGGGGGTTGTTCCCTCGCCTCTCCCGAGCCGGTGGGCAACCGTGAACGCGCCTACGCCGCCGACGCCCTCGCAAGGAACGCCGCCGAACTCGCGGGCCTTCACAGCGGCCGAAACCGGGCCTGCAACGCCATCGCCTTCCGCATGGGGCGCATGGTCGCCGCCGGCTGGATCGAGCGCGAAATGGTCGAAGGCGCGCTTTACGCCGCGATGGAAATTAACGGCTGGCGAGACGACAACCGCCACGGCGACCGCAAGGCATGGGCCACCCTGCAAAGCGGTCTGACGAACGGAATGCAACGGCCGCATCCGCCTTTGGAGAAAGCCCCCGACAACCCAAACCAACAAGCGGAATGGCAAGCGGTCTGGCGCGCCCATCAAGAGTATCTGGCGAGCGTTGGCGGCGGGGTGACGAAGTGAGCAACGTTACCCCGTTCAACGCCAATGCAGTCAATCCCGACTGGCCTCCGATCAAGGCCACGCCGTTTCCGTTCATTGACCCCGCGCACATTCCCCGGCGTGAATGGATTTTCGGCGACCATTACGTGCGGAAATTCGTGTCGGCGACAGTTGCGCCCGGCGGCACTGGCAAGTCGTCGCTCGTCATCGCCGAAGCGCTCGCGCTGACTTCCGGTCGCTTGATCCTCAACGCAACGGCAAGAAACGTCGCGCGCGTTTGGTATCACAACGGCGAAGACCCTATGGACGAATTGCAACGCCGCGTGACGGCGGCGATGTTGCATCATGGAATGCTGCCACAGGACATTGGCGACCAGCTATTCGTAACATCGGGTCGCGATACTGAAATGGTCGTCGTGTCCGCAGATGACGGAAAACCGCGTGTCGATAATGCGGTAGTGAATAAGATCATTGCCGAGCTAATCGGCAACGGGATTGACGTTCTAATTATCGACCCGTTCGTTTCGTGCCATCGCGTCAACGAAAACGATAATCCGGCGATTGATCTTGTCGCGAAAACATGGGGGCGGATTGCGCAGCAAGCCAATTGCGCAATCGAGCTTGTGCACCACTCGCGCAAGGCCAACGGGAACGACGTGACCGTAGATCATTCGCGCGGCGCTTCGGCTCTTGTTGACGCCGTGCGCTGCGCTCGAATGCTCAACGTCATGACCGACGGCGAAGCGAACGAATATCTAAAGGACATTCCAAATCGCAACCGCCATCTGTTTATCAAGGTCACAAACGGCAAGGCGAATATGTCGCCGCTATCCGCTCGCCCTTGGTGGTATCGCCTTGTTGGCCAGCCTTTGCCTAACGGCGACGTTGTGGGCGTTGTTGAAATTTGGACGCCGCCGAAGCAAGACGACGACATTTCCGACGACGAACGCCGCGTGATTATCGACGCCGTGAGGGGCAGACCTTGGCGGACGCATCATCTGTCGCCGGAATGGGTCGGGCGTCCAATTGGCGGCGCACTCGGGCTAGACCCCGACAACGCTGACGACAAGAGACGCATCAAGGCGTTTATCACCAAGCTCGTCAAAGACCGGGTGCTAGCGCCTGCAAAGGCTTTCGGCAAAGACCGAAAGGAATACGACCATTACGAGCTTGCCGGCCCCGATTTGCTATCTGCGGGGGCTGCGGAGGTTCGCGGCCCGACTTCGATGGCGGGAGGCGACTGACATGCCAAAACCCCATATTTTTCAACGTTGCGGAGGTGCGGAGGTTCACTTTGCGGAACTCACATTGCGGAGGTTGAAAATCGAACCTCCGCAAAAAGGCCAACAGCCGCAAATTTCCGCTCGCAAACCATTGAAAATGCTGGTTGCGGAGGTGCGGAGGTTCATTTCTTCTCTACCTCCGCAACCCCGTCTGCGGAGGTGCGGAGGTTTCCCCTTTAGGGGAACCGCCGCCGCAGACTTCCGCAGCGATGGCTTTGAGCTTCCATCCCATGGGGGTCTGCCCCCGTGGGTAGGCGATGCGAACGAAAGGAGGAGACCGACTAGCAACGAACTGACGTAGCCAAAACTGCAATCCCAACACAAACGAGAGAAGCAACGATGACCGACAAGCACGCCAGACAAATGACCGACGCCGAATTTGAGGCGGAAACCGAAAAGCTGCTCAACGAAAGCCGCAAGCAAATGCAGCGCCGTATGCATCCCAACTTCTTCGCCGCCAACGCTGCCGGGCGCGCAATGAGCGAACGCGGCGAGCCGGCCAACATGCAAGGCTGGCAGGAAGTCTATGAGGAAAAGCTAGCGGAATACCGGGGCAAATCCGGCAACTGACATGACGCTACTGCCCTACGTGCAAACCCAACGCAAACGGACCCGCAATGGCTAGACCCTGCCTTTGCTGCAATCATCCCGAGCGAGATAAGATTGACGCCGCCATTGTCGGCGGCGTCAACGCCGAAGCTATCTCGAAACAATACGGAATAACGAAACAAGCGCTCTGGCGTCATCGTTCCGCGCATCTTCCAAAGGCGGCTATCGAGGCAGCAAAAGCCGAACGCGCCGAAGCCGAAGGGCGACGCGGCGCGACGCTGCTAGAGCAAGCGCATGAGCTTTTGGACAAGGCGCGCGATTTGCTCGCGAAAGCCGAAGACAGTGGCGACATTCAAACCGCATTGCGGGGCGTCAAAGAGGCGCGCGAATGTCTCGTCTTCATTGGCAGGCTAACCGGCGACGTTGAGCCCGACGCAATCAACATCGTCGTCCACGCGCAATTCGTGAATTTCCAGCAACTCATAATCGACGCGCTTGCTCCGTATCCCGACGCTCGCGCGGCCGTCGCCGCCCGGCTTGCCCACATTTCGGAGCAAGCGCCATGACCCGGCCGCCGGGACTGTCGATTGCCGCCACAGAGACGCCCCGTGGACGCGCCAAAACGGGCAAGCGCCCCATGGGTAGCCGTTCAGGCGCTCAACGCGCCCCACAGGCCGCTATGGCGCGCGCCCTCTTGCACGGTCTGGACCCCGTGGCCTTCGCCCGTGACCGTCTCGAATTCACGCCGGACGCTTGGCAAACGCGCTTGCTGCAATCGTCGGCGAAGCGCGTCATTCTCAATTGCTCGCGACAATCGGGCAAATCAACGACGACGGCGGTGTTGGCGGCGCATACCGCAATCTATCGGCCCGGCTCGCTTACGTTGCTCGTATCCAAGAGCCTACGCCAGTCGTCGGAGCTATTCGCAAAAGTCAGCGGCTTCCTGTCTCGCGTTCCCGAGGCGAAGCTAATGACGAATAACAAGCTGTCTTGCGAACTCGCGAACGGCTCGCGCATTATCAGCCTTCCGGGCGACGGCGACAGCATTCGCGGCTTTTCCGCCGTGACGCTGCTTATCGAAGACGAAGCCGCATTCGTTGACGACGCGCTGTATATGGCGGTCCGCCCAATGCTCGCCGTCAGCGGCGGACGGCTAATCCTAATGTCAACGCCTCACGGCAAGCGCGGACATTTCTTCGACGCGTGGCACTCGGCGGACGAAGAATGGCAACGCGAACGGATAACCGCCTACGACGTGCCGCGCATTACGCGCGAGTTTCTGGATACGGAACGCGCAACCATCGGCGAATGGTGGTTCCGCCAAGAATACATGTGCGAGTTTGTCGATAGCGTGGACCAACTGTTTTCGACCGACTCAATCATGAACGCCCTTACCGACGACGTGCAACCGCTTGCCCTACGGATTTTGTCATGAACGCGCTGACGCCGCCGCTGCATAGATGGCACGAACAAACCGAACCGCAATCGACGGGTTTTGTCGTCGGCGTGGACCTTGGACAGTCCAAGGACTACACGGCCATAATCGTCAACGAACGGAAGACGGCGACGGAAACGACATTCGCGCGGGCGCGCTTTGAGCCGACGCCGCAAATCGAGGAACGCAAGGAAGTCGTCCACCATTCGCTTGTGTTTATGCACCGGCCTGCGCTCGGGACGCCCTACCCCAAGATCATTGAGCAAGTGCGGGTGCTATTGGCGGACCTTCCCACGCGGTCTGAGCCCCCGAGCCTTGTGGTGGACGCAACGGGCGTGGGGAGGCCATGCGTCGATTTGTTCCGCAAGGAAGGGCTCGACCCGATAGCGTTGACGATTACCGGCGGCGAGCAAGTCAACCGGGTGACGAGCCGCGACGTTCGCGTGCCCAAAAGGATATTGGCGGGGCTGTTGCAAGTGGTGCTGCAAACGGGCCGGCTAAAGATCGCAAAGGGCCTGCCGCACGTGGAAACGCTCGTCAACGAACTCGAGAATTTCAAGGTGAAAATCAGCGTGAGCGGCAACGAGAGTTTTGAGGCGTGGCGCGAAAGCGTTCACGACGACCTTGTGCTTTCAACCGCCATGGCCGTCTGGCAAGCCGAAAATCGGCCGCAGCCGGTAAGGCATTTGCTCAATCGCATGTGGGATTTGTAAATGAGACGAACCGTCCTTTTCTTATTGGCGAGCGCGGCGGCGTCTTTGCCGGCAGTCGCCGAAGATTTGCCCCTCAATCCGGCGGTCACACAGGCGACGATTGAAGACACGATTTGCGTGCAAGGCTGGACGAAGACAGTTCGTCCGCCCTACGCCGTCTCGAATGCGATCAAGCTGGCGAAGCTCCGGGCGGTTGGATTGACGGAAGCCGACAGAACCCGGTTTCAGCTTGACCATAAGATACCGCTGGCGCTTGGCGGCGCGCCGTCGGACCCGCGCAATTTTCAGCTTGAGCCTTGGGAAGAAGCCGGCGACAAGGACAAGATTGAGGCTTGCCTTGCCCGAGCGGTTTGCGCCGGCCGATTGACGTTGGACGAAGCCCGCCAAAGGATTTGGCGCGACTGGCACGAAGCCGGGAAGGCTTGTGACAGACCAACCGTTATTATCCCACCTAATCCAGAGCGGTGACAGCCCTCAAAATCGCGACTATTCGCGAAATGACAAAGCGCGACGACAATCTTAGCGCTTCGGACTTTTGCACAACTCGGGCTAGTTTCGGGCCGTTTCTCCAATACCATTCGATAAATGTGCGCCCCAAATGATATTTCGCTAGCCGCACGTCTCTAAATTTGCGAAGAAACACCACGTCAGAATGGTTTGGATTTTGATAAGCAACAGACGCAACAAAGCATGATGCGCCGGATTTGCTTTCGATATTCATTTTTCCTGCGCCAGTTTTTATATCTGAGCGAACCGTTTGTCTTGTCGTCCGCCCACGCTTTTCAAGCATATTGAATGTATCAATATGGTCTTCTGCGGCCTTCCGACCCATTTGGTAATCTGCGTCTTGCTGTAGCTTCTTAACCTCTAAATCCAAACCGGCTTCCGCCGCTTTCATTGCAAGGCTTTCTGCCTGCTCTTTCGTTAGGCGCGAAAGAGATTGTTGTATCAAAGAACCTGCTTTCAATCCGTTATCGTGAAGCTGTGGGCTATTCTCGCCCCGCGTTGCAGGGAGATTTTTTTCGTCGCTCATTTCCCATGCACTCCAAAATAGTCCATCGCCCTAACGAACAACCTTATTCCCGATTTTGCCACGGCTTTAAGCGCGGGGAAGCGCTCCAAGAGCATGGCAAGGCGTTGCCCGTGGCGATAATACCAGACGATGAACTCTCGCCCCCATTCACACGAAACCAGAAAGCCGTCTCGCCACTTGCGAAGCGCCATTGTTTCAGGTGCGTTCTGTCCAAAACACACAGTCGCGACAATGCAGAAAGACGGTTCGTAAGCAACGACATTGAGACGGCCCGCTGGCATTGTCACAGAGTAGTTTGCGGCCTTTACCTGTCCTGTCGCTATGGTCCGGCGCAATAGCTCGATTTCTCGCTTGGCACTCGCGCGGATTATTTCGTTTTCCACGCGTTCTGCCTCAGCAAGCATTGCTCTCGCCGAAGTAACATCATCGGCGTAGAGCCAAGACGCAGCCTTCATTACCCTTTCCGGCAGGTGCGCGAGTAAATCATCATGCGTCATCGACGCAAGGACTTGGTCCAACTCCGCAAATCCGGCTTGTGGCTCTTTAACGTTTATACGTATTGTTCGCGCATCTGCATTTTTCTTATTGTATTTCAGGACAGTTTTTAGGATTGCAAATCGTTGGTCGCTCGATAGATACGGCGGGACTAGCTCTATTAGCCTTTCCATCGTTTGGCCAGACAGGGTTGTTGTTCCAATTCGCCACTTCGGATGCGTCTTTCTGGCATATGCTTCGGCAGATTTCCCGTATTTGCCGCCATATTCTGCGAATAGCTCGTCAAGAGCGCCGCTATCCATATTTAAAAACGCGCTCTTTATTTCGCCAACAGCATTTCCAAAGAGCCCAGTTAGGGCAGAATATTTCGGTGGCTTCCAACTTCTGCGATAGCCTCGTCCATAGTAGTAGCGCATTTATTTCGCCGCCCTCACGCCTCAACCATTACAGCAATCTCGGATATGCGCGCTTCCGGCTAGGGTTAGCGCTTTTTATGCACGCCGTAGCGACTGCTAAATTCATCGTTCGTTTCGCCAAACGTCACGAAACGCCGATGCTCGCCGGCCTTAGCCGCGCCCGCGTGACAATGATATTCGCCTGTCGCGCGGACGTTGTGACAACCGGCGGCGTTCAGCGCGCCCGGATGCGCGTCGGCAACTTGAACGGGGAACGTAGCGGCTATTGTCGCCATTGACGCGAAAAGAAAGCCTCTCGTCTTGCACATAATTTCGTCCGGCAATGAGTCACGGATGGGCCAAGGCTAGCCGAACCGGCGCGCGCTCGCCAGTTCCTTCCCAAGGAGTGTGTCGCCCGCTAGCGCCCCATTCCGCTTGCCCGATGCTGCGACCAATCGGGCCGAACGTCGCTCGGGCGCGCGCCGCAGACCAGACAGCGCAGCCGGCGCTTAAGCGTGGGCACTTCAACGGACCCCGGTAATCCCGACATATCGACGCTCTCCCGACGGCCGCACCCGCATTCGACGGCGACGGCGCGAACGCCAAGGCTGCGCATGTTCGCAAGGTCCATGGCCGGGCCGGTGTAGCGCGTCGGGGAGGGCATGGGCGGGAGCTTAAGCCGATCGGGCGTGCGCCGCCAAGATCGGGGCGGCGTCCGGCTGCGCTCGGGGGCAAGCCCACCATGGGAAGGGACCAAGCCGGCCGCTCCCAAGGCGACCGCGTGACGGCCACGGCCGCGCCCTTTTGTGCGCTGCTGACGTATTGCTGACGTGGCTTCACGTCAGCAAGTCACCATTCGCATAAGTCTTTGATTTGAATGGTGGGCGCGACAGGGATTGAACCTGTGACCCCTACGATGTCAACGTAGTGCTCTCCCGCTGAGCTACGCGCCCCCTTCCGGGGTCCGCCGCGTGGGCGGCTCGGGTGGGCGTGTGTATAGTGGGGGACGCGACGAGGCGCAAGCGCCTTTGTTGCGAAAAATTCTTCCGGCCCAGGTCGCCCGGGAAAGGGAGTCGCGTCGCGCCTAGCGCTCGGAAAGATTGACGAAACGTTAAAATCGCACATCGATCCGGTGAAAGATTTGTGACGCCTGCGTCATTTCGTGACTTGCGGCGGCTCCCCGTTGTGGCATGCTTGGCCGTGCGCTCCTCTTCGAGGGGGAGAGACACAAAGGAGGTTTCGCATGTCCTTACAGGGCCATATCGTCGAACTCCAACGCCGCCACGAGGCGCTCAAGAAGGAAATCGAGAAAGAGCAGCTCCATCCCAACGCCGACGAGGCGAAGATCATCGAGTTGAAGCGCAAAAAACTGCAAATCAAGGACGAGCTCGCCAAATTGGCCGTAAGCGAAACGCGACACTGACCCTGCGCGGTCACCAGGCAAACGTCGAGATGTTGGGCGGAGCGCTGCTTCCGCCCTTTTCTTTTTGGCATTTGCCGTAACCGCCGAGGGCGCGCGGGCCTTCAGGCCCGCATTAACGCCAACCTTATCCCCCGGGCTTTCCGAGGCCCGCCCCTCCCCTGGAGGGGCGAAGGGTGGAGGCTGTGGCCCGACGGGAACGCCCAGACTGCTCCTTCCGCCGGCCCGCCATATCTTTTGGCGCAACGCTTGCTCATGCGCTGAACCGCCAAAACGAGAACTCGTCACATGCCCGCCACCGCCGCCTACCGCCCCGAGACTCTTCACGAGACCCTGGGCGAACCCTTTTTCGACCGCGTCGAGGCCGCGACCTTTCCCCAGACGATCCTGCGCTACCGCAATCAGCGCTGGGCGGCGCGCATCGGGCTGGACGGGCTCACCGATGAGGAGTGGATTGCGCATTTCGGCCGCTTCGAGCCCCTGCCCGGCGGTCTGCCGCAACCGCTCGCCTTGCGATATCACGGCCATCAATTTCGCGTTTACAACGCTGAGCTCGGCGACGGGCGCGGCTTTCTCTTCGCGCAGTTGCGGGACGCCGCCGATGGCCGGCTGCTTGATCTCGGCACGAAGGGCAGCGGCCAGACTCCCTGGTCGCGGCGGGGCGACGGGCGACTGACCCTCAAGGGCGGCGTGCGCGAAATACTCGCGACGGAGATGCTGGAGGCGCTGGGCGTCGACACGTCCAAGACATTCAGCCTCATCGAAACCGGCGAGGCGCTGCTGCGCGGCGACGAGCCCTCGCCCACCCGCTCCAGCGTTCTGGTGCGGCTCTCCCACTCGCATATTCGCATCGGCACTTTCCAGCGCCTCGCCTTTCATGACGACAAACCCGCGATCGCGCGGCTGCTGCATTATGTTTGCAGCCATTACTTTCCGGCGCTCGCCGATCTGCCGAACGAGGCCAAGGCGCGCGCCTTTCTGGAGGAGGCCTGCGCCCGCGTGGCGAAGCTCGGCGCCGGCTATATGTCGACTGGTTTCGTTCATGGCGTGTTGAATTCGGACAATATCAACGTGACGGGCGAGAGCTTCGACTATGGCCCCTGGCGCTTCGCGCCCACCTATGATCCGCTCTTCACCGCCGCCTATTTCGATGAGAGCGGACTCTATTCCTTTGCGCGCCAGCCGCCGGCGCTCGCCTGGAATCTCGCGCGGCTGGCCGAATGCCTGCTGCATCTGACCGGGCTCGAGGCGGCGCAGAAGACGCTCGACGCGTTCCCCGCCCTGATCCAGCGCGAATACCGCGCCGCCCTGTTGCGGCGCCTGGCCCTCGCCCCGGCGGGCGAGGAGGCCGATGCGCGCCTCGCCAAGGCCTTCACCGATTTCCTGATGAAAACGCGCGCGCCTTTCGAGCAGACCTTCTTCGACTGGCGCGGCGGGCTTGCGAGCGACGCGCGCGCCAAAGCGAGTCCTTCGGCGCCTTTCTACGAACGGGAAGAATTCGCGCCCGTCCGCGCGAGCTTCGCCGAACGTCAGGCGACGGCTGACGCGCGGCTCGATCATCCCTATTTTCTGCGGCCGACGCCCCGCACCATGCTGATTGACGAGGTCGAGGCCATCTGGGCGCCCATCGCGGAGGCGGACGACTGGTCGGCGCTGCGGGAAAAAATCGCGCAGATCGCGGAAATGCGGGACGCGTATGGTTTCGCCTCCGCTGAGGCGTTTTCCGCTTGAACGGCCGCAAGGCGCGGCGCGATAATCGCCCCATCGATTCTGGAAGCCTGCGGCGGGGCGAGCTTTGACGGCGATGAACGACAATCCCAGCGATGCCGAACAGGACGCCATCCGGGTCGAATTGGAGCGCCTGCGGCTTGAGCATCAAGACCTGGAGGCGGCGATCGACGCGCTGATCGCCGTCGGCGCGCCGGACCAGCTTCAGATCCAGCGGCTGAAAAAGCGCAAGCTCCTTCTGCGCGACCGCATCGCGCAGCTGGAAGACCAGCTCACGCCCGACATCATTGCCTGAAAGTTAAAAAGGCACGCGGCTTGAAGCCCGTGACCGTAGGCCGATCCACTGTCCCCGTTTGAGACAGAAACGATCCGTCCTCGGTCAACTTCTGGGAAGCCAAGCCATGCCTCGTCTCAGTGTTTCGATCAGCGACTCCTTCGATAGCCGTCGCCGGGCGCCCAAGCCCGACGCCTATGGCCGCCGTCCGCGCCATGTCCCAGGCGTGCGGATTGTCGGCGAGCGCGAGACCGCGCCGTCGCTCTCCTCGCTGTTCTTCAAGGCGACGGCGACGCTGGTCGTCATCGCCGCCATCGCCGTGTCGCTCGCGGTCTGGCGGCTGTTCACCTTCCATCATTAAGTCTTCGGCATAAAGCCGAGGGCGCGCATCACAGGGGCTGGCCAGCCCCTGCTGATGCAGCGTAATTATTTGTTTTTGCTATTATTTCAGGCTGACCGCGGCGCGACAATCAGTCCGCGTCCAGCGCTGCCAATAGCCGCGTCTTCCCCGCCTTCATAATAAGAAACGAGCAGTCGCCGCATCTTGCGCGGAACGTCGCAGGCTGGGAGGAAAGCAACGCGGCTTGAATTTGCGCGGGCGGAACAATAATGCCGTCCCGTGCGACGAAGCGCCCACTTGTATCGTTCAACGATATAATTTATATCGTTCCACGATGCGTTATCGCCTTTGATGACGCATGAGAAAAGAGAACGGACGCGAGCTATGAAAAGCAACAGCAGCAGCAATGCCGGTCGCACGAAGGGTCTAGTGTGGTTGGCCGTTGGAATTGCCGTCATTTTCGGCGTAATTTCCCTCGCTCCGATTATTTCGCACGCGACATTGGGTTAGCGCATTATCCACATCGAACCGGAGAAGCCCGCCTCCTATCCTGTGGCGGGCTTTTTTATAGGAACTGCAACCAAGGAAAACGTCGTCTGGCTGGCGCTAGCGCCATAATAACCATCGGCCCCTGCCCCGCGCCGGTAGGTTTGCCGCCCCGTCCATCGCCCGTTTTTTCCCCATGTCCAGACCTTCCAGGATGCAATAAGGGGATAATCCCCTTCAGGCTGCTGACAAAGTAGCGGCGACGCCCCTCGTGCTTCGAGACACCTGCTGCGCAGGCTCCTCAGCATGAGGGCTTTTTCCTTCAGCGCCAAATACTTAGGCCTCATCCTGAGGAGCGAGCAAAGCTCGCGTCTCGAAGGACGAGGCCGCCTCGGGAGGTTTGTCAACAAACTGAAGGGGATAATCCCCTTTGCGTTAGCCCTAGCGCCCCCTGCCGACCCCTAACGCCCATAGCAAAAATGGCATGGTCAGCCCCTGCGCCACGATGGAGAAGGCCACGACGCCGAATGTCGCGACCACGATGACGTCGCGCATCGGCAGAGAGTCGGGAAGCGACAGCGCGAGCGCGAGACCGAGCGCCCCGCGCAGGCCGCCCCACCACAGGACATGCTGCTCCCCGAAGCTGATGCGCCAGCGGGTCGGCAGGAACAGCGCGCTCAGCGGATAGACCGTGAGCGCGCGGGCGACGAGCACGATCGCGATCACGGCGACGACCAGCGCGGACCCATATTCCGCAAACGGCGTCGAGGCGACGTCCACGCCGATCATCAGGAACACCATGGAGTTGGCGAGAAAGGCGGCGTATTCCCAGAAGCCGTGCACGAATTCCCGGCCGCGTTCGCTCAGATAGCTGCGGTTCTCCTCGCGCAGCAGGCCGAGATTGCCCATCATCAGTCCCGCGGTGACGCAGGCGAGCACGCCGGAAAAATGAAAGTGCTCGGCGAAGAGAAATGACCCGAAGGCGGCGATGGTGGTCAGCGCCACTTCGATCAGGTGATCCGCCGTCCCCATGGCGAGCAGGATCGCCGCGCCGCCCACAAGCGCGCCGACCGCCACGCCGCCGAGCACAATGCGCGCAAGGGCGAGCATGACCTCGCCTGCGCCCTGCCCCGCGCCGTGGCTCTCGGCCCAGGCCAGCGCCATCACGAACAGCACCGCCGCCGCGCCGTCATTGAGCAGGCTTTCGCTCTCTACCAGCAATCTGAGGCGACCTTTCACTCCATTGTCCTTGAACATGGCGATGATGGCCACCGGATCGGTCGCCGCGATGAGCGCGCCGAAGACGAGGGCGGAGGGAGTCGGCCAATGCAGCAGTGTCGTGCAGGCCAATGCGACGACCGCCGCCGAGACGACGGTGCCCAGACCCGCAAGCGTCAGCAGTGGAACGGAATCGCGCAGCAGTTCCTTCCAGGAGAGCGCCAATGCCGCTTCGAAGAGGAGCGGCGGAAGGATGAGATCGAAGATGAATTCATGCGTGAGATGCGGCCCGAAGTCTGGCCTGGTGAATGTGATTATGGCGCCGACGACGACGAGGCCGACCGTGTAGGGCAGTTTCAGCCGCCGCGCGACAATGGCGACGATCATCGCGACGGCGAGAGAGGCGACGGCTTTGGTGAGTTGTTCGTCCATGGCTTTCGGAAGCTTTCGAGAAAAAGGGGCGTCTGCCAGCGAGAACTTATCCGCTTATTCGCTTCCGGGGCGCAAGCCACGCTACGTTCGGCCAGATCGCCTGAACGCAATAACGTAACTGTTTCTATGGTTTAGAGTGCGCTTCAAGCGAAAATCCCGTTCCCATTTTTTCGCAGCGCGCCCTAATTTTCTCGCAGCCAACGTACTTTTCGCAGAGAGAGAAGCAATGAAAAGAGCGCTGATGACGTTTGTTGTTGCGGGCGTTTTGGCGTCCGCGTCCCCCGCCGCGCAGGCGGACCCGGACTGGTCGCAGATCGACGCCATACTCGGCAAGAAGGCGGCGATTGCCGGACCGGTTCACAAATATCCCCTTCCCAGGACCGATCTCCAGGTCACGCTGGACGGAGTCGGCGTCAAGACCGGGCTCGCCCTGGGCGGTTGGGTCGCCTTCGAGCCTGCGGAGCAGTCAGCGATCATGATGGGCGACCTGGTCTTGACGGAGACGGAGGTCAATCCCGTCATGAGGTCGCTCCTCGATGCGGGCGTCGAGGTTACCGGCGTCCACAATCACCTGCTGCGCGCGTCCCCTGCGACCTTTTATATGCATGTCTCGGCTCACGGCGATCCGGCTA
The DNA here is from genome assembly GCF_052186135.1 of Methylocystis sp. JAN1. Classification (GTDB taxonomy): domain Bacteria; phylum Pseudomonadota; class Alphaproteobacteria; order Rhizobiales; family Beijerinckiaceae; genus Methylocystis. The sequence goes on along the minus strand of NZ_CP181499.1, from coordinate 1,929,668 downwards.
AAATGGCGCAAGCTGTTCGGCAAGCGCTCGCCTCGACGAAGACGCCGTTCGAGACTGCGGTCGCCCCGGCGCGGGAGCCGGCAAAACCTGGTTTCGACGCCGCGAAGGTGGACGAAATCCTGGGCTTCAAGGGGAGGAGCAACGCCGGCGTGTATCAGTTCAGCGTCCCACGGACCGAAAACATCAAGGCTGGCGGCATGGTCGTGGCGCCCGCAATGGGGACGGCGATCGCGATCAATTTCCAGCCGACCGGCGAAGGCAAGGCGGCGATCAGCGGCGACTTCGTCGCGTTGGCTTCCGAAATCCAACCTTTGCTGAACGCGCTTCAATCCAACGGGATCGAGGTGACGGCGCTGCACAATCATATGCTCGATGACGAGCCCCGGCTGTTCTTTGTGCATTTCTGGGCGAATGGGGACGCCTCAAAACTCGCTCATGGGCTCCGCGCCGGACTCGACGCCGTGCATGTTCCGACCGGCGGCTAAGGCGGGCGCGGTTCCTGGCTGCACGCGGGCGAAAGGCCGACGGAGGCGACATGTCGGCGCGGGACTGATATTCCGATCCGACAACGAATGCTCGGCCTGTTGGGATCGCCCGAGTCATGCCTGGATATGTCTGCTGCCTCGGCAGCATTAATTTCGACGTCACCCTGCGGCTGGACCGCCTGCCCGAGGCGCACGAAAAAATTCCGGCGAAAGCCGTCGCGGTCGGCGGCGGCGGTTCGGCCGCCAACACGGCCGTCTGGCTCGCTCGCGAGGGCGCGCGCGTGCGGATGCTGGGCTGGGTCGGCGACGACCTCCTCGGCGCCTTCGCCCTTCGCGACCTCGCCGAGGCGGGCGTGGACGTGGCGGGCGTCAAAGCGGTGCGCTCATCCTCGCCCGTCGCGGTCTGCCTCTCGCCGCCGGGCGACAAGCGCATCGTCACGAGCCCGACGCTTGAGGCGCCATGGACGCCGGACGACGCGCTGCCGCTGGCCGCAGACGCGGACTGGCTGCATGCCGCCGTCCGGGACGCGAACCTCCTGACACGAGCGCGCGGGGCGCGGCGGCTGTCGCTCGAACTCAACGGCAGCTACGATCCCGCCTTCGCCCGCGCGGCGGACTGCCTCTTCACGAACTGTGACGAATTGGCGCGCGCCGTCGGCTCGGACGACCCGATGGGCTTCCTCTTGGAGCGCCACGCGGCCGATCCGGCGATCTGGTTCGTTACGCATGGAAGCGAAGGCGCGAAGATTCTGAGCGGGGGCCGCGTCGAAACTGTCCCGACAACTCTAGTCGAGCCGGTCGACCGCACTGGCGGCGGCGACGCCTTCAATGCGGGGGTGATCGCCGGCCTGCTCAGCGGCGCCGAACCCGCAGCCGCGGCGCGCAACGGCCTGCGGCTCGCGGCGCGGGCCATCAGCCGACTCGGCTCCAGATAGCGGCTCTGCCTTGCCTTGGGCCGTCCCATCGTCTATGGGGCGTGGCTTCCCACGTTCGAGCCGATGGAATTCAAAGTGGCGAAGCCGAATACGCCTGTCGCGGTCATTATGGGGTCGCAGTCCGACTGGGCCACCATGCGCCACGCCGTCGAGACGCTGGGCGCGCTTGGCGTGGGCTGCGAGGCGCGAATCGTCTCCGCCCATCGCACGCCCGACCGGCTCGTCGCCTTCGCCAAGGGCGCGGCCGGGGAAGGCTTCGAAGTGATCATCGCGGGCGCCGGCGGCGCCGCGCATCTCCCCGGCATGACGGCGTCGATGACCAATCTGCCCGTGCTCGGCGTCCCGATCGAGTCCCAGGCGATGAAGGGCATGGATTCGCTCCTTTCCATCGTGCAAATGCCCGGCGGCGTGCCGGTGGGCGCGCTCGCCATCGGCAAGGCGGGCGCAATCAACGCCGGCATCCTCGCCGCTTCCATTCTTGCACTGAAGGACAAGGCGCTGGCGGCGCGGCTGGCGGATTTCCGCGCCAAACAGACGGCGAGCGTCTCCGAGACGCCGAAAGACGAGGCATGACATGCTGAAACCCGGCGCGACCATCGGCATTCTGGGCGGGGGACAGCTCGCACGCATGCTGGCGCTCGCCGGCGCGCGGATCGGCCTCAAATCCCATGTCTATTCACCCGTCGCCGACGACCCCGCCTTTGACGTCTGTTCGGCGCACACGAAGGCGGATTTCCTCGACGAGGCCGCGCTTGCCGCCTTCGCCGAGTCGGTCGACGTCGTTACTTACGAATTCGAGAACGTCCCCGCGCGCACGGCGGAAGTGCTCGAAGCGCATCGGCCCGTGCGGCCAAACCCCAAGATTCTCGCGCTGACGCAGGACCGGCTGATCGAGAAACAGTTCGTCCAAAGCCTCGGCGTCGCCACGGCGCCCTTCGCCGAAGCGTTGGACGCGGAGTCGCTCGCGCGCGCGGTCGCGCAGCTCGGAAGGCCCTCGATTCTCAAGACGCGGCGCTTCGGCTATGACGGCAAGGGCCAGACGAAAATCGTCGAGGGCGTCGATCTCGCGGACGCCCTGAAAGATCTCGGCAATGCGCCCTGCATTCTCGAAGGCTTCGTGCCCTTCGCGAAGGAAGTCTCGGTCGTCGCCGCGCGTGGGCTCGACGGCGAATTCCGCGCCTATGACGTTTGCGAGAACGTGCACGAACATCATATCCTCGCGACCACTACCGCTCCTGCCGCCATCAGCGACTCGACGGCGCAGACCGCTATCGACATCGCAAGGCGCATCGCGGAGGGCGCGGGTTATGTCGGCGTCATCGCAGCCGAAATGTTCGTTGTGCGGGATGGTCGAGGCGAGCGCCTGGTCGTCAACGAGATCGCGCCCCGCGTACACAATTCGGGTCATTGGACGCTCGACGGCGCCGTGACCTCGCAATTCGAGCAGCATATGCGCGCGATCGCCGGCATGCCGCTCGGCTCCGCCCGCCGCCATGGCAAGCAGGTCGTTATGCGCAACCTCATCGGCGCCGACGTAGACAAATGGGCGGAGATCTTGGCGCAGGACGGCGCCTGCCTGCACCTCTACGGCAAGAAGGCGGCCCGGCCCGGCCGCAAGATGGGCCATGTCACGCGCGTAACGCCCTAACCAGCTCGACTCTTCTGAAGCCGGCTCGCGAAAAAGCGGAAACTGCTCGCATTCTCGAGAACCGAGGCGATCGCCGCCGAGACGATCTGGCCGCTCATGATCGGCCGCGCGCAGCGCAGCTTTTCGCTGGCGCGCGTCGCGCCACCCTCGCTCGCGACATCCCGGAAGTAAAGCAGATGCCGAGTGACGATAGAGCGATCGAAAAAAACGATAGCTGAATAGTCATATTCTATTCTTGTCCCGAATGTCTCCAACATGATCATGAAATGGAGGCGGGCGTGACAAACGTAATGGCCGATTATACGTTTCAACAACAAAGCCTTTCCAGAGCTGGAAATGAGGCCACTCATGCAAAGCGTCCTGGGTCCAAGAAATTCGAAAAATGCGTCAAGAACAGGATGTGAAGCCGCGACGGAAAGCGCTATGGTTAAGTCCTCGCAGGACGCAAATCATTCCAGCCGGCTGCCAGGTTTCCACCCGACGGGACGTTTCTCTCACCCTGACCGAGCAGGAGCGCCAGCCCGGATGACGGCCGATTTCGACAGACTGACAGGCGGCGACCTTCTGCTGCGCCTTGGCCGCCGGGACGTCGGCCATGTCGACGCGCCGCCGAATGTCTTCGCCTCTCTGGACAGGATCGCGAGCCTGACTCAACAATTCCGAACTTCGGCATGTCCGAATCGGCGGCGCGCCGTCAGATTGCGCACGTCGTGAGTCGGGCGCGGCGCCTGCGTCATGTTTCTGTTACGCGTGCTTGTCTGGTTCGCGCGATTGAAGAAGGATCCATCGGCCTATGCGACTCATGCGGCGCCGAAACTCGAGCGCAAAGCGGTGACGGCGGAACCTTGATGCGCTTCCGCAAGAGCTTCCTTCGCCTGTCCGTGCTCGCAGGCGCAGCGCCGCTCGCCGCCGGCTGCATGCCGACGGCGCAGGAGGAGCGCGCCGAATTCATGGAGACGCCGTCGCTGGGCCGCACCGTCGCGGCCTCCGGCGTCAGAAGCGTCGGCAGCGAAAAAGGTTGGCCGGGCCAGCAATGGTGGAGCGCCTTTCGCAGCGCGGAGCTCGACCGGATCGTCGAGAAGGCGCTGGAGGATAACCAGAACCTCAGAAAGGCCGCCGGCACGCTGAAGGAGGCCGAGGCGGGAATCGACGTCGCAAGCTCACGTCTCACACCCTATGTCGAGAGCGATCTTTCCTACAGGCAAACGCGCTATGCCGAGCATGGCGTCGCGGCGGGTCTCAATCCCAATCAGGCGGGGCTCGAAAAGTCGGCGGCCTTCCTAAATCCCATCTCCGCCAAGTGGGAGTTGGATTTCTGGGGCAAGAACCGCGCCCTGCTGGACGCTTCGATCGGCGACGCGCTGGCGCAGGAAGGCGAACTCGAGCAGACCCGGCTGCTGCTGACGACGAGCGTCGCGCGCGCCTATCTGCGCGGCTATGTCCTCTCCGAGCAGCTCAAGCTGGCGAGAGAGCTGACGAAGCTGCGCCGCGAACTGCGCGGCCTCGCCGAGACGCGCTACAACACCGGCATCGAGACGCTCGACATCGTGCAGCTCGCCCGCGCCGCCGAAGAGTCCGCGGCGCGGCGCGAAGCCTCGCTCGAGGCCGCCATCTCCATTCAGGAGAACGCGCTGGCGCGGTTGATGGGCGAAGGGCCTGACTACGCCCGTAATCTCTTTGCAGGCAGGAAGTCGATCGCGCCCGTTCAGCCCGCTCTGCCCAAGCGCCTGCCCGTCGAGCTGCTTGCGCATCGCCCCGACCTGATGGCCGCGCTGAGGCGCGCCGAGGCCTGGGCGGATCGCATCCATGCGGCGAAGACGATGTTCCTGCCTTCGATCGACCTTTCGGTCACGGCGGGCCTTGAGGCTTCGGTCACCTCCTCGCAATTCGCGAAGCTTGGCGGCTATCTCTTCAATCCGGGCGCAATGGTCTACAGCGTGACGCCAGGCCTGCATCTGCCAATCTTCCAGGGCGGCAAGCTCACCGGCAATCTTGAAATCCAGCGCGCCGATTACGACCAGGCGGTCGACGCCTATAATGAGACGCTTCTCGCCGCCGCGCAGCAGGTCGCGGACGCGCTGGCCAATCTCAAGCGCTTCAAGAGCGAATACGAATCGCAGTCCCGTTTCATCAAGGCGCGCAAGGCGGAGCTGCAGCTCGCGCGCATAAGGCTGCGCGACGGCCTGCGCGACCGGCGCGAGGTCGTACAGGAATACGCCGACATGCTCGACGCCATCTTCATCCAGCGCGGGCTAGAAGGCGACAAGCTCGTCGCCGCGGTCGATCTCTTTCAGGCGCTCGGCGGCGGCTACGACGCGGGCCCTGCGGCCAACGAGCCCAGACCCGCGCCGGAGACGGATCCGATCAACCCGGTCGTCAACGCCGTCCAATCGCTCGGAGGAGGTTGATCTTGGGCGAAGAAAAAGTGGTGACGCCAGGCGCGTCCACCCCAGCGCTCTCGCGCAAAAACATTCGCGCGCGTCGCAACTTTCTTCTGAAGGTTCTCGCCGTCGGCGTCGGCGTCGGCGCTCTGGCGGCGGCTTTCCGCTATCTCGCCTATGACCGCAACTGGGTCGTGACCGACAACGCCTTTGTCACCGGCAACATCATTCCGGTGCAGTCGGATGCGACGGGCGTCGTTGCGCAGGTGCTGGCGGAAGAAACGCAGCTCGTGAACAAGGGCGACGTGCTCGTGCGCCTCGACGCGCAACGCGCGCGCGCCGCGCTCGGCCAAGCGGAAGCGGAACTTGGCCGCGCCGTCAGAAATGTCGGCGCGCTTTTCGCCAGCCGCCGCCAAATTTGCCAGAAGGTCACGGCCCGCGCCGCCATTCGCGAGCGCACCCGTCACGATCTCGTGCGCTACAAGCAGGCGGCGACGAGCGGCGCCGCTTCCAGCCAATTGCTTCAGAACAGCCAGGATACGCTCAACGCGCAGGAAGCCGATCTGCGCGAGGCGCGCGCGGAGCTGCAGGCGATCGAATCGCGCGTCGGCGGCGTGACGCCGACGAACCATCCGGACATCGAATTCGCCAAGGCGCGCTTCAACGACGCCTATATCGAATATCTGCGCCAGAATATTCGCGCCCCCGCGACCGGCTATGTCGCCAAGCGCCGCGTGCAGGTGGGCCAGCGCGTGCGGCCCGGCGACCAGATCCTGAATATCGTGCCGCTCGATCATCTTTGGGTCGAGGCCAATCTCTGGGAAAACCGCATGGAGCGGATACGTCCCGGCCAATCGGCCCTCATCAATGTCGACCTATATGGATCGACTGCGACCTTCCACGGCACGGTCGAAGGCCTCGTGCCCGGCTCGGGCGCCGTCTTCGCCACCCTGCCGCCCGACAACGCCACCGGCAATTTCATCCGCATCGTGCAGCGCATTCCGGTGCGCATCGCCATCGATCCGGAAGAGCTGAAAAGGACCCCGCTGCGGCCGGGCCTTTCGACCGTCACCTCGATCAATGTGAGCGCTGAAGCGAAGCCGACAAATGACTCCATCGTGAAGACCTCGGCGGGCGAATATTCGACCGAGGTTTTCGACAAGGATTTGGCGGAAGCGAAGGCGCGCGCCGACAAGATCGTGCGGGAGAATTTGGTGGCGGGCGCCGATGACGGCGGGGGAGCCTGCGCGGCGGCGGAGTAGATTGGTTCTCGCGTGCCGCGAAAACCCGGCGAAGCAACGCCGCAACCTCCCGCTCGATCTCAAACGCCGCTCATACCCATCCGCTTGCCACATACGCACGCCTCTTTGATCCCGCGATCTTTCGATCCGAGGCATGAAGGGAGGTCCGGGACGCCCCGGCCCCGTTCGGCCGAGGTGTAATGGTTTTATGCGCACCGGAGCCAAAGCGTCCCGGACACGGTCTTTATGACGCGCACCTTTCCCTGCGGAGAACCTCGCTCCCGGGCACGGTCCCTGACAGGACCGCTTCTTTCCCGCCCGGCGTTCACCGCCGGACGAGCGCGCGCTCGAACGCCGCAGGCAATTTATGTCCTGCAGTTTTCCTATGCCGCCTTCCCTCAAGCGCGGGCTTCCTTTTCAGAAGGCCCCGCGACAGGCCGGAGGGAACATTAAGGCCCAGCTTTTTTCGCGCGATTTCTCACGCGCCCCCTGCCAGGGGAGCCCGACCGACGACCCGCCCACGCCCGCCGAAAGGCCTCGGCAGACGCTTGACCGACCCCGCCGCGCCGCCGGCCATGACGACGCCCCTTAGGTGACGAGGCGGGGGCAGGATGAATTAGGTTTGGGGGAGTGGGGATAGATTTATTTTGTCGGCGGCGCATGGCCTTCTCCCGCCTGCGGGAGAAGGGGTGCGCGGCTCATTCCAAGTTCGCAAGTCTCTTACGCGAATTCCATAATCACAGCGTCGACCGCGAGGCTGTCGCCGGGCTTGGCGACGATCTTCTTGATGGTCACGTCGCGCTCGGCGCGCAGCACGTTCTCCATCTTCATCGCCTCAACCATGCAGAGCGCCTCGCCGGCCTTGACCTCCTGGCCTTCCTTCACGTCGACCGTCTTCACGAGGCCCGGCATCGGGCAGAGCAGATGCTTGGAGGCGCCGGCGTCCTTCTTCTTCGGCATGAACGCGACGAGTTCGGCCTCGCGCTGCGTATAGACGCGCGCCTGCACGCTCACGCCCTGATGGGCGAGCTCGTAGCCGTTGAGGATCGGGCGCGCCTGCACATAGACGACGCGGCCGTCGACATCGCCCTTGAAGACAGGCTCGCCCGGGCGCCAATGTGAGGAGACGCGATGCGCGCGGTTGTCACCCTCGGCGAAGCGCACGACGAGCGCCTCGCCCTGCTCTTCGAGCGCGACGTCATAGCGCGTGTCGCCGAGCATGCAGACTCGGTCGCGCGAGAACTCGACAGGCCGGCCATTCATGAGCTGGCCGGTGATCATGCGCTTGCGGGCGTTGCCGATGTGATCCATCAGCGTGGCGACGGCGGCAAGCGTCAAGGCGAGATCGCCTTCGGGCTCCGGCGCCGTGAAGCCTTCCGGAAATTCCTCGGCGATGAAGCCGGTCGACAGCTTGCCCGAGCGCCAGCGCTCCATCTGCATCAGCGTCGAGAGGAAGGGAATGTTGTGGCGGATGCCGTCGATCACGAAGCGGTCGAGCGCGTCGGCCTGCGCGACGATCGCGCGAAGGCGGTCGGGCGCATGGGTCACGAGCTTCGCGATCATCGGATCGTAATGAATCGAGATCTCGCGGCCCTCGGTGACGCCGGTGTCGTTACGGACCGTGACGCCGCCTTCCTTTTTCTCCTCCGGCGGGCGGTATTTCACCAGACGGCCGATGGACGGCAGGAAGTTGCGGGTCGGATCCTCGGCGTAAATGCGGCTTTCGACCGCCCAGCCATTGATCCTGACGTTTTCCTGCGAGAGTTGCAGCGGTTCGCCGGCGGCGACGCGGATCATCTGTTCGACGAGGTCGACGCCGGTGATGAGCTCCGTGACCGGATGCTCCACCTGCAGGCGGGTGTTCATCTCAAGGAAGTAAAAGCTCCTGTCCTGCCCCGCGACGAACTCCACCGTGCCGGCCGAGTCGTAATCGACCGCCTTGGCGAGCGCGACGGCCTGCGCGCCCATTTCGGCGCGGGTCTTTTCGTCGAGAAGCGGCGACGGCGCTTCCTCGATCACCTTCTGGTTGCGGCGCTGGATCGAACATTCACGCTCATTGAGGTGAATGACGTTGCCGTGCTTGTCGCCGAGCACCTGAATCTCGATGTGGCGCGGGTTCTGGATGAACTTCTCGACAAAGACGCGATCGTCGCCGAAGGAGGACGCCGCCTCGGATTTGGCGCGGGTGAAGCCCTCGATGACTTCGGCGTCGTTGAAGGCGATGCGCATGCCCTTGCCGCCGCCGCCAGCGGAGGCCTTCAGCATCACCGGATAGCCGATGTCCTTGGCGATCTTCACCGCCTCTTCCGGCGACTCGATCACGCCGAGATAACCGGGAACGACGCTGACATTTGCGGCCGAGGCGAATTTCTTCGACTCGATCTTGTCGCCCATCGCCTCGATGGCGCGCGGGTTGGGGCCAATGAAGACGATATTCTCGTCCCTGAGCGCATTGGCGAAGGCGGCGCGCTCGGAGAGAAAGCCGTAGCCCGGATGCACGGCCTCGGCGCCCGTTTCCTTACAGGCGGCGATGATCTTGTCGATGAGGAGATAGGACTGCGCGGCCGGCGGCGGGCCAAGATGGATCGCTTCGTCCGCCATTTCGACATGGAGCGCGTCGGCGTCGGCGTCGGAATAGACAGCGACCGTGGCGATGCCCATCTTCTTCGCCGTCTTGATGATACGGCAGGCGATTTCGCCACGGTTGGCGATTAAAATCTTGCGAAACATGCGCGCGCCCTGAGCCCTCGTTTTCCCACCTCGTCGCCCGCGCTTTTCCCGAAGAAAGGCGGGCGTCATTATTTTCGCCGCGCGTTTAAAGCCTTGCGACGCCGGCCCCCTCTCCCCGCATGCGGGAAGAGGGCTGGGGTGAGAGGCGGGCCGCCATGCGAGACGATCGAATTTGCGCCGCGCGGCCGGCGACGCGATCGCGAGCACGCTCGCCCCTCACCCTAACCCTCTCCCCGCGAGCGGGGAGAGGGAATATCCGCCGCCTCCTCTCCCGTTAAAACGAGGAGAGGGAAATTCTTACTTCGCCTCGGTCTCGTCCTCGGCGCGCTTCACCTGCACGCTGTCGACAATGCCGAAGTCCTTGGCCTCTTCCGCCGACATGAAATGGTCGCGGTCGAGCGTGCGCTCGATCGTGTCGTAATCCTTGCCCGTGTGGCGGACATAGATGTCGTTGAGGCGCTTCTTGACCTTCAGAATGTCTTCCGCGTGGCGCTGAATGTCCGACGCCTGACCCTGGAAGCCGCCCGACGGCTGATGCAGCATCACGCGGGCGTTCGGAAGCGCATAGCGCATGCCCGCCTCGCCGGCGCAAAGAAGGAGCGAACCCATGGACGCGGCCTGGCCGACGCAGAGGGTCGAGACCTTTGGCTTGATGAACTGCATCGTGTCGTAGATGGCGAGGCCCGCCGTCACCACGCCGCCCGGCGAGTTGATGTAGAGCGAAATTTCCTTCTTCGGGTTTTCCGATTCAAGGAAGAGCAGCTGCGCGATGATGACCGAGGCCATGTGATCCTCGACAGGGCCGGTCAGGAAGATGATCCGCTCGCGCAGCAGACGCGAATAGATGTCGAAGCCGCGCTCGCCGCGCGACGTATTCTCGATCACCTGCGGAATGAGATACTGGTTGTAGACCTCGATCGGATCACGCATCGCATCGCCTTCCCAAGCGCGGCGTCCGGCGCGCCGCGCGATTAGACCGGCCGCATGGCGATCACTCGAACTCGCCGCGCGACCCTCTCATGCAGCCTTGCCGGCGGAGGGTTCCCCGCCGGCAAAAATCATTGTCCCGTCATATGCCGGAGCGCGCCGGGACGCAAACGAAGCTTACGCTTCGTCGTCTTCATTGAAGAGCTCGTCCTTGGTCACGGCCTTGTCCGTGATTTTGATCAGTTTCGAAATATGATCGACGACGCGCTCTTCATAGATCGGCGCGCGCAGCTGGGCGAGCGCCTGTTCGTTGTTGCGATAGAAGTCCCAGACCTGCTTTTCCTGGCCCGGGAACATGCGGGCGCGCTCGACGAGGGCCTCGGTCAGATCCTTGTCCTCGACCCTCACGCCGGCGCTCTGGCCGATCTCAGCAAGAACAAGGCCAAGGCGTACGCGGCGCTCGGCGATCTTGCGGAACTCCGCCTTGGTCTCGTCCTCCGTCTTGCCCTCTTCGGCGACGGGCTGACCCGTACGGCGGCTCTCGGCCTCGTGCTGACCCCAGATGTTGTTGAATTCCTGCTCGACAAGCGTCTCGGGCAGCTCGAAGGAGTAGCGGCTGTCGAGGGCGTCGAGAAGCGCACGCTTCAGCTTGTCGCGCGAGATCTTATGGAAGTCGGCCTCGAGATTGCCCTTCACCGCCTCCTTCATGGCGTCGAAACTCTCGAAGCCGTATTTCTTGGCGAGCTCCTCGCCGATTTCCAGCGGCTTCGGCGCGGCGACGGCCTTCACGGTCACGTCGAACTCGGCGTCCTTGCCGGCAAGATGCGTCGCGGAATAATCTTCGGGGAACTTGACCTTGACGACCCGCGCCTCGCCGGCGCCGGCGCCGACGAGCTGATCCTCGAAGCCCGGAATGAAGGTGTTGGAGCCGAGCACGAGGTCGACGTCGCCGCCCGTGCCGCCCTCGAAGGGCGCGCCGTCGAGCTTGCCCGTGAAGTCGACCGTCAGCTTGTCGCCCGATTCGGCTTTCGCCCCCTCGGCGCGGGGCTCGAATTCCTGAACGCGATCGGCAAGATTCTTCAGCGCGGCGTTGATCTCGTCGTCCGACACCTGGGCGACGGGACGCTCCAGCGAGATGTCGTCGAAGGAGCCGATCTCGAATTTCGGCAGCGTCTCGAAAGTGACGGTGAACGCCAGATCGCCCTCGGCCTCGAGGGCGCGCTCGACCTCTTCCTGGCCGCCCGGGAAGTCGAGTTTCGGCTCGACGGCGAGGCGCAGCTCGTTATCCTCGACGATCTTGCGGTTCGCTTCATTGACGGCGTCCTGCAGGACTTCGCCCATGATGCTCTTGCCGTAGAGCTTCTTGAGATGGGCGATCGGCGCCTTGCCGGGGCGGAAGCCCTTGATCTGGGCCTTGGCCTGCACTTCGGCGAGCTGGGCGCCGAGCTTGGCGGCGAGGTCGCCCGCCGGCAGCACGACCTTGAATTCCTGCTTCAAACCCTGGGAGGAGGTTTGCGTCACTTGCATGTCGATCGCCTTCTACAACTTCAAAGCCGCCGTGCGCGCGACGGCGGCTTTTGCGATAATTTCCGCGAAACTGCGGCATTTGGTGCGGGCGGAGGGAGTCGAACCCCCACGACTTTCGTCACCGGAACCTAAATCCGGCGCGTCTACCAGTTCCGCCACGCCCGCGGGAGCGGCCCCATCCGGACCCGCCGCGAAACCTGAACCCGCATGCGCGGGCGCAGCTCTATAGCATGGCCGGCGCGCGATGCTCGAAAAAAATACGGGCATGCTACAGTCCGACCGACGCATCCGGGAGAGCCTTCATGATTCGCGCGGCCGCCGTCGCCCTGCTTTTGTTTTTGCCCGGGACGGCCCTCGCCGGCCCCGCGGATTGCGCCGCCGCGTCAAAACCGCCGACAAAGCTCATTTGCGACGATCCGGTCCTTGCGGCGCTGGACAAGGAGGCGTCCCGCCTCGCGGATCTCGCCGCCGCCGGCCCCCATATGACTTCGGCGCGCAAATCCGAACTCGCGCGGAGCCAGGCGAGCTTTCGGAAAACCCTGACGATCTGCCGGGACGCCAAACCCTGTCTGCAACGAACGATGGTCGAGCGAATCTTTCATTTACGGCAGGTCTATGCAGACGCGCGGTCGAGGGATTTCGAGGGAATCAGCCTCGGCCCTTCCATCGCCGCCTGCCCCGGCCTCGAAGCATTGATGTCGGTGACTTTCGTCAATAGCGACCCCGCCCTCGCCTTTCTGGTCTGGCGCGACCGCACGGTCGTCATGACGCAGGCCGTCTCGGCCTCCGGCGCGCGTTATACGGGGCTCTTCGGGCCGGGCGAGGCGCAGTTCTGGAACAAGGGCAAGGATGCGACGCTCGACCTGCCGGGGAAGCCGACGCTGAATTGCGAGATTCAGCAGGGCGGCTAAGCCTCGCACGCGCCGCGGACCCAGGTCGCCCGCTACGCCGCTCTTAAGCGATACGAATCACCCGACGGACCTCGAAGGACCGACGTCATGCGACAGCCCAACCGCCGCGCCTTCCTTTCGGGTGTCGCCGCCAGCCTCGTTTCCCTTCCCCCGGCCGCGCCCGGCCGCGCGGCGTCGCCCATGGGGCCGCGCATCATCGAAGCGCGGCCCGGCAAGGCGACCATCGGAGCGGGCGAAACCGATATTCTGGGCTTCGACGGCGTGACGCCCGGGCCTGTCCTGCGCTACAAGCAGGGACAGGAACTCTCGGTCCGGCTGGTCAACAAGCTGGACATTCCCGCCTCCATTCACTGGCACGGGCTGCGAGGCGAGAACGCCATGGACGGCGTCGCGCCGCTGACGCAAAGCGCGGTCGCCCCGGGCGCCTCTTTCGACTATCGGCGCAAGCTCGCGGAGCCGGGACTCTTTTGCTACCGCCCCAGCGTTTACGGGAAGACGCCCGAGCTGATGGGCCGCGGGCTCAAGGGCCTTCTCATCGTCGACGAGCCCGACCCCCTGCCCGCCGACCACGACCTGCTTCTCGTCCTCGACGACTGGCGGCTCGCGCAGGACAAGATCGACGGCGCTTTCGACGACGCAGCGGAGGCGCGCGGCGCGGGGCGCATCGGCCCGCTTCTCGCCGTCAACGGCAAAGCGGCCCCGGCGCGCCGGGAGTTCCAGGCCAATTCGCGCGTCAGGCTGCGACTCGCCAATCTGGCCAACGCCCGAATCATGATCCTGACCTTTGACGGCGTGCAACCCTTCGTCGTGGCCATCGACAGCCAGCCCTGCGACGCTTTCGAGCCGGTCCGGCGCAGCATTCCCGTTGCGCCGGGCGCCCGGTTCGAGCTGATCTTCGACATGCCGGCCACGGAAGGCTCCAAGGCGCGACTCTTTCTGCGCGGAGCCGACGGCGCGGAGAACGACCTGCTGGTCGCGACGGCCCAAGGGGCGAAAGCCGAAAAGCGCGGCCTCATCTACTCCCTGCCCCAAAATCCCGCCCTCCCGCCGGAAATCAAGCTCAACAACGCCAGGAAGGTCGACCTCGTCGTCGAACCGGGGCCGGCCGGGGGGCCGGGATGGACAATCAATGGCGCGGCGACGAAAGCCTATGACGGGCCACCGCTTTTTTCGGTGAAGCAGGGAACGCCGGTCACGCTCGGCTATGTGAACAAGGCAAAGGTTCCGCTGGCCATGCATGTGCACGGCCACGCCATGCGGCTGCTGCACGACCTCGACGACGGCTGGGAGCCTTATTGGCGCAATGGCGTCATTATCCCCGCCGGCAGGACGAAGCACGTCTCCTTTGTCGCCAACAGTCCCGGCAAGTGGGCGATTCACGACGACATTCTGGAACATGAGGCCGGCGGCGTCGCGACATGGTTCGACGTTGCGTAGATTCTCCGCATGTCCCTGAAATTTAAGAGAGTTCATCATCCTATTGAAATAAAATAGGGATTTTTCCTTTTTTTTCAGAATTGATCCGGATAATCGGCAGCAGGGTAAAATACAACCTGTGATTGTTATTTGTGGGATGCGCTGGACGCCTTGCGTTCGCCGCCGATCACGCGCCGGACGGATGCATGAACCCTTTGATACTCACGCGGGCGGATTGCTTCGGCGGCCGTCTCATCGGCAGGCGCGCCGCGAGCGGACGCATTGCCCCCGATAAGGCGTTCGAGAGACTTCGATGACGGAAATTGTCTTCCGCGGCCCCAAAGATCCCAAGGAGTTCCCAGACTGGCGGTTTGAGACGCTGGACATCGAGCACCAGCCCGAAACAGCCTCCATCTGGATGAACTATCGCGCCGACGCGCCGCAATGCTACACGCTCGACATGCTCGTCGAGCTGCTGCAGTTGCGCGATTCTCTGCGCGCGCTATACGATTCCGGACGGACGAAAGAGTTCCCTTTCCGTTATCTCGTAATGGCGGCGAAGCGGCCGGACGTGTTTTCGTTCGGCGGCGATCTTGCGACCTTCGTCGCGGCGATCCGCCGGCAAGACCTCTCCACCCTCCTCGCTTACGCGCACGCGTGCGTCGACCTTGTCTACAGCTATTCGCAAAGCCTTGATTTGCCGATTGTCACGCTTTGCGCGGCGCATGGGCAATGCCTGGGCGGAGCGCTGGAGGCCGCGCTCGCTTTCGATTTCATCATCGCCGAGGAAGACGCGATCTTTGGCCTGCCCGAAGTGGCCTTCAACACATTTCCGGGCATGGGAGCGGTGACGATGCTCACCCGCCGGGTCGGGTCCGCGCTAACCCAGCAGATCATCATGAGCGGACAGACCTATACGGGACGGGAGATGTTCGAGCTCGAAGTGATCGATAAGGTGACGCCGCCGGGCGCGGTTCGCGCCGCCGCGGTCGAATGGATGCGCGATAAGGGCGACAAGAAATGGCGCCGCCGCCGCGCCATCGCGGAGGCGCGCCGGCGCAGCCACCCGATCACCCATGACGAGCTGATCCGAATCACCGAGCTCTGGGCGGAATGTTCGGCCCGCGTCGAGGAGCGCGACCTGCGGCATATGGAGCGGCTGGTGCGCGCGCAAAGGCGGCTGATCGGCCCCGGGACGAATATCGCCAAGGCTCAAAAGTCCTTCGAGTCCAGCTCTTTCTGACGGCGAGGGGAAACGGACTTACCTCATGAAAGTCTCGAGTAATCCCAAAACATCCGCCGAAGCGGAAATTTATGCGGATCTCGTCGAGACGCTGTTCGATACGACGCACACGCTCATCACCGGCATCCTGTCCGGCGTCCTGATCCCCGCCATCGCCTGGCTCTCCACCGGAAACGCCGCCTATCTCGGACTCGTCGCCCTGATGACCGCTGTGGGCGTCTATCGTGTGGAAGTGCTGCTCGCCCATCAGCGCACGCCGATCCAGGCGCGGCGCGAGGACGCGGCGCTCTGGGAGCGGCGCTATGCGGTCGGCGCGATCATCTTCATGGGTCTGCTGGGCTTCTCGGCCGCCATCCTGTTCAACTACCATCACCAGGAGATGATCGGCTATTACGGCGTGATCATCATGACCGGCGTCACCGGCAATCTGGCCAGCCGCAACGCCGCCCGGCCGAACATCGTGTTCTGGCAGGTGATGGGCACCTGCATGCCCCTCGCCTTCACGCTGCTGATCAATTTCTCGCCCTGGTACTGGGGAATCTCCGCCTTTCTCTTCTTCGGCGCGCTCTCCGTTTTCAAGACGACGAAATTCCTGCAGGGGCATTTGGAGTCGGCCTTGCGCAACGGCATCGACGCCATGCGCCAGCGCCAGAAATTCAGCATCGCGCTCAATTCCATGACCCATGGCCTTTGCATGGGCGACTCCTCCCTGACGATTTCCGTCATGAACCGGCGCATTGTCGAGTTCTTCGGAATCGTCGCCGCCGCGACGCCCATCCGGCTCGACGCGCTCGCCCACGCCATCGGCCGGAGCGCCGGCATGCCGCCCGTGGAAACTTCCATGTTCACCGAAAGATGGATGCGTCACGCCGCCATGGGCCACGCCAACGTCTTCATGCACAAGATTGGCGACCGTTTTTTCGACTTTCATTGCGAACGGGCCGACGACGGCGCCTTCATCACCGTCATCGAGGACGTCACCACGAAGCAGCGGGCGTTGCGCGAAATCGAGCGCATGGCGCATTTCGACGAACTCACCGGCCTGCCGAACCGTTATCAGTTCCAGGACGCGCTGGGCGAGGATCTTTTGCAGTTGAAGGTCGCGGGCCGGACCGCCGCGCTTCTCAATATCGACCTCGACCGCTTCAAGGAAGTAAACGACACGCTGGGTCATATGTTCGGCGACCAGCTTCTCGCCCATGTCGGCGCGCGCCTGAGCCTCTGCGCGCCAACGCCGCATCTCGTCGCACGGCTCGGCGGCGACGAATTCTGCGTCGTGATGCGCGGATCGCCGGAGGCGGCTCAGGTCGAGGCGATGGCGAGCCGCATCCTGACCGAAATGAGCCGCCCCTTCCTCATCGACGGGCATCGCATCACGATCGGGGCGAGCATCGGCGTCGCGATCGCGCCGACCGACGCCGACACGCCGGCGGGCCTGCTCAGATCCAGCGATCTCGCCCTCTACAAGTCGAAGACCAGCGCCCGCGGCTCGGCCATTTGGTACACGCCGCAAATGCAGGAGGAGCTGCTCAAGAAGCGTGAGATCGAGGACGATCTGCGCGAAGCGCTGACCCGCAACGAGCTAAGCGTTTTCTACCAGCCGATCGTCGACTCGCGGCGCGGCGCGGTCGTCGCCATGGAGGCGCTTCTGCGCTGGCGCCACCCCGTGCGTGGCATGGTGTCGCCCGGCGTCTTCATTCCAATCGCCGAAGAAACGGGAATGATCGTGGAAATCGGCGCCTGGGCGCTGCGCCAGGCCTGCCGCGACGCCACCGAATGGCCGTCGCATATCCGCGTCGCGGTCAATCTGGCGCCGCTTCAGTTCCAGCAGTCCGACCTCGTCGACACCATCGCGGCCGCGCTGGAGGAATCGGGTCTGCCGCCCGAGCGGCTCGAGCTGGAGATCACCGAGTCCGCGCTCATCTCCAATTCGGAGGACGTCGAGTCCAAGCTGAAGTCGATCACCCTGCTCGGCGCGCGCCTCGCCCTCGACGATTTCGGCACGGGCTATAGCAGCCTGAGCTATCTCAACCGCTTCCCGGTCAAGAAGGTGAAGATCGACCAGGCGTTCTCCCGCCAGGCGCTCGACTCGCCCAAGACGCAGGCGATCATCGGCGCGATCTCGACGCTCGCGCGGGAACTCGATCTCGACCTCGTGGCGGAGGGCGTCGAGAGCCACGCCCAGCTCGCCCTGATGGCGAGCAAGAACATTTTCCTGATCCAAGGCTATCTTTACAGCAAGCCGCGGCCGATCGAAGAACTCCTGCCCCTTCTCGATGATTGGGCGGACGCCCCCAAGCTCGCCGAGAACGCTTTCGCCTGAAAGCCTCAGTTCCGGTGGACCATGTCAACGGGCCGCCGATCGATCGGCGGCTCGGCCAGGCGTTGCGCGCGGAAGATCGCGTGCGAGGCGTTGTAGCGCCGTTCGAGCTGGGTCAGATAGTCGATTATTCCTTTGAACTCCGGCTGGGGCGGCACGACTTCCTTGACGAGCATCAGTTCCTTGGCCTCGGCCGCGGACAGCGGCCGCTCGCTGTCGATCAGCCGTTCCGCCTTCACAAATCCGATTCGCCTGCCGAGCGCCGCGTAAAGGCCGAAGAGATCGAAGGGCTCTCCCGCGAAGGAGAAGCGGGCCCCGCTCTCGGCGACCAGCGCCGAGCAATTCATGGCGAGGTCGAAGTCGAGCCCGTTCATCAGCGATCGCGCCCAGGCGAGCGTAATGACCGGCGTGTCGACGATCAGATCCGCATTGGCGGCGACCATCTCGCCGAAGCCTTCGGGGGCCTTGGTCGCCTCGGCGCCGCCCTGCGCGAAATCGAAGACCAGGAATTTGAGGGACGGATAAGCGCCGTTTTCGATCTCACGCAACAGCTCGCCCACGACATGGACGCTGGCGCGATCGAAGCCGGCGCGGGATTTGGAAACGACGAGGGTGTCGCCGTCGCGCAACCAGGTCGTCTTTACGCCCGCCTGGAACGGGGTGAACGTACGCCAATCCTTACTCGATACAAGTCCCATTGTCGCCTCTGGGCTTAACTCGGCTCCTCGCCAATCGTTAATCAAATCTTAACGCAAAGCGCTCGATTTGCCTAAACCAATTAGGCGGCCGGCGCGAATTGACCAGCTCTTGGTTAACGTGAAAATTTTTCAGTTATCCGCGAAGCTGCAAAGGCCGCCGGCGGGGCGGCGGACGGCGAAAGCGTGTGGCCGAAGGTCGCGGGACAGCCGACCTTGAATTGATATATGCTAACCACAAGCTGTTAGGGGCGTCCCCCGCCCCGCCAGGCAAAGGCGCTCGCGAGCTTTCCTGGAAGACGCAGCGGGCCGACTATAAAGAACCGCTCGGCAAAGAAGCGGCCGATGAATGATCAGAGGGAGAAACAGTATGAAAATGCGCTTTCTCGTCGCCATGACCCTGGCGACGGTCGGTTGGGTGGCCCAGGCGCACGCGCATGGCGACGTCGGCTCCAATCAGGGCCAGTGCCTGATGAAGATCGGCCCGGACACGATGAGCTTCACGGGCTACCAGCCGCTCAAGTCCCGCGAGCAGTTCTGCGACGATATTCCGGACGCCGGCCCCACCATCATCACGCTCGACGCCCAGCAGGACGAGCTGCGCGACATGAACCTTGAGATGCGCGTTCTGCGCGACGTCGGCCAGAAGGACGACAACGAGAATCTCGACGCCAACACGGAATACTTCTCGCCGCCGAAGAAATACAAGACCGGCACGCTGACCTTCGATCACAACTTCGCGAAGGAAGGGAAGTATATCGGCATCGTGAAGGCCAAGAGCGACGACGGCAGCAAGGAATATGTCGCCCGCTTCCCCTTCTCGGTCGGCCTCACCGCCACCAAGGATATGACCATCGCCATCTTCTTCGGCGCTCTCGCCGCTGTCGGTTTCGGCCTCTGGTACAAGAACCAGTTCATCGACAAGAAGAAGAACGCGGCCTGATCGGCGGAAAGCCTGATCTGCAAGGGCCTGATCGCCGCTGTCAATCCAGCAAGCGGGGCTCGCCCGGCTCAGACTGCCGATAAGTGGGGCTGGCGCCTCTCGTGCTTTGATCTCGGGCAGGCCCGAGATCGCAGCTCGCGTCTCGAAGGACGAGGCCGCCTCGGGAGGTTTGTCAACAAACTGAAGCCGGGCTAGCCCGGCTTCAGGCTGCTGACAAAGTAGCGGCGACGCCCCTCGTGCTTCGAGACACCTGCTGCGCAGGCTCCTCAGCATGAGGGGCTTTTTCCTTCAGCGCCAAATACTTAGGCCTCATCCTGAGGAGCGAGCAAAGCTCGCGTCTCGAAGGGCGAGGCCGCCTCGGGAGGTTTGTCAACAAACTGAAGCCGGGCTAGCCCGGCTTCTTTCTTACGAGAGTTCTTCGATGCGGCCGTCGCGCAAGGTGACGCGGCGGTCCATCTGCTCCGCAAGCTCCAGATTATGCGTCGCAATGAGCGCGGCGAGCCCTGACTGACGGGCGAGCGTCATGAGCGTCGCGAAAACGTGGTCGGCGGTCCGGGGATCGAGATTGCCGGTCGGCTCGTCGGCGAGCAGCAGGTGGGGCGCGTTGGCGACCGCGCGGGCGATGGCGACCCGCTGCTGTTCGCCCCCGGACAATTCCGACGGCCGATGCGAGGCGCGCGCGCCGAGACGCAGGTAATCCAGCAATTGCCGCGCACGGCCTTCCGCCTCCTTGCGGTCGAGGCCGTTGATCATCTGCGGCAGGGCGACGTTCTCCAGCGCGGAGAATTCCGGCAGCAGATGGTGGAACTGGTAGATGAAGCCGATCGTCGCCCGGCGCAGATTGGTGCGCTCGGCGTCGCTCATGCGCGAGGTCGGGGCGGAATTGATGAAGGTCTCGCCTCCATCCGCGCGCTCCAGAAGCCCCGCAATGTGCAGCAGCGTCGACTTGCCGGCGCCGGAAGGCGCGACCAGCGCCACGGTCTCGCCCGGATAGATTTCGAGATCGATGTCGACGAGAATATCGAGGCGCGCCTCGCCTTCGCGATAATGGCGCGCGACGTTGCGCAGTTCCAGAACGGCGTCGCTCATGCCTTCACTCATGCCTCAGCGCTTCGATCGGGTCGAGCGACGCGGCCTTCCAGGCCGGAAAGATCGAAGCGAGCATCGCGATCACGAGGGTCATGACGACAATCGCCGTCACCTCGCGCGCATCGACGATGGCCGGCAGCCGCGACAGGAAATAGAACTCAGCCGGAAACAGATTGGCGTCGAAGACCTTGTTAAGGAAGACGCGGATCGTTTCGAGATTCTCGGCGATGAGAAGGCCGAGAAGAAAGCCGGCGAAGGCGCCGACGACGCCGATCGAGGCGCCGATGATCAGAAAGACGCGCAGCACCGAGCCGCGCGAGGCGCCCATCGTGCGCAGGACGGCGATGTCCTGCGTCTTGTCCTTCACGAGCATGGTCAGGCCGGAAATGATATTGAAGGCCGCGACGATGACGATGAGGGTCAGAATGATGAAGAGGATGTTTTTCTCGACCTGAAGCGTATCGAAGAAGGTCTTGTTGCGCTGGCGCCAGTCGGTGACGATCACGGGGCGCGTCACCGCGCTCTGGAAGCGCGCGCGAAACAGGTCCATCTCGTCTGGATCGTCGACGAAGACCTCTACGACGGTCGCCTCATTATCCTTGTTGAAGAAGCTTTGCGCCTCGCCGAGCGGCATATAGACGAAGACGTTGTCGAATTCCGACATGCCGATCGAGAAGACGGCCGAGACCGTGTAGGCCTTGATGCGCGGCGCGACGCCGAAGGGCGTCTGGGCGCCCTTGGCGATCAGAAGGCTCACCTTGTCGCCAATCGTCACGCCGAGGGTCTCGGCGAGGCGCTGGCCAATGGCGACGCTCTCGCCTTTGTCGAAACCCGCAAGCGAGCCGATCTTCACATTGCCGGCGATGCCGGGAAGCCGAACGAGGTCCTTCTCCCGAATGCCGCGGACCAGCACGCCCGACTGGCCGAACTGGGTGGAAATGCCGGCCGCGCCCTCGACCATCGGAATGGCCAATCGGACGCCAGGCACTTTCTCCGTCTTGGCGGAGATTTCGCTCCAATCCGTGAACGGCGTCTCGACGGCCTGCAGAAAAGCGTGGCCGTTAATGCCCATGATCTTGTCCATCAGCTCGCGATGAAAGCCGTTCATAACCGAGGTGACGACGATCAGCGTGGCGACGCCAAGCATGATGCCGAGGAAGGAGAATCCGGCGATCACCGAGACGAAGCCGTCGGCGCGGCGCGCGCGCACATAGCGCAGCGCCACCATCCATTCGAAAGGCGAGAAGGCCCTCGTCCTGGGAGCGGCCTGCCCGGCCCCCGTGACGGTCGTTGCAGTCACAGTCGCTTCGCTCATACGGCCATCCTTCAATGGCGGCGCTTTCGATGCGAGCCCGAAGGCTCGCGCTCCAAGTCGTGCGCACCGTCAGGCGCGCCGCCCGCTCATGCGCCCGCCTGCTTCACCGCGTCGACGATGCGGGCGACGGCGTCGGCCGGCGCCAGCATCTCGCGCTCGCCGGTCTTGCGGCGCTTCACTTCCACATGGCCCTCCGCCAGGCCCTTCGGGCCGACGAGGATCTGCCACGGCAGGCCGATAAGGTCGAGCGTCGCGAATTTCGCGCCCGGCCGCTCGTCCCGGTCGTCATGCAGCACGTCAAGCCCGGCGTTTTCGAGCTGCTGGATCAGTTCGCCGCAAACCTTGCCCGTCGCCGCGTCGCCAACCTTGAGATCGGCCAGCCCGACATGGAAGGGCGCCACCGCCTCCGGCCAGACGACGCCGGCGTCGTCGTGGAAGGCCTCGATGATCGCCGCGACGAGGCGCGAGGGGCCGATGCCGTAGGAGCCCATCTGGACGACGACCTCCTTGCCGTCGGGACCGTTCACCACGGCCTTCATGGGCTCTGAATATTTGGTCCCGAAGTAGAAAATATGGCCGACCTCGATGCCGCGCGCCGCGACCTTCGCGTCGTCCGGCACCGCCGCGAAGGCGCCCGCGTCATGCATCTCGCTCGTCGCGGCGTAGCAGCTCGTCCATTTGTCGAAGATTCCCTGGAGCGCCGCGACGTCGTCGAAATCCACGTCGGGGGGCGGCGGCGCGAAGGAGAGAAAGTCCTTGTGGCAATAGACCTCGCTCTCGCCCGTATCCGCGAGGATGATGAATTCGTGGGAGAGATTGCCGCCGATCGGGCCGGTGTCGGCGGCCATCGGAATCGCCGTGAGCCCCATGCGCGCGAAGGTGCGCAGATAGGCCACGAACATCTTGTTGTAGGAGTGGCGGCTGCCCTCGGCCGTGAGATCGAAGCTATAGGCGTCCTTCATCAGGAATTCGCGCGAGCGCATGACGCCGAAGCGCGGACGCACCTCGTCGCGGAACTTCCATTGGACATGATAGAGATTGAGCGGAAGATCCTTGTAGGAGCGCACATAGGCGCGGAAAATCTCCGTGATCATCTCCTCATTGGTCGGCCCGAAGAGCATTTCGCGCTCATGGCGGTCCCGGATGCGCAGCATCTCCTTGCCATAGGCGTCGTAGCGGCCGGATTCCCGCCAGAGATCGGCCGACTGGATGGTCGGCATGAGGCATTCGATGGCGCCGGCGCGGTTCTGTTCCTCCCGGATGATGCGCGTGATGTTGTTGAGGACCTTCAGCCCGAGCGGCAGCCAGGCGTAAATTCCGGCCGATTCCTGCCGGATCATGCCCGCCCGCAGCATCAGCCGGTGCGAGACGATCTCGGCTTCCTTGGGCGTCTCGCGCAGGATGGGCAGGAAGTAACGGGACAGGCGCATGGGAATTCCATTCTCGATTCGAGGACGCAGAGCATAGCGGCGGCTCGCGGGCGGTTGAAGCGCGGGCGGCCGGAAAAGGCAAGCGCCGGGAGGGATCGCCCTTCCCTTTCAACCGTCGGGGCGCCATGTCGGGACGCGAAAGGAAGGAACCGATGAATCAGTCAAGCGCGACGGTGCGTCGCAATTTTGCGAAGAGCCGTTTCGAACTGGAAATCGACGGCGCGCTGGCGCTCGCGGAATACCGGCTCGATGACAAGGCGATCACCTTCACCCACACCGAGACGCCCCCGGCGCTGCAGGGGCGCGGCGTCGCCTCGCGGCTGATTCACGGCGCGCTGCTGGAAGCGCGGGCGCAGGGGCTGAAGGTGCGGGCCACATGCTCTTTCGTGGCCGCCTATCTGAAGCGGCACAGGGAGTTCGCGGATCTCGAAGGATGATGATCCCTGTCGAGCGTCACAGACTGTCATAATACGGTAATAATCTTCTGCTCCCTGGACATTTTTCAGGG
Source organism: Methylocystis sp. JAN1 (assembly GCF_052186135.1). Classification (GTDB taxonomy): domain Bacteria; phylum Pseudomonadota; class Alphaproteobacteria; order Rhizobiales; family Beijerinckiaceae; genus Methylocystis. The sequence goes on along the minus strand of NZ_CP181499.1, from coordinate 1,905,924 downwards.
CCTTCAGAGCAATAGAATACCAAGTTGCGGTAAAAGACTGCAACTTGGGAGAAGGCTATGAAACTGATCCTGACTGTCACGCTGACGGCGCTCCTGGCCCTGTGTTCGCTGGGTCCGGCCGCGGCTAATTCCACCGCCTATTACAGCCATTACAACCACTACAGCTCGAACTGCGATACGCCCTCCAAGGCCTGCTGATCTCGACCTGAAGGCCGACCGGCAAAGTCGTCCGGCCGGCCCTACCCCTCCGCCTCGGCCGCCAGCTCCAGCCACAGCTCCTCGGCCGCCGCCAGCGTCCTGGCCAATTCCTCCCGCTGCGCCGCAAGCTTCGATGCTTCCTGCAGATTGCGCGAGAAGGCGTCCGGGGCCGCAAGCGCCTCGTCCACCCGGGCCAGGAGCTGCGTGAACTTCTCGACCTTGGCCTCGGCTTCCGCGAGCTTGCGCCGGTAGAAGCCCGCGTCCCGCCGCTTCGGCGCCGCCTCCGGCGCGGGCGAAGGCGCGGCCTCGCGCTTTGGCTCCTCGGTTTTGGTCTTTGACAGAACAAGCCTGGCGTAATCGTCCATATCGCCGTCGAAGGGCTTTACCGTGCCCTGATCCACGAGCCAAAGCCGGTCCGCGCAAGCCTCCAGTAGGTAGCGGTCGTGCGAGACCAGCACGACGGCGCCCTCATAATCGTTGATGGCCTCGATCAGCGCTGCGCGGCTGTCGATGTCGAGATGGTTCGTCGGCTCGTCGAGAATCAGCAGATGCGGCGCGTTGAAGGATGTGACGCCCAAGAGCAGTCGCGCCTTCTCGCCGCCCGAGAGATGCGCGACCCTGGTGTCGGCCCGCGCGCCCGAGAAACCCGCCTGCGCCGCCTTTGCCCGCACCCGAGCCTCGGGCGCGTCGGGCATCAGCCGCGAGAAGACGAGATAGGGCGTATCGCTCTCATTGAGGTCGTCGACCTGATGCTGGGCGAAAAAACCCGCCTCCAGCTTCGCGGCCCGCACCATTTTTCCGGCCATGGGCTCCAGCCGGCCGCCCAGAAGCCTGGCGAAAGTCGACTTGCCGTTGCCATTGGCGCCCAGCAGGCCGATGCGGTCGTCATTCGAGACCGCCAGCGCCAGGCGCGACAGCACGACGCGCTCGCCATAGCCGACGGACGCCTTGTCCAATGCGATGATCGGCGGCGACAGGGGCTTCTCCGGCGACGGCAGATGGATCGGCAGCACGCTGTCGTCGACGATCGCCGCGACCGGCTCCATCTTCTCCAGCATTTTGAGGCGCGATTGCGCCTGGCGCGCCTTGGTCGCCTTGGCGCGGAAGCGGTCGACGAAAGCCTGCAAGTGCTTGCGCTTCTCCTCCGCCTTCCTGGCGCCCTTGGCGGCGAGCAGCGCCGCCTCGCGCCGCTGTTTTTCAAAAGAGGTGTAGTCGCCCTTGTAGAGCGTGAGCTTGCCGCGTTCGAGATGCAGAATATGCGTCGCCACGTCGTCCAGCAGATCGCGGTCGTGGCTGATGACGATCACGCTCGCCGGATAGCGGGCGAGATAATCCACGAGCCAGAGCGCGCCTTCGAGATCGAGATAGTTGGTCGGCTCATCGAGGAGCAGCAGGTCGGGGGTGGAGAAGAGCGCCGCCGCCAGCGCGACACGCATGCGCCACCCGCCGGAGAACTCGGACAAGGGCCGCTGCTGCGCCTCCGCGTCGAAACCCAGGCCGTGGAGGATCGCCGCCGCGCGCGCGGGCGCGGAATGGGCGCCGATATCGGCAAGGCGCGTCTGGATGTCGGCGATGTCGTGCGGGTCGTGGGCGGTTTCGGCGCGCGCCAGAAGTTCCGCGCGCTCTATGTCCGCGGCCAGCACGAAGTCGATGAGCTTCCCCGGCCCGCCCGGCGCCTCCTGCTCCACCCTGCCGAGCCGCGTGCGCGCCGGCAAGGCGATATTGCCCGTTTCGGCGGCAATTTCCCCGGAGATGAGGCGGAAGAGCGTGGTCTTGCCGGCGCCGTTGCGCCCGACGAATCCCGCGCGCGAGCGGCCCGGCAGAAACACGCCGGCATGATCGAAGATAAGCCGGTCGCCGAGCCGGTAAGTAAGATCGTTGATGGTGAGCATGGCGGCATGGCCAGTAACAGGCTCGCGCAACGCCCGCTAGGAAGAATTGAGGGCGCCGGGAAAGGAAGCCGGCCGAAGAGTGGCGCGCTCCTTGCTTGTAGCCCCTTAATTGGCGGAAAGGAAGGAAGCCCAAGGCGCATCACACTGAGACGAAAGGCCAGACATATGCACCCGGACATGGAAGCTTATCTGTGGATCACGGTGAAAGCCTTCGGTTTCGCGCTGGTTGGCGTCTATGCAACCCGGATCGCGCTCTACGCCTACGAAATCATCAAGTGGGGCGTGTGAGCCATTGAGCGGGCGCGGCTGCGGCGCTCTCCCAGGGAAACAGCGCAAAGGACACTTGTCTTGCGCCCCGCGCCCCTCTATACAGCCCTCGCCCGCGCCGCCAAGTCCGGCGCCGGCCCCGCGCCCATCGTCTAGAGGCCTAGGACGTCGCCCTTTCACGGCGAAAACAGGGGTTCGAATCCCCTTGGGCGCGCCATTCTCGAACAAAAGAGAGAACCGCAGACGGCGGCATGTCCGCCTCCTGCGTAGCCGCGCGCGCCAGCACGGTTTTCGAGCCCGAGATGCGGATTTCCTCGTCACTGACCGTCACCTCGTCCATGAGAAGCCGGGCATAGGCTTGACGCAGTTCCGGCGGACCCTCGTAGAGCTTCTCCCTGAGCATGACCGCGAGGCGGGCAACCTTCTCAGGAGTGATCCGGGGTTCACCCGAGGCCATCCTGTCCCTCAGGGCCGAGATTTCCTTGGCCGCCTCCTCTCGGCGCAGCTTGAGGGCGGTCAGGCGGTCCCGTAGGTCCTCGACGTGCATCAGTCCCTTTTCCACAAGATCGAGCAGGCGCTCGATCCCGGCCTCCGCCTCCCCAAGATCGCGCCGCAGCTTGGCAAGTCGGTCGCGGTCGGATGTCTCCCGCTCCGCCGAGGCTTTCACATAGGACTGGAGCATCTCGGTGAGGCGCTGAGGTTCAAGGACACGCTTGGCCACCTCGCCGATGACGATGCCGTCGAGCTTATCCATGGGCATGCGCAGTCCACGACAAGCGGTTGGTCCTTCCTTCAGCTTCCGGGAGCAGCAGTAGTAGCGATAAGCACCACCCTTGCCGGTGTTCTGGATCAAGGCTGCGCCGCAGTGTCCGCAGCGCGCGAGCCCGGCGAGGAAGGTCGGCCCGTTGGCGACACGGGGCGGCATCCGCTTGGGGTTACGGCTTCTCAGGAGGGCCTGCGCGGTATTGAAGGTTTCCTCCTCGATGATCACCGGGACGTCGAAAGGCACCCACTGAGACGGCGGGCGCGGCGTGCCGTTCCGGCTATCGGTGCGATTGAAGTAGTGACGGCCATAGTAGGTGGTCGCCGTCAGAATGTCGTGGATGCTGCCGGTCGAGAACCTGCGACCGCGCCGCAGAATGCCGCGCTCGTTCAGGTGGGAGGCAATCGCCTTGACGCCGACCGGATGACCGATTGCGCCGGTCGCCATGCCGAAGATGTGACGGACAGTGCGAGCTTCGTCCTCATTAATGACAAGGACCTTCTTGTCCTTATTGCCACGACGCTCGGCGACCTTGACGCCGTAGCCGTAGGGCGCGTGCGAGCCATTCCAGAAGCCCTGACGGGCATTCTCGCACATGGCGCGATGGACGTGTTTCGCGTTCTCGCGCGACTGGTGTTCGTCGAAGACATTGAGCAGCTTGCGGAACATCTCGCCGGTCGCGTCGGCGCTGACTGCCTGCGTGATCGAGACGAGTTCGACGCCGGCCTTGCGGAGCTTGCGGACATAGAGCTCCGAATGGAGGGCGTCACGGCTGAAGCGGCTCAGCGAGTGCACGACGACGTAATCAAAAGCGCGGTCGTGCCGCGTCGCCTTGAAGATCATCTCCTGGAAAATCGGGCGATCGTCATCCAGCGCCGAAGCGCCCGGCTCGGAAAAAATCTCGGCCACAGCCCAGCCCTGCTTCTCGCAGTAGGCGCGACATTGAGCGATCTGATCTGGAAGGGAAAGGTCGCGCTCGGCCTGACGAGAGGTCGAGACGCGGACATAGATGGCGGCTCTTGCCATTCGGGGTCTCTGGTTGATGGCGCTATTGATGCGCAGGCTTTCTTATTCTTTCCGCGATCTTGCGAGCCGTCAAACGCTCCTCGTGATTTCGGGCCGTGTAGGGCTCGCTTACAAAAGCGATCAGCCCATGATGAAGAGCAACGTTACGACGCCAGACGAACTCCTCCTGTTCATCCGCCGAGGAAGCCGGGTCAACAACGCACTCCAAATGGTAGCGTGCAGAGAGCCGGTGACGATCGAAGATGAGCACAGCGCCGCGGCCCTCGTCTTCATTCCCTCGCCACAGGGTTGCCCAATAGGCCGCCTCCTCGGGCGAACGGGTGAAGGCGACCTTCGGAATGATCGGGGAGCAAGCGAGCGTGGCGGTGCTGAGAATAGCTCCTGGGTAGCGCGTTCCGTGAAAGAGGGTGTCCTTCCCTTTCGACAGTTCGCGAGCGCTTTGAACGAGTTGATTAAACGAGTCCAGTTGGATCGCGTATTCGTAGTAGCTGACCTTTTCCGGGCGTGTCACGCTCGTCATACGATCCAGAGGCGGCAAAGGGACCTCGTCAGCGGGAACCATGCGGGTCAGACGGTCGAGCGGAAGGGGTTTCATCATCAGATTCATTTCCTCGAAGTATGGCCTCGATCTCATCGGCCAAGAACGCACGCCACAACGCGACCTCCGATCTCATCGGAGGCAGAGGAGCAGACAGGTCGATTGTGACGGTGAGTTCGTTTTCGGCCGCGAGGGCCGTGAGGCGGTTTGAGCGACGAACGTGATCGACGCGACGCTGCACCTTTTGCACGGCGCGCCGCCTAGGAGCCTCTTTCGAGGCATCCTTGGGGGAACGCGGCTGCTCCTGTGCATCGGGGCGTCTTTTCACCCTCCAGTCTTTACGGCCGACGCGAAGTTTCAAAAAGAGGGTGGGCTCGTTGGTGGTAGCAATCTGCGTCCACCCCGAGAGTTTGGGCCCCGCTCTTTAATGTCAGGCGAAGCGGAGCCGGGGCGGCATCCGCGCGATTGCAATTAATTGATTTTTGGAACTGACGCCGCCCGCTTTCGCTAACAAGGCGGCGCTATTCCGCCCTCGCGTCTTTGTCGCGCCGTCTCAGGGTTGCCAGCAGCGCCTGATAGCGGCTTGCCGCCTCGAAGCCGAAGGCGAGATTGTAATGCTCCGCCGAAAGCGGGCTTGCGTGCCCGAGGACGCTCTTGATGATCCCGACATGCTGCGGGTCGAGCAACGCAATGTCTGTCGCCGCGCTGTGTCGAAAGGAATGGGCGGCGAACGGAATGCCAACGTGTCTCTCTGTCAGCTCGCGAAGACGGAACGAGATGCTGAAGCCCTTCATTGGCGCGCCCCTACGGCCCAGCCAGAACCATCCCCAATATTATACTTGACATACCCATCTTCCCTAAGTAGGTTGTTATGCATAGGAGATTGGTCATGTCGGTTCTTAACGCCCCTCACTTCCACAACGAAGAAGCCGCCTACGCTTGGGTTGAGGCTCGGATTTGGGGAAATAATCCTATCTGCCCTCATTGCGGCGGGGTAGAGCGCATTTCGAAAATGCAGGGGAAAAGCACCCGCATCGGCGTTTACAAGTGCTACCAGTGCCGCAAGCCGTTCACTGTGAAGGTCGGGACCATTTTCGAGTCCAGCCATGTCCCGATGCGGATTTGGCTGCAAGCGATCTTCCTTATGTGCTCTTCGAAAAAGGGCATTAGCTCCAACCAGCTTCACCGCACTCTGGGCGTCACTCTGAAAACCGCGTGGTTCATGTCGCATCGCATCCGTGAGGCCATGCGTGACGGCGATCTTGCGCCGCTGGGCGGCAACGGCGGCATTGTCGAGGCTGATGAGACCTATCTTTGGGAGACCGAACAACCCAAGCCGCGCCTCGGCCGCAATAAGAACAAGCCCGTGAAGGGCGGCAAGTGCGGCCCCGCTGACAAGCGCGTGATTATCTCGCTTGTTGAGCGCGGCGGTTCCGTTCGCTCCTTCCACGCTGAGCACGCGGACAAGCTCACTGTGAACAAGATCGTCTCTGAAAATCTTGACCGCGAGACCCGCCTGCATACCGATGAGAGCCGCATCTACGGTGAAGTGACCAACCACGTTGCGTCTCGCGAAACCGTTGTCCACTCGCGCGGCGAATATGCGCGCGGCGAGGTGAACACCAACAGCGTCGAGGGCTATTTCTCAATCTTCAAGCGCGGGATGCGCGGCACCTACCAGTACTGCAAGGAAAAGCACCTGCATCGCTATCTTGCCGAGTTCGATTTCCGCTATAACAATCGCGTGAAGCTCGGTTGCGATGACGTGGAGCGCGCGGATCGCGCCCTCAAGGGCGTCGTCGGCAAGCGGCTCACCTATCAAACGACTCGTGCACAGTGAGGCACAATGGGTAAGAAGCCCAAAGCTGGCGGCGCTCCGCGCAAGCCGAAAGAACCGAAGCTAGAGGACAAGGAACAATCCGAGCGGTTCATTCAGACCGCTCGGGAACTTGGCGCGGATGAAGACCAATGTGCATTTGAAGCCGCTTTCGAGAAGATTATTGTGAAGAAAAATTCGAATGATCAGGATCGTCAGGGTTGAAATTCTCGAAATGCCTCGCATAAGCCTCAAGGTCTTTTTCATCGTGCCGAGCCCATAGTTCAACAATGCGTTGCATGTTTTCTCGCGACGGCATTTGCACTCTGAATTTGCTAATACCAGAAACTAACCTACGCAACTGATCGCGCTTCATAACTGGGTTTCCGGTCTCATAGAAATTTATGGCGTGGGTATATAATTCCCACGCGATTAAATCGGCCGCTTGCAGTGGTCTGACCTTCTTAGAAGACGCAAAAGTTATGGTAGCATCTTCAGGCCGCCCAATTGCGACATGAAAAGCGTCAAACGCCGCCTGGGCATCGATCATGATCCCGCGTGGTCTATTATCAAAGACAAACGCAACATCGCGATCACCGTGCTCGCTCAGCGCCCATTGAATAGGGACAAGCAAACAATTTCTTATGCAAAAGCCCTCCGGGCCTCCTAGCGTCGGCCTCAAATATCCTTTGATCATCTCGTCCCATTCATTGCGGGGGACCGCGATGCCATAAGCAAGAACGCCGGAATTGATGATTTCCGTCTGCAACCGATGAACAAGGAAATCGGATTCAGTCCTAGACCACCCAGAAAATTCTCCTAAAGAGTTGTTGTTATTCGGCGTGCAATTTTGACCCCTATACGAGGGGGATCGGCGTCCAAAATTGACCCCCTCCGGTGAAGCCGGGACAGTCCGCTCGCTTTGGTTGAACGGCGGGCGGTGGGGGGATGTTGATTGTGGAGACGATCGGGCGAATCCGTCGCGAGCATTTCGTCAAGGGCAAGACGATAAAGGAGATCGTTCGCGATCTGGGCATTTCGAGGAACACGGTCCGGAAGGCGTTGCGCTCGGAGGAAACGTCCTTCGCTTACGAGCGCGATTATCAGCCGTTTCCCAAGCTCGGACCTTGGTCGGACAAGCTCGATGAGATTCTGGCGGAGAACGAGAAGAAGGCGCCGCGCGAGCGGCTGACCCTGATCCGCATTTTCGAGGATCTGAGCGGGCTGGGCTATGCGGGCGGCTATGACGCCGTGCGTCGCTACGCGCGCAAATGGCGCAGCGAGCAAGGCGCGGCGACGGCGGCCGCTTATGTGCCGCTGAGCTTCGCGCCGGGCGAAGCCTATCAGTTCGACTGGAGCCATGAGATCGTTCTGCTCGACGGCGTGACGACGATCGTGAAGGTCGCGCACATGCGCCTGTGCCACAGCCGCATGCTCTTCGTTCGCGCCTATCCACGCGAGACGCAGGAGATGGTTTTCGACGCGCATGAGCGCGCCTTTTCCTTCTTCAAGGGAGCCTGCACGCGCGGCATCTACGACAATATGAAAACGGCGGTGGAGACGATCTTCATCGGCAAGGAGCGCAAGTTCAATCGTCGCTTCGCGCAAATGTGCAGCCACCATCTCGTCGAGCCGGTCGCCTGCACGCCGGCGTCCGGCTGGGAGAAAGGCCAGGTCGAAAATCAGGTCGGCTTGGCGCGGGAGCGGTTCTTCACGCCGCGCCTGCGGTTCAAGACCTATGACGATATGAACGCGTGGCTTCTCGATAAATGCGTCGGCTACGCCAAGGCGCATCCGCATCCGGAAATCGCGGACAAGACGATTTGGGAGGCATTCGAGGAAGAGCGCCCGAAGCTCGTCCAACTTCGCGGGCGGTTCGACGGATTCCACGAGCTGACGGCGTCGGTGTCGAAGACTTGTCTCGTGCGCTTCGACAACAACAAATATTCGGTCAATGCGAGCGCCGTCGGCGCCCCGGTCGAGATCCACGCCTACGCCGATCGCATCGTCTTTCGTCAAAAAGGACGCGTCGTCGCCGAACATGCCCGCGCCTTCGGGCGTGGCGCGACGATCTTCGATCCCTGGCATTACGTGCCGGTTCTCGCGCGCAAGCCCGGCGCGCTGCGGAATGGCGCGCCGTTCAAGGACTGGGTATTGCCGGGAGCGATCGAGCGCGTGCGGCGCAAGCTCGCCGGCAGTGACGATGGCGATCGCCAGATGGTCAAGATTCTGGCCGCCGTCGTCGACGACGGATTGATCGCGGTGGAAGCCGCCTGCGCGGAGGCGCTCAGCCAAGGCGTCCATTCCGCCGACGTCATTCTCAACATTCTCGCCCGCCGGCGCGAGCCGCCGCCCCCGCCGGCGATCCCGACACCCGAGTCGTTGACGCTGGTGCACATGCCGCTCGCCGACTGCGCCCGCTATGATCAATTGAGGAGAACGGCCTGATGGAACGCACGCAGCTCTTCGATCTCATGGGAGAGCTCAAGCTCTTCGGCATGAGATCGGCCTATGACGAGGTGATGTCGACCGGAATAAAGAGGCAGCATGAGCCGCCGCGCATCGTCGGCGATCTTCTCCAGGCGGAGATCGCCGAAAAATATGCGCGCTCCATCAAATATCAGATGACGATCGCCAAATTGCCGCTGGCGAAGGACATCGACGACTTCCAGTTCGACGGCACGCCGATCAATGAAGCGCTGGTGCGCGATCTCTCGAACGGCGGCTTCCTCGATCAACAACGTAATTGCGTTCTCGTCGGCGGAACCGGCACGGGGAAGACGCATCTTTCGATAGCGATCGCCAGAAATTGCGTTCGCGCCGGAAAACGCGGCCGATTCTTCAACACCGTCGAGCTCGTCACCAGGCTCGAGACCGAAGCGCGGGGAGGCCGTCAGGGGCGCTTTGCGGAATATCTCACGAGAATGGACTTCATCATTCTGGACGAGCTCGGCTATCTGCCATTCGCACAATCGGGCGGACAATTGCTCTTCCATCTGATCAGCCGGCTCTACGAACGCACCTCGATCATCGTCACCACCAATCTCGCTTTTGGTGAATGGCCGAGCGTGTTCGGCGACGCGAAAATGACCAGCGCGCTGCTCGATCGCCTCACCCACCATTGCGACATTGTCGAGACCGGCAACGAAAGCTGGCGCTTCAAGAACCGCGCCTGACGCTCCCAATCATATCGCCACCTGGAACGCACTCGCCCCGGCTGCGCTATCCCGCCAGCTCCGCCGGGGCGAGCGCTCGCGTTCCGCCCTGTGAAAAATGGGGGTCAATTTTGAACGCCGATCGGGGGTCAATTTTGAACGCCGATTGACACGCAGGGTGCGCCACCTCAGGGCGGGACCACTCCGCGGAAGCCCAGACGGTTCTACGGGTCCGTGGAGATCGACATGGTTCGCCCGGTCAAGGCTTTTGACGCGATCCTGAACGCCGTCGTCATGGAGCTCCAGCGGACAAATGGAGCAAGGGTCAAGCTAACGATAGAGATTGAGGCAGAAGCCCCCGAGGGGTTCGACGAGACCGAGGTCAGCGTCGTCCGGGACAACGCCAAGCAACTGAAGTTCAAGGCTGAGTCCACAGGGTTCGAGGGGTAACTCCACGTGCCGCAGCCAATCTCAGCGGCGAGCTCAATCCGTCGCATGATAACTAACTGACTTAGAATGGCTTTTCCAGGCGCAAGCAACGTCGTAGATAGGGAAGAGAAGTTTGCCATTTTTCTCATCCACCGTCGTTTTGCTAGCGTCTAGCTTTCCTTCCCAAAAAAAGACGCTTGCTGTTGTTCAGCGGACGCCGACTGATAGCGAACAGGCTTGTTGAGCTTCTTTATTTGACCATCCGCAACGCCGCGTTTCAGCCATGCGATCACTTGCGTTTTCTCCAACTCTAAACGCGCAGAAATATCGTCGGCCTTCAACGCGTCATTGCTCGTCAACTCGAACAAGTGCCAAAGAAACATGCTGTAGAAATCAAGTGCGAAGTCCGGTGGCCTATCGTTCGCTTTGGGCTGCGCGTTAAAGCTATCCCCAGGCCGCCTTTCTGCAGAGCCTTCCTCGCTTCCTGCAGAAGCAGCTACCGCAGATGTTGTTGCGTCTCCGACCGATGCTTTCTCAGCCTCGGACTTAAGTAGCGGTAGTGCTGAAGCTTTTACGTCTTCGTCCGAGTGCCGCATATCCCACAAGTTTGAGAGCGCCGGGATGCTTTCCGGAAACCAGCGCGCACCCTTCTGAACGAGCGCTGCGTTACCAGATTCGGGGTTCTTATTCGGTTTCACCCAAAGTGGCACCCACTCCCGCTGCAAGTTTTCGATGGCACCGTTCCAAGTACCTCCTTTGTCGGGCGTGCTGCTCACGACCACGGCTGCATCGGAAAGACAGTAAATATACTTGTTCCGCGCCATGGCATTGCCGACGTTGAAGCCTGCCTCCGGGTTGAACGGCGAGACTAAGGCCAAGTCACCGGCGAGCAAGTGCTTACGATACTTGGCAGATGTTACCGCGCCTAGAAGGCTGTCGGCCATCACGCCGACTGCTGTACCCTCGTCCTCAAGGGCTCCGAGCATCGCGCTCTCGTCCACGCCACGGGCACCGCCGGAGACAACCGACAGGCCTTGGTGAGCGGCAGAGCGGGCAAGACTGGTTGAGAAATTGAGATCGTCTTCGTCGGCATCACGGGATCCCACTACCGCGATCCCACCTTTGTTGAGAAGCGCTCGGTTCCCGCAGCCAAACAAGACCGGAGGAGAGTCGTGGCGAAGCCTACGCTTCAGCCTCTCGGGATAGTCGGCCTCGGACCGGGTTATTATCCATAGCCCTGCGCGCTGGAATTTTTCTAAGGCAAGGCCAAGTGCCCCGCCACGGTCCAACAGTCCTTCAATCCGTTCAAGTGTGACCGTGCGGTCCATCCAGCTGGAAAGAAGGGAGTGCAGTTCTCCCTTAAGGAGGCGCGAGGGCTCCAGCTCGTGGTCTTTGAGCCAGAGGGCGAACCGCGCCCATTCCCTGACCGAAAGCGGCTTGGCGTCTGTCTTGCCAAAGGGAACTGTAAGTAGGATCACCGCTTGGGCTTGGGGGCTCACGTTCATCCTAGGCCCCAATGCTCGAAGTTGTAAGCGCGCAAGGCCAAACTGGGCCGCTGCCAGCTTTTCGGAGAAGCACGGCGGCAATTGTGAGCGTCCAGGCCGAGTCGACGACATCGTCCACCAGCAAGACCGGCCCCGTGGGCACAGGTCCCACAATCCCGAAGACGCCGTCGAGGTTCCTGCACTGATGAAATCGGTTTTGCTGCATTTTTTGCGGCTGGTTTTCCTTGACCTTCTGCACCGCGGGCTTGAATGGCAGACTCAGTGCGTCTGCAAGTCGGCGGGAGAAGTCTGGGACGAGGTTGGGATGATTCAGCGAAGGCACACAAGTAACCCACTTTGGCCTCGGTGTGGGCTTCCAACGTTCGTTAAGCATCTCCGCGACTGCATCCACCAGCTCTTGGCGGAAATGGCCAGTGTGCTTGTCGGCGGCGACCAGCCGTCCCCAGCCGGCGTCGCCCCATCGCGAGAGGATCCGACCGGTTTCGGCGCGGAGTGCTGCGGGGATGTTTCCACTGAGGCCGTATTCTGCCAATGCACCCTTGGCAACTTGCTTGTTGCACTCCAGCTCTAGCTCAGCGTGACGGAGGTATAGCCCGGCGGAAATCGCCATCTTCCGGGTGAAGTCGAGGTCTATGATCGGCCGTCCGAGGCATCTGGCGCATTTTCCGCATGGTTTAGGGTCTGCGTCATCCAGAGCCTCTGCCAAAAACTCCATCAAGCAGCCCTCTTCAGCAATGTAGCGCTGTACTTCTTCCCATTCCGTCTCGCGCTGTCCTGTCAGGCGCTCGATTTTTTCGTGGTCCATTCGATAAGGCACGGGGGTCCGTTGCCAAGTTGAGCCTAACTTTAGGACCGGTGCCGGATTTTCCACCGACAGGAACTTCAACACCTGCTCAATCTGGCCGTATCTGAGGTTGAGGGCCTCTTCGAGTTGGAGGACGCTCAATCCATCACTTTCTTCAAGGGCTTCCAGAATAGCTAGGACCCACTTCTCCTTCGGGAATGCGCTTTTTCGGAAGTAGTCATGGATGTGCGAGTCTTCATCGCCTGACATGAGCACACCGACGGCATGGTCTATGGCGCGACCCGCACGACCGACCTGCTGATAGTAAGCGACGATGGAGCCCGGTGCCTGGTAATGCACAACGAAGCCAAGATCGGGTTTATCATAGCCCATGCCGAGCGCGGTTGTTGCGACCAGTGCCTTTATCTCGTTGTTTAGAAGTTTTCGTTCGAGACTCTGGCGATACGCATCCGAGTCCTCGAAACCCTCGCCAACAATGCCGCTGAAGTACGCTCGGGCGTCGATTCCATGCGACTGTAGCCAGTCTGCGACCTGCTTCGCGTCTCGCTTAGTCAGGGTGTAGACGATCCCGGTCCCGGGCAGAGCCTCTATGTGCTCTGCCAGCCATGCCAAACGCGCGGCTTGGGTCGGTAGTTGAATGGTCTGCAGAGCGAGGGTGCTCCGCATCAGGCTTCCACGCTGAATGCCGATGTCCCCAAGCTGGTTCTGAACGTCCTCGAGCACGCGATCGTTTGCAGTTGCAGTAGTGCCAAGTATCGGAACGTTGGCCGGCATGCGCTGCAAGATGTTGACTAGGCGGCGATAGTCCGGACGAAAATCGTGGCCCCAGTCGGAAATGCAGTGCGCTTCGTCTACCACGAGCAGACCAATCCGCTCAGCGATAGGTAGCAGGACGTTTTCGACGAAATCTTCGTTGGCGAGGCGTTCAGGCGACACTAGGAGCGCATCTACCTTGTTCTTCTGAACTAAACGCTGAATTTCGGGCCACGCTTCTCGGTTAGCTGAATTTACCGTGAACGCACGGACTCCGAGGCGCTCCGCGGCTTCAATCTGATTCCGCATCAAAGCGAGGAGTGGGGAGACGATGAGGGTTGGTCCGCGTCCGCGGTCGCGAAGGATGCGTGTCGAGATGAAGTAGACCGAGCTCTTGCCCCACCCGGTGCGCTGGACGACCAGCAGGCGCTCTCGCCGGTTCACGAGCGCATCAATCGCCTCCCACTGCCCATCACGGAACTCGGCGGTGGCATCGCCGATGGCGAGCCTGAGAAGTTCGATAGCAGTAGTCTGATCAGTCACACGTTCATCCTCCCCTGGTCGCGCAAAGCCGCTCGCGGAGGCGCGTGGCATGCTTCGCTGTTGATCACCTTGGGGATAAGGCTTAACAGTTTCGCATATCCATGATTTCGCGAGCTGAGACCGATTTCACGGAATCATCTTTCCAAGCCTCCAACTTGTGACAGTCGCGCCTGCAACGTCAATCAAGGGGCCGGACAGGAAGCGCGACCTCGGGGCTTTACGCGCGCTCTCGGGACGAGGGTGGCCCCCGGGATATTCGAGGGCGCGAACGGCCGCACTCCGCCACCGCATGTCTCATGCCGGCCAGATAACGCAAAATATTCTATATCGCTGATTTAAAAGGTCTTCGCAGGAAGACTGTCCAACGCGAAAAGTTCTCTCTTTTATCCGCTCCGGCGCGCCAATGGAATCAAAGAGATAGATTGTCAGACGAGCGTTGGAAGCTCGGCATACGGAAAACCCGGCGCCCGGACTGAGGCGGATTTCTGCGGACAGCCCAGGGCGCTTCTGCTGTATCGCCCCCACCTCATCGCTTATGCCCCCGCGATGTGCGGCCGCCACCCTGGACGCGCTGCAAGAATGGATCGTCTGCGCGAAGGCCAACCGATCAGGCTCGGAGTAATATGTCAGCTTGATTTGCGCCGATGCACGGGGCCGACGGCGCGCCGTCAAACGTCGGCGCGGATAATCAAGCCCATAAGTGCAGCTCAGCCGAAATCCCGCTCGCCCGTATGTGAAGAAACTAAGAGGCGCGTCCCGCGTTGGACGATCTGGGGCTATTTCCATCTTCGGAGGAAAGCCATGCAACGCCGAGAGTTTATCGCCGCCGCAGGCGGGCTTGCCGTAGCTGCTTCGGCAACCGACGCCTTCGCCCAGGCCGCCAGGAGCGGCGGAATGGAGGAAATGCACCCTGCACTTTACAAGGATCTTGAAAAATCAGCGCACGAATGCGTTGGAACCGGAAATGACTGCCTCAGGCACTGCTTCGGCATGTTCTCGATGAAAGACACGAGCATGACGGACTGCGCCCAGGCGGCGTTCCAACTCGTCGCAGCCTGCGATGCGCTCGCCTCTCTTGCGGCCGTAAATTCGAGCTATGTGCCAAGTCTGGCGAAAACAGTCGAGGGGATTTGCGAGAATTGCAAGAAAGAGTGCGACAAATTTCCAAAGGTCGCCGCATGCGCCACATGCGGGGACGCATGTAAGAAGTGCGCGGATGAGTGCCGCAGGATCGGGGCCTAGCCAGCCAGGGTGAAAAACGTCCCCGCTGCGCATGCGCGGCCGGGGCGTTTCTCTTTGCCAGCGCCACGCTGGGCATTTCCACCTAAATCAGGATTATCTGCTTCGCAGCGATCCCGATCGCTGCAACGCTCGCTTTTCGTGTCCGAGCGCTCTAGATTCAGCGTATCGCCGTGGATTTCCAACCGTAGGCCCGTCGGCGGCTGAGAGACATGCGCGCTCCCGCTTACAGCGATAAAGAGCGCGCCAATGCCTGCGACACCCATCGTTTCCCGACGTGATCTCGACGCGCAAGCGGGGGCTTGGCTTCGCGACTTCGCCATCTCCGCGCGCGAGTTCCACCGCTCCAACGCCGCGATGATATCCGCGAGCAAAAAATGCGTCGCGGAATCGCGCCTGCTTATGCAGCGAATTAGTTACGTCGACTTAAGGCCGTCAAAACCCGCCTCCGCGTCTGAGATTGAAAACCGGAAGCCGCCTTTAGGCAGCCGCCTTGAATCATAGAAAGCGCGCCCTCGCGTCAATTTGTTAAAGGGCTTGCGCCGCGCGCATCTCTGCCAACTCGGCAGGCGCCGCGTTTATCCGCACGAACGGAGGCAAGGTCGGGGCCCAGCTCAAGAAACAGGCTGGGGACAGAGCATGTGCGCGCATATCTGATTGATAAATTTATTGGAACTACCCCGAGAGGCGCGAGGTTGGAGATTTAGAACATCCATAGAACGCACTGTGGCGAGGAAGGAATCATGCAGCCCGCAAAACGGAAGATCTTGCGCGAGAGGGGTGACGCGCTCCTTGTCATGCATGAGCTGGGATCCGCGTTGCGGCGGTCGCTCGGGCCGACCGAGAAAGAGTCGCTGCCTCCGACAATGGCGATGTTGCTGATGCAGCTCGCCTTGGCCGAGGTCGTGCGAACGGTCGCAGACGATGAACCCGACACTGATATTTGCGGGACCGACGATGATCGATGAATGATCTTATGCCGGCCGACAAAGGTCCTGCGCAGCGAGGCGATAGAGTTGCTCCGATTGCGCCGGCGACCGACTCCGTGATTATTCGGCTCGCTTAAGCGCAACGTAGCCGTCGCCCCCGACATTCACGCGGAATATTCCGCGAGGCGACATCCGCTCGATTCAGATAAATCCTCATCCCCATTTTCCCGCATCTCTTCCTCGGCGGCGCCGCGCATCGCCTCGGCCAGCGCCAGCCGCAGAAGCAGCGAGGCCATCTCCTTCGGCAACGGCTCGGCCATTACAGTTGCGTAGCTGAAAGCAATGGATCGCCCCATCTCTTGCAGTGTCAGCATCGCGTCGTGCGTCTCTTCTGTTTCGGCAAGCATGCCTTTCTTGGTCTGCACTTACCCCTCCCTCGCAAACACCGCCAAGCACCAACTTCGTGCTGCCCACTGTGTTCCGAGTTTTTTTGGCAATCGGTGAACGACAAATTGTCGCTAACCGCCTCGCGCGTTGCGGACGGCGGGCGACGACTGCAGTAGAATTGCCGCCGAGCGCCTTCCCCGCGAGCGGCGGCGGCTTTGCGCATGCCCCCACCGCCCGTCTTTTCGCTTTGCCTGCGTCATCCACAGCCGCGATGCCCCGGGCCTGCGCTCGTCGCCTCGCAGGCGTCGGTCGGGACCGGGCCGGAGCCGGAATAGAGAGAAGCCGTGTTAGAGCCATTGCCGGTCTCGAAGCTGGCTCTACTTCCTCTTTATGCCTCGCTTGCGAGGCGTCGACGTCATGGGAGAGTACAATGATCTCAGCCCAGGAACATACGACTATGGCGACCGTCGGAGGGATCGTTGGCGCAATATTGGGCGCAGGAATAGGCGGCTTGCTATTTGGAATTCCCGGAGTCCTCGCGACGGCAGTGCTCGCGGGGGTTGGCGGCGCGTTCATCGGTTCGTATCTGTGATACTTGCCGCGCATCCATGAACAAGCGCCGCGCATTATCCGGCGCGGCGCTCCGATCGGCAAAGGAGCCGTATATAAGGCGCAAATCCCAATGCTCTCTTCATTGCGAAAGCGCGAACGAGCCGACAACCGCGGGTGAGGCGCTAGTCTAGAACGATCGAATGATCAGTGTTCCGTCCGCCGCCTTGCGGGCACGAGGCTTCGCCCAAACCTTCTTCGCGCAGACCAATGCCAGGAACCAACACGAAACGCGCCGACCTCGCCCGCGCCGGGCGTCGGTTCGTTAACCATATTCGGAAGAATAAACTGTCCTATTTCATCTTAACCACATTTTTACCATGGGCGCGCCCGAGCCTGCGTGCATTGCATTCCATGGGCATGTTCGATGCGCGCAATCACCTCGACCGCTTACAGCCGATCAATCGATCCAGCTTTCGAAGCGGGCGTTGGCTCCCCGTCGAGCGCCTCCCTTCGCGAGCATGCGCCGCTCAAGCAGGCGTCGCTCGACGGCCGGTTGCGCGCGCTTTATGAGGACCTGCTGAGACAGCCGGCGCCCTCCCATCTCGTGGATCTGATCGAAGCGCTTGCGGGCGCCGAAGGCGGCGCCGGGCGGGCGCCTTTTCCCGGCGCCCTTCGTAATGTCGACTTCCGAGACGTGTCTGCGAAGCGCGTCGGCGCCAGCGTGACGGCTTGGCGAAACATTGGCGTCGCTTAGCAAGGCGCCGCCCATCCATCAAAACGGAGAGTCGACGATGTTGGCAGGCGCCGTGAAACAGATGCTGAAGGAAAGGGGTCTTCCTGATGAAGCCATAAATTGGATCATCCAAGACGTAGCGCCAAGACTCACGTTTTTAGATGGACGTTTCCCAGCGGAAATATTCGTCGCGCCTCCCGGGAGGAGTTCCGTTTTTGCGGCCGCGATGAGGAAAGCTCTTCAGGAGATACTGAGACTGGAAATCGAACTTTATTACGAGAAACGCGGCCCGGATTAAGGGACGGTTTTTCGCCTGAAGCGCGCTCTAAACCTTTAGAACGGTTGGCTTGCTCAAGCTTATCATGCACCTTCCATATTTTGCCGCCTCCGAAAAATTAGCGCGCGCAAGCGATTGGTGAATATGCGTAGGAACAGCCGCTACGGATTTTGTGTTTCTTGCAACGCCCTTTACGGATGATTGCAAGAAACGGCGGAGCCAGGATGTCTGCAATAGATCCTATAACGACCAGCGTTGCGCGAGCGGCGGACTCTGTCACGGCGACGGTGGAGCAGGAAACCACGGAAATTCAGGGTTCTGCGCCGCCAAGGGCGGTTGCCGAGCTCAAGGACGCCGTCACGGACGCGTTCGAGCGGCTGGCGCAAACCGGTTCGGTGGATCGGCTTAGAGGATACGCCAACGAAGCGATCGGTGAAACCAAGCTGAGCATCGGCCTCGCGCTAAGTTCTCCCGAGATTGTCTTGCAGGGATTGGCTCAGCAGGCGCTCGGCCAGGCTCAAAGATATATCGGCGAAGCAAAACTCGCCGAGGAAGCGAACATTCGAGACGGAGTTATCCCAACCGATGCGTGCAGCCCTCCAATCGGCGCCACAGATCAGGGCGGCGCAATACAGTGAGGAAGATCATCGGCGCCGCCAGCGCGAGGCTCGCGCCGATCGCAAGAACACCAGCGTCTGATCACGATCGGAGTCGCGAGAAATCGCCCCTCCCCCTTGTACCCGGTCCCCGACGTCGCCGGCTTCCCCTCGTCCGCCGACAGCGGGGATATCGCGATCGACCTGCTCCATCAGGGCGCGAGATATATCGATGCGTTCCCGGCTTGCCGAAATCGTCTCTCTGGTCGACGACCGGAACTTCTCCGCGAAGCGGCGAAAGCGCCTAAGCTCTGCGGTGATTTCAGCATTAATTTCAAATTGCATGAGCGCGCCCCGTTGTTCGCGACCGGTAACCGATTTTTCAGAAATCCCCAGCAATCCAGCGATGTTAATTAAATTCCCCACCATTGGAAAGCCGAGCAGTAATTCGATTTGTATGCGATCGGGCACGCCGCAGTCATAAATGGTCTTTCCTCCGCCTGGGCGCCGCCATGCCACGCCGCGGCGGCAATCGCCGCGGCCGGCTGGACGTCAGAGGCCACTAATATTCCTGCATGAAACAACTGAAGTCTCTTTCGTCGCCGTAGCGCCAGTTTTGCAGATAAAATCGATACCAAATCCTTTGGCTCGGTCGGGGCGAGAGCAGAAAAACGCCACAGCGGCCGCTGTAGTCCATGTCTTCCCACCCGCCCCATTTTGGAGTTCCGGCGAGCGACGGGGTCAGCGCAGCCACAGCGAAAATCCAACTGACGCCAAGCGCCAGAAACGCATGCCTGATCGTGTGATTTCCTGAACATCGGCGTCTCATGCAACTCTCCGCTGCGAGAGTGGTGAACACCGGGAAACCGCGTTCCAGCGACGATGTTCCCGTGGCCGGGGCTCGTTCGCCTTCATCACGCCGATTCAAAATTTAACGAGAAGATCGGCGACGAACGCGAGAGCCAAATGACGCCCGGTTCGGTCAGCGTTTTTCAAGAACGGCAACCCCGCGCGTAGCGCCGATGAAGCGATCGCCGATGTCGCGGCGGATCGGCGCTACGGTTTCCCTCTTGCCGCCACAGACTTATTGCTGCGGTATGGTTTGTGTTGGGGATCCATTCACGGGATTGTTGAAAATCTGGTTGTTGCCGAAGGAGACGAGGGACCCGCCGCTCGCCGACAGTCCCGTTGCGGTATTTCCGAAAACCGAGACATTGCTCAATGACACGACCGAAGGCGCGTTATTCGAGGCGACGCCAAATTGATTGCTCGCGGAAACCGAATTCTTCACATTGAGCGCGGCGGCGCCCGAAGTGGCGACCGCGGCGACGCCGGCATTCAGATTGTGTGAAAAGACACTCTCGACGACCTCGACAGTGGCGTTGTCCTGTACGCGCAAGCCCGCCTTGTTGCGGCTTGCGGTGACGCCAATAATGTCGGCGGTTGCATGTCCTCCTCCGACCGGAGCGATGAAGATCCCGTAATTCAGATTGTCGGTAATAACGGAATTCTTCACCAGCAGGCTCGAATTTGCCGCTTGATTAGGCGCGAAATTGATCCCGAAATTCGTGAAGCCGTAAATGTGAACGTTTTCCACCTGGACGTTTCCGGCCGCAAGGATATTCAGGCCGGACAGCCCCGCTCCAAGACCGTTGATATCGAGATTGCGAAGCTGAATCGTATCGCTCGCGCCAGCTTGTATGACGATGCCATTCGTCCCGCTGACCAGGACGCCGGAAATAAACGATCCCCCGTCGATGCTGATGGCCTTCGTAATGGTCACAGCGCCGAAGCCGCCGGGGTCCAATACGTTGATTTCTCCCTTGGCCGCGGTCTTCGAGATCGCGCCCGCAAATGTCTTGCACGGAGCCGTACGGGAGCATGGATTCGCGTCGTCGCCTACGCCGGACACCCAGGTCCGCGTCGCTTGCGCACGGACTGAAACAGTCCCCGACAGGACGAATGCGGAAAAGAAAACGGTAAGGGTAGCAAAGCGCCTCATTAGAACCTCCTGGCGTATTTCTTCCACAAGGCCGCTCAAGAGGGCCGGACAACGCGGATTGGACAACCCCAACGGAGCAATCAAAGAGGAAAGCTATCCTAAAAGCCCCCTCTGCGCCAGCCGCCGAGGGTGCATAAGGAGCACGGGCTTGGACGCTATCGGCGAACGGTCGCGCGATACGCGCAAGCAGCTTCAGGCGCTGAACCGTTCGGGGTTCTGGGCGGGTTTTGCGTCCGAGACGCGGCGGGCTGGGCGGGAAATAACTGACAAGCTTCCGCCGCCCGACCTCCGAGACGGCTGACAGCCGACCGGGCGTTTGTTCGGCGGCCGTGGCCCCGGGCTGAGCCGAGCCGGCGTTCGCGACCTCCTTATCCGCGATGTCCCTGTTCCCTTTGCTCAAGGTCGCCCTAATTACGGTCGCATCGGTACCGGGCTGCCAGAGGCGGCAAAATGAACCTCCCCACGATTAAGCAGAACGGAAAGACGGTCATCATTGTCAAGGAGCCGCGTGTCGACGCTCACAACTCGGCAGAGTTGAAGGACCGGATATTGAAAATTCTCGAGGGAGGCGAGCGCAATCTCATCATCGATCTTGGAGAGGTTGAGTTCATCGACAGTTCGGGGCTCGGCGCGCTGCTCTCGGGCTACAAAAACGCCAGTTTGCACTCGAGCGCCTTCGCGCTCGCCGGATTGAAGCCCCGCGTGCGGTCGATGTTCGAACTTACGCGGCTGCATCGCGTCTTTGACATCTATTCCAGACTCCAGGAAGCGACCAGCAGCTAGGCCTGTGCGTGACTTAAATGCCGGACATGACGATGAACGTGGACATCGTGGTTCCCAACCAAACCCGCTATTTGCGGCTCGTCGGCAACATCGCCGAGCAGGTCGCCAAGGAGGTGGAAGCGACGAAACATGATCGCGAAACCTTGGCTTACAATCTCAATCTCGTTCTCACCGAAGCCGTGGCGAATGCGATCGAATACAGTCAGCCGAACAATCTGGGAGAAACCGTGAAGGTATGCCTGTCCGTCGAAAACAGCGATTTGTGGATTCGCGTCTTCGATCAGGGCAAAGGCTTCGATCTGAACGCCGTGCCAACTCCCGACTTCGATAACCTTACGGAACGCGGTCGTGGAATTTTCTTCATTCGCAGCCTCATGGATTACGTCGAATATCGGCGGACCGACCGCGGCAACGTTCTCGAAATGTGTAAACATCTGCAGTGACGCCGCCGGTCGGCGCGTGAGCCTTTGGGCCGACGGACATGCTCCAGCCAACTGATTGGGACGCCCGCGTTCGCAAATTCGTGAATCGCGCCGCACGCAAATTGCATCTCGAAGCGGTCGAGACGCCGTCCGAGAGCGCCTTTCCTGAAACCTATCGATCGCGTCAGGCCCCGATTCAGGCGGGTCGCGACCTGCTCATCATGCGGGCTGTCGTGGAAAGCGGAAGGGATGCGGCGGAATTGCGTGCGCTGCCCGGTCATCCGGAGGGGCCGCGCCGGGATTTGCGCATCTTCACCCTGGACGAACGGCCCCTTGACGAGCTGACGCCCCTCATTTGCAACCTTGGGGTTCGCGTGATCGACCAAACGCAGTTCAGTCTCAAATCAGGAGGCCGGACGCATTACGTCCGAAGCTTTATTGTCGAGGGGGCGGAAGAAGGCTCGTCGCGCTTCGAAGCCTTGAGAGGCCGGCTGAAGGCCGCCCTCTCCCGCTTGCTCGCGGGAGAGATCGAGAACGACGCTTTGAACCAGCTTGTGGGGCGCGCAGGCTTCGAGTGGCGCGAGGTTGACTTGCTTCGCGCCTATTGCGGCTACCGTCTGCAACTCGGCGCGTCGATCGGCCGCGATCGGATTTATGAGGCTCTTTTGCGCCATGTCGAAGCGGCGCGCCTTCTCTATCGTTATTTCCAAACACGCTTTCGCCCAACGGATCGGGAAGCCGAGCTGGAGGCGCTGAGCGCGATCCGTCAGCAACTTATCTCTATCCTGGAGACAGTCGAAAACCTGACCGACGACCGCATTTTGCGTGAAATATTCAATCTCGTGGACGCGACGCTCAGAACGAATTTTTTCGAGCCGGGAGACCCGACAAAACGCGCGCTCGCCATCAAAATCGACAGCATGGGCGTGATCAACGCGCCCAATCCAAGGCCGTTTGTCGAGATCTATGTGCGAGCGCGCAGTTTCGAGGGCGTCCATTTACGCGGCGCCAAGGTCGCCCGAGGCGGGCTGCGCTGGTCTGACCGCATCGAGGATTTCCGCACGGAGATTCTCGATCTTATGCAGACACAGATGGTGAAAAACGCCCTCATCGTTCCACAGGGCGCCAAGGGCGGCTTCGTGCTCAAGATCGCCAGCGCGGACCCCGCGGCGCGCCAACAATTGGGAAAGCGCGCCTATGGCGGCTTTATCCGCGGCTTGCTTGACGTCACTGACAATATCGAGGGCGCAGAAGTCACGCGATCGCCTCACATTGTCGCCTACGACAATCCCGACCCCTATCTTGTCGTCGCGGCGGATAAGGGAACGGCTTCCTGGTCCGATGAAGCCAACCGCATTGCAGCGTCATATAGATACTGGCTCGGAGACGCCTTTGCGACAGGCGGGTCCCATGGTTATCATCACAAGCGGCTGGGCATCACGGCGCGCGGCGCCTGGATATGCGTCAAGCGTCATTTTTATGAACTTGGCCGCGATATCGACCGTCAGCCTTTCACGGTCGTCGGCGTCGGGTCTATGGACGGGGACGTCTTCGGAAACGGAATGCTGCAGTCACGCAACATCCGCCTTTGCGGCGCGTTCAGCGGCCAGCATATTTTTCTCGATCCGAACCCCGATCCGCAGAGGTCTTTCGTCGAGCGCAAGCGGCTTTTCGACACGCCCAATTCGACCTGGGCGGATTACAATCCTCAATTGATTTCCCCGGGCGGCGGCGTCTTCCGGCGCGACGCGAAGGAAATTGAGCTGAGTGAACAGGTTCGCAGCTGGCTGTCGGTGCGTCACCGCGCCGTAGACGCCGAAGGACTGATCCGGCTTCTGTTGACGGCGCCTGTCGACCTGCTGTGGATGGGCGGAATCGGAACCTATGTGAAGGCCAGTTCGGAACGGAACGAGAGCATAGACGATCGAGCCAATGACGGCGCGCGCGTCGACGCTCAGCGCCTGCGCGCCAGGATCGTCGGCGAAGGCGCCAATTTGGGCTTCACGCAGAAAGCGCGCGTCGAATATGCGCTGGCCGGCGGCTGCATCAATACGGATGCGGTGGACAACTCGGCAGGAGTTGATCTTTCGGATCATGAAGTCAATCTCAAAATTCTACTGAAATCTTCCGGGGGGCGCGGTCCCGCCGATCTCGACGACGACGCGCGCAACGCGTTGCTCGCAGCGATGACCGACGAGGTCTGCAACGCCGTGCTCGACGACAGTTACCGACAGAGCCTGTGCCTCTCCCTTGAGCGCGAACGCAGCGTTTTGGACATCGAGCCCTTTTTGACGATCGCCGAATTGTTCGAGAGCTCGGGGTTGCGTGATCGAAATGTGGACGCCTTTCCGTCGCGCCGCGAAATCGCCCTGCGCACCGCCAAGGGACTGACGCGGCCGGAGCTTGCGCTGCTCATGGCCTATGCGAAGCTCGCGCTCAAGAGACAGTTGCTGGACGTCCCGGAGCTGCTCGATGCGGACTGGAGCCGAAGTTTCCTGGTCCGCTATTTCCCGCCCCGGGCGCTTGAAGGACGGGTTGACGAAGCGAAGCGCCATCCGCTCGCGCGGGAGATCGCGGCTTCGCTCATCAGCAATAAGATTGTGGACCAGGCCGGCGCTTGCTTCTTGCTTTTCGGCGAGGCGGCGGCCCCTAAATTGCTGCTCGACGCAGTCGCGCTTTATCTCACCTTCGATCACGTCGTCGAGGGCGACCAATGGCGCGAGGAGGTGCGCAAGCTGGACGGAAAACTCGAAGCGGGAGAGCAATGTCGCCGTCTCATGCAACTTGAGGACGCTCTGGCCTATCTGTGCCGCTGGGCTCTGCAACGGGGAAAGCTTTTGACGCCATCCGACGCGGTGATCGCCGAGTGGCGGCGGCATTTGCGCGTCTTTGCAGCGCAAGCGAGCGAGACCGCGGAATATTCGCTTCTCGCGACGCTCGCGCCCGAACTTTCACGCGAGCTTCTGCTGAGGCGATTGCGTGACTTTCCCTTCGTAGTCGAATTGGCGCAGAGGTCCGGCGAGAGCATACGCGTGGCGGCAAAGCTGTTTGACGAGGCCTCGGCGATGTTCGACCTGCGCCAAATATCCGCGCTTCTTGCGGAAGTCGTTTCGCGCGATCCGTGGGAACGCCAGTTGCAATCGACGCTGGATGACAGTCTGCGCTTGGCGCCGGCGCGTATCGCGGCGCTGGAGATCCGTCTTGGGCTTAAGGAGCCCGCCGAGCTTTTCCGCCAGGCCGGAATGGAATCGGCCTTCGCAAATGTAAAGGGTATACGCACGAAGCTCTTGCGGGAGCGGGGCTCATCGCTTGCCCCTTTCGCTACTCTCGCCGCCGAACTGGATTTGCTGATCGACGCTTGTGAGGAACGATGCGGAAGAGGCTAGCGCCAGACGGTCGGTTCATGCGGCAGACGGGAGAAATCACGTGCGGGTGAGCGAAGCAGATTTGGCGCACGCGATACTGGACGCAGAAGACGACGCGCTTTTCCTCCTGGATGCGTCGGGTGTGATCAGCGCGATGAATCGCTCGGCCGAACGACTCACCGGCTATTGCGAAGCGGAACTCGTGGGACGCCGCCTGCCTGGGAGGAACATCGTCGAGAACATTTTCGACGAACCGATGTTTGCGACAAGCGAGCCGCCCGAAGGGCTTCACGTGCGCGTGCGGCGAAAGGACGGAACGGCGGTTGACGCCGATTACGCCATGCGCCCTCTGGCTGCTGCGGCGCGCTCCATGAATATCCTGAGGCTTCGCCCGCGCTCGCATGAACAGGCGTCAGAATCGGCGCTCGACGACACGATAAAGAAACTCGCGGCGATTTTCGGCGGTATGTCCGACGGACTCGTTCTTATCGATGAAATCGGCGTGATGCGGCTTTTCAGCGCCGGCGCCGAAAGGCTTTTCGGATATAGCGCCAGCGAGGCTGTCGGCGCCAATGTCAAGATGCTGATGCCCTCGCCATTCCGCGAGGCTCACGACGCTTATCTTCGAGCCTATCGCGAAACGGGCGTGAAAAAAATCATCGGCATCGGCCGGGAGGTCGCCGGCCAGCGCAAGGATGGCTCGGTCTTTCCCATGTATCTTTCGATCGGCGAAATCTGGCTGTCGGGCGAACGTTACTTCGTTGGCATGACGCACGATCTGACACGCCTCAAAATGGCCGAGGAGCGGCTGCTGACCGTATCGGCTGCGATGGATCAAAGTCCCGTGGGATTCCTGATCGCCGACAAGGCCGGGCAGATACAATATGTGAACAGCGCCTTCGCGCGGCTGACAGGCTATGCGGCTGAAGAGCTTCTGGGAGAAAATCCACGCCTGTTGCAATCAAAGAAAACGCAGCGCGAACAATATCGCCGCCTGTGGGACACAATCCGGCAGGGCCGGGAGTGGCGCGGCGAGATACAGGATCGACGCAAGGACGGATCGCTCTACTGGGCGCTCGAAATGATCACGCCCCTGCGGGACGCTTCGGGCCGGGTGACGCATTACCTAGCCATTCAACAGGACATCACCGAACAGAAAAGAGACAAGGAAGCGCTTGCGGAGAGCGAGGAGCGATTTCGAAAGGTCGCCGAGATGGCCGGCGAATGGCTGTGGGAGCAGGATGCGCAGGGACACTATACCTATTCGAGCGGCGCGGTGCGCAATATTCTCGGCGTCCAGCCTGAAGAGATCGTCGGGAAGACCTACTCAAGCCTTTTCGTCCCCGACTGCACGCTGCTTTCCGACGCCGCTCCCCGGCCGCAGGCGAACGCGGAATTTCATCGTGTGGTGAATTGCTACCGTCGGAAAGACGGACGACGGGTTTTCACCGAATCAAGCGGCGCGCCGATTTTCGACAACAAAGGACGGCTGATAAAGTGGCGTGGCGTAGATCGCGATATCACGGCGGAAAAGGAATATGAGGATCGGCTGAGGGTGCGCGACCGCGCCATCGAATCGCTTCATGTGGGAATCGCGATTTCCGACGCCCGCGCGGCGGGCCACCCCAATATTTACGTCAATCCGGCGCTGTCGAGGATCACGGGCTACTCCCGCCAAGAGCTCCTGGGACACAGCATGAATTTGTTGCAGGGCCCCGAGACCGATCCCGAGGCGCTTCGCGAAATCAAGCGCGCACTCGCGCGCGGCGAAGGCTGCGAAGTGACGTTGAAGAACTATCGCAAGAATGGCGAGGCATTCTGGAACGAACTCGTTATTTCTCCGGTCCGCGACGGAAATGGCGTCATTACACATTACGTCGACATTCATACAGATGTTACGGAGCGACGCCGAGCGGAGGAGAGTCGGCGCGAGCTCGAGATCGCCAAACAGATCCAGCTCTCTCTCCTGCCCGATACGCCGCTTTGCGCCGCTGGCGCGATGATATTCGGCGTGTGCAAGCCCGCCACGCATGTGGGCGGGGATTATTTCGATTATTTTGAAAACGCCGGCTCGCTCGACGCCGCAATCGCCGACGTCTCGGGCCACAGCGTCGGAGCGGCTCTAATGATGACGGTGGTTCGCAGCATGTTGCGCGCGGAGGCGCGCAAGGCTGACGGACGATCGAATCCCGCCGCGGTTCTCCGGGAGCTGAATGATCTTCTGTATGGCGATCTCACGCAAGCAGAACTGTTCATCACCATGTTTTATTGCCGCTACGAGCCGGCCAATCGCCTGCTGCGCTACGCCAATGGCGGTCATAATCCCGCTTTGCTTCTGCGCTCGCATGAGAGCCGCTGCCGTCATCTCGATGGCGACGGACTCGTGCTCGGCGTCAAGAGCGCCGCAGAATTCGAGGATTGCAGCCTCGTTCTTCAAACGGGGGATAAATTGCTGCTCTACACCGACGGCGTCACGGAATCCCAGAGCCCTGCCGGGGAATTCTACGGCGTCGAGCGCCTGTGCAGCGCTTTTGAAGCGAACGGCCATCTCTCGCCGCAACCGCTCGTGCACGGCATCCTCGAAGACATGCGTCGGTTCCGCGAACGAATTCCCGCAAGCGACGACATTGCAATGGTCGCCATGCAGATCATCTGAATTTCTCGGGATGGCCTCGCGCCCTTGCGAGCGGTCTCGCCTTTTTCGGGGACGGCGGCGCAGGTGAATGGCGCCTCCTCCATCGTATTATTTTCCGCCGCCTTTCCCACGCTTCCGAAGGATGCGCATATCTTTTGCATGAATCGCCGGTCGGTCACGCTTCCTGAGCGGAATCACGGGCGGCGCGCGTCGCACATATCCGATATATTCGCAGCAGCAAATAATCGTCGAAAGATCGCTTAGGCTATCGTCACTGAGTTGTTCGCCGCCGCCCCGGCAGAAAAACACATCGTAACCGTTGCTGCGCCCTTCCGGGCCGAAGACGTCGAAGGCGTATGTCCAGCGATAATTTCCTTCGCTCTCGTCCAAAAGCCTAGCCGCAACCCTGGACAGCTCTTCGATCGAGGCTCCTCTGAACGTGAGCTCCGCCCATTCCGCCGATCCCACAGTGAAGATGGCGGAATCGCCGCGAACGCTATCGCCGCCGTGCTCTACCAGAAAGAGACGCATCTGGGTCCGAATCGTTGATGATGGGCATAAACCAGGGTGCATCTTGTTCAAGAGTAAGCTTCGGCTTCAATTCGTACGATTACTTAAAACGCAGCGGCCAGCAGGCCCCGATCCGCGGGGGAAAGCGCGCGCGCAGCATGAGGGCGGCGTCGACGACGCGGATCGTGGGCTTGGCGGTGACGCGTTGGCCCGGCATGGCTCGCATTGATACTGGCCTTCCGCCGAGCACGCCCTGGCCCGGCTTGAACCCGCGCGAGCAGCTTCGCCAAGCGCCCGCGCTCCTCCGCCTGGTTCGGCTCGACGCCGCCTACGTGGAATCGATGCAAGCGGCCTTGACTGCTTCTGACCGCAGCCAATTTGAGAGCGATCAACAAAGCCGGATCGACCATGCGACCCAGAACTTGTCTCGTAACGGCGTTACTCGCCGGGCTCGCGTTTTCCTGCAACGCGCTTGCGGGCGTGGACTTCAGGGACGGGCGTCGCTATCCAGGCGACGGCTGGCGCTGGGGAAGCGGGAGCGGTCTTGTCCGTGGTCCAAATGGCGTTTGGCGCTATTACGGGCCCACATATTCCGGACCGACATATTTCAGCGACACGCCATTTATGGATTGCTACGTCTACGATACGGCGCAAAGACATTGGGTGCAGATATGCGATTGACCCTTTGCGGTTAATGGACGTCGCCCAACTTAAAGCGCCTTTAGGAAAGCCGCCAACGCATCCTTTTCTTCAGCCGTGAGGCCGAGAGGCTTAATCTTCGGATCGAGGTTCGGATTGGGCCCTCCCCCTCGATCGTAGAATTCGATCACCTGTTCGAGCGTCTTCAAACTTCCATCGTGCATATAGGGCCAGCTATCCTTCACGCCTCGCAGCATGGGTGTCGCATAGGCCCAGCGATCCGCCGGATCTCTCGTGATCTCGAAACGGCCCACGTCATTGCGCGGCGGCGATTCGCCCAGTCCTGTCGCAGAGAGGGTCACTTCCTTGACGACGCCCGGCGCCAATTCAACCCTGATGTTCCCGGAGAGCTGTCGGCTCGAAAATTCAACGCCGGTGTTGTGGAAAGACTGGTCGGTGAACAAGGCGCTGTCGCGGTCGGTCCTATGGCAGGAAGAACAGCCGCCTTTCACGACGAAGACGTCATAGCCGCGCCATTCCTGCGCCGTAAGCGCGTCTTTTTCGGCGCCGAACAAGGCGCGATCGAAACGGCTGTCGCCTCGTAGAAGCGTCGCTTCATACGCCGCAATGGCGCGGCCCACGGCGCTCATGGAAACCCCTTCTCCCGGAAACGCGGCCTCGAAGGATAGGCCGTAGGAAGGGCTCTTGCGCAGCCGCTCGAGGAACGGGCCAATCCCGGTGTTGCCCATTTCGTCAGGGGCCAGCAGCGGGCCCCAAACTTGCGCCGCGAGATCGGTCTCGCGTCCGTCGTGGAAGAGATATGTCTTGAACACCACGTTGTAGAGAGAGGGCGCGTTGCGCCTTAAGGACCGGCCCTCCATGCCAATCGACAACGCGCTCTGATTTGAGGCGAAAGCCTGCGCGGGGATGTGACACATCGCGCAGGAGAGCGCGCCATTGGCGGAAAGGCTGCGGTCGAAGAAGAGCTTCTCGCCCAATTTCTGCATCGCGACCGTGCCTGCCGCCTTCGCTGGAATGGGCGGCAGGCCGAGCGGTCGCGCGCGCTCGTCGGCTTCCGCGAAACCGGCGCAAGCGAGGGCGACGAAATGCGCGACGAGAAATCCGCTGAGCCTGTGCAGCACGTCACTGATCCTTTGGCTTGCCGCGAGCGTCCGGGAAGGCGAGAGCAAGCGTGCGCGCGTCGTTCAACAGATTTTCCGGACTGAGAAACGCCGTACTATAGATCTCCCGCACCCAACCCTCCGGATCGATGAGAAACACTTTCAGCATGTGGTTGATCGCGCCGGTTCGACGGCCCGTTGGGTCGCGTTCGTACCCCGTATCCTGTCCCATGGCGCGCAGGAGAGGCGCGATTTGTTCTTCCGTCCGGCCGGTGAGAAAAAGCCATGGCGGCGCGTGGTCGTCCTCTTCGGCGACGCTGAAAAGGCGCAAAACGGAGGGCGTATCGCGTCGGGGGTCGACGCTCACGAAAAGCAGCCGAAATCGCTTTTCAAGCAGAGGATCCGACGCCGCAGCCTTTCTCGCCGCCTCGAAGGTCGACCAGGCGACGGGACACCCTGCGGGGTCCTCGCAGTGGCCATAGAAGAAACCAAGCGCCGTGATCGCGCCTCTCACATAAGAGGAAAAAGCGACAGGCTTCCCATCGGCGTTCAGCAATTGCGCCTCGGGCGCACGCTGAATGCGTTGCAAGACATAAGCGCCCGCCGCAGGCAAATTGGCGACCGCAGGGGCGACGATTTCCGCGCAAAGCGCATGCTCGGCCGTTGAAAGCCATGCGAGCGCGGCGCCAAGGGCGAAGAAGGGCGCGCGGGCGCCCTTCTTTTTTGTATGACCGGGAATCACGGCTGTTCGGCCTTCTGCGCCCGCGCTGTGAACTTCATGTGATGCGCCCGTCCGAGTCCTTCCTTGTGAAAGTCGA
This sequence comes from Methylocystis sp. JAN1, assembly GCF_052186135.1. Classification (GTDB taxonomy): domain Bacteria; phylum Pseudomonadota; class Alphaproteobacteria; order Rhizobiales; family Beijerinckiaceae; genus Methylocystis. The sequence goes on along the minus strand of NZ_CP181499.1, from coordinate 1,875,226 downwards.
CGGCGAAGTCTTCCTTGAGCTCCTTGCCGTCCCAGGAGTAGCCCTTCAGGAACTGTTCGTTGTCGGCGCCTTTTTTGTCCCAGTTGGCGAGGAGCGAGGACGTGAAATAGACGCGCTTCCCGTCCCAGCTTTGCGAGACCATATTGACCTGCGCGCCGATCTTTTTGGAATAGATCTGCTTGGGGGCTTCCGGATTGGAGAGGTCGAAGAGCCGCGCCGTTCCGTCCATGAAGGTGTTCACCCAAAGCGAGGACGCGTCGGAGGAGATGGAGATGTCCACGGGCAACGGGATGCTGGCGGGATCCCCCACATCAGCCACAGGCTTCGCCTGCCATTGATGGTTTTCGTCCTGCTTGATGAGGTAAAGCTTGGAGGTGAGCGCGCCGGCCGTTATCGCCCAATCCGCGCCGGGCTTCAGCGCCCAGCGGATTTCAAGCGGCGCGCCAGGCGCCGAGAAGACCTTTTCCGGCTTCATCGCCTTCAGGTCCCAAAGCACCATGGTGTTGCCGAAATTCTTCATGGCGGAGCTGTCCTGGATGAGCTGGGACAGGTCCATCATATAATTGGTCCAGCCCGTGAAGCTCGAGGTGAGCATGCGGTTCTGAGCCGGATTGATGGCGATGTCGTAGCCATAGCCGTCGCCGCCATTGTCGAGCGGCATGGGCGTCGTCGAAACGAGGTCGCCGGCATTGTTATAAGTGATCAGGCCCGTGACGCCGCCGTGATCCTTCTTGTTCGACAGCGCCTGCACAAGCATGCGGCCCGGCAAGGCGTAGAAGGTATGCGGACCGACATAGCCCGTGCTCTCGGCGAGGTTGTCGATCGTCTTGACCAGTTCCGGCTTAGATGGATCAGAGCCGACGTCGAAGATGAAAATCTTGCTGTCGTCCAAACGACCCGCCCAGAGATATTTGCGGTCGTCGGTGAAGCCCATGTGATGCGCCTCGCCGCGGCCCCCAACGGAAATCGCGTTGATCACTTTCCCATATGTCGACGAGCCGGGAATGACGTCGATCGTCACGAGTTTGTCCGACTCGTCGCCGACGCCTTTCTCACCCAGCGTCCAGACGTGGAGATATTGCTCCTGGCCCTTGATGAGGCCCGTCATGAAAGGCGAATTGCAGGTTTCGTCGGCGCGCGCGGGCGCCGGGGCCGCCAGCGACAGCAGGGCGCCCGACAGGCACAGGCCAAATGCGACGCGCTTCGACGCAGCGCGCCGGATCTCTGCAGCTTTCATTTCTTCCTCCCTCCTTTGCGCCGATCGGCCTAAGCCGAGGCTGGATCGATGATCGACTTGACTTCGCTGATGCGATTGGCGGGGAAGCCCCCAAGCTCAGCGTGTTTACGAACGAGATCCGCGGTGGGCGCGATATAGATGCAGTAGATCTTGTCGTCGGTGACGTAGCTCTCGACCCACTGCACATCCGGCCCGAGACTTCGGAGGACGGAGCATGATTTCTGGGACACCGCCCGCAGATCGTCGGCGGACATCCGCCCCGCCCCGGGAATCTCACGTTCGATGATGAATTTCGGCATGTTTCCCTCCAGTGGTTCATCTAGGGTCATGTGTAAAATGACCGGTCGTCTTGTTCTAGCGCAAAAAAAGGGCTACGCCCGAAAATAACCGTTCAGCAGCATGTCGCAGAACTGCGTGAGGGGACGCACGGAGCGTTCGATTTTCATGCGCAGAAGAGCGCCTTGCCAGACATTCACCAGAAAGTCCGCCATGTCTTTTGCGTCAATGTCCTTGCGAAAGCTTCCCTCTCGCTGTCCGCGCGCAATGCCTTCGCGCAGCTTGTCGCGATAGCGATGCACCGCATTGCGCAGCGATGTCTGCGCGAGTTCGCTCGTGTCGCCGATTTCGCCGATAAGGTTCCCGAGAAGACAGCCGCCCTTGAAATCGCGGCGCTCCGTCTCTTCGATCAGTTCGTTGAAATAAGCGCGCAACGCGGCGTCCGCGCTCACGTCTTTGCGCTGAAGATGGCGATCAAGCTGTTTGATGAAGGGGTCGATATAGTGCTTCACCACCTCGGCGCTGAAGGCTTCCTTGCTGGCGAAGTAATTATAAAACGAGCCCTTGGGCACGCCGGCGCTCTGCACAAGCTCCTGGAGGCCGGTGCCGTGATAGCCCTGCTCCATGAGAAGGGCGACGCCCTTGTCCAAAAGCTTGTCCCGAAGTTCGTTGGGGTCGCGTCGGCTCATGGAATGAGCTATACGACCAGTCGTCTTATTTGGCAATCGTTTTTTCGCATCGGCGGCGCTTGGGACGGGACGCGTTGTTGAGGCGCGTCTCCATCGCAGGGTTATGCGCACAGGCGGCCAGAACGGCTCGCCCTGCGCCCGTGTCCGTCCCTTTCAGCGCGCCAGAGCCCCGAATTTTGACAAATTGAACTGCTAGCGAGCGCTGAAAGGCGGTCGCCGGCGTCTGTGAAGAGGGCTATGGCCAAGCTTTCCAGCGGACCGTTGCACGCCTGCAATAGCGTTTTTCTTCGCTTCGATTCACATTTGAATCCGATTCGGAGATCTTTTCATGCAGCCGCGCAGTCGCTTCGGCGGCGACCCATCATTGGCGTTCGGCGCCGCGCTCTTGTATATGCTTTCCCTCCCCGCCGCGCGCGCGGAGGACAGGTTCGCCTTTATCGAGATCGGCGACGCGCCGGAGCACGCCCCTTGCGAGACTCGCGGGGCCGGCAAAGGCCGCAGCCGCTGCGCGGCGCCCCGGAGCGCGCCTGTCCGGCTTGAACGGCCGCTTTTCGCGGTTGTCTCCATCGCCGACCAGAGCGTTTCGATCTACAACCATCATGGTCTCGTGACCCGTTCCGAGGTCTCGACGGGCATGACAGGGCACGCCACGCCGAAGGGCATTTATTCGATCATCGGCCGCGAGCGGATGCACGCCTCCAATATTTATTCCGGCGCGCCGATGCCCTTCATGCAGCGACTGACCTGGTCGGGCATCGCCATGCATCTGGGCGTGGTGCCGGGTTATCCCGCGTCGCATGGCTGCGTGCGCCTTCCCGCCGACTTCGCGGCGAAACTCTGGGGGATGACGCGGATCGGCGAGCGCGTCGTGATCGCGCCCTATGACGTAACGCCGGCGTCTTTCGCTCATCCGCTCCTGCCCGAGCCGAAGATGCAGCTTCTGGCCGATGCCGGCGTCTCGGCAAACCCGCCCGCTACGACGCAAATCGCCTCGCCGGCTCCCGCCGAGCCGCCAAAGCTCAATCCCCGCCAATATGCGGATTGGCTCAAGGCGAAGGCCGCGGCCGACAGAAAAGCCGCTATCCAGGCCGATATCGAAGCCTATCTCGCGGCTGATGCGAGGGAGACGGAATCTCTTCGTCTCGCCGAAGAGCTGAAAGCGGCGGAGAGCGCTCTTGCCGCCGCCCAGAATAAGGCCGAAATCGCGAACCGCGTCCTCGAGGGGGCCGAGCCCGACGCCAGAGAGGGCGCCGCAGCCGCCAAAGCGAAGGCTGAGGAGGCGCGCGCCGGCGCAGCGGCGAAGCTCGACGCTGCGAGGAAGGCGTCAGAAGCGAACGCGTCGGAGACGACGGCGGCCTATCGGCGCTGGAACGACGCGGCTCGGGCCTTCGACGCCGCAAGGGCCGCGGACCAGGACGCTGATTATCGGACCGCGCCCGTTTCCGTGTTGATCAGCAAAGCGGATAAACGCGTTTATGTGCGCCAGGGTTTGGCGCCCGTTTTCGACGCGCCGGCCAATGTGCGCGAACCCAAGACGCCGCTCGGATCGCACCTCTACATCGCAACCGCTGCGGACGGCGCGACTCTGAAATGGTCTGTCATCTCGATTTCGCCCCAGGGCGACGACGAGACGGAGCCGCGCAAAAAGAGGAAATCTTCGGACGAGTCTTCCGACGACGGCTACGCGCCCTATTCCGGCCTGTCGTCGAGCCCGGACGAGGCTTTGGAGCGCATCGAGATGTCGCAGGAGGTTCGGGACCGCATTTCGGAGCGGATTTGGACCGGCGCCTCGATCATCATTTCAGACCAGCCGCTGAGCGGCGAGACGAATAATGTCGGAACGGATCTCGTGGTCAGGCTGCGTTAGAAACTGGCCGTTCAGCGCCGCAGAAAGGCGTAGATAAACGCGCCGAGGAAGATCACGAAGAGCGCGATGCTCGGCCAATCATAGGCCTCGCGCGCAGGATCGTTCTTTTCTTCCGGCCCCCGGTTTTGATCATGACCCTTCATCGCGACGCCTCCCTCGCCTGGAAGCGATATCCCACGGCCAGGGCCGTCGGCAACGCTTTAACGTCGCCCGTTTGCCATATTTCGAGACAACTTCTTGCCAAGGATTAAGGGATTGTTAAAGATGAGCTCCATTTCCGGTTGCAGCCGCCGAGAGTAGCCCATGTTCAAGCGTTTTCTTCCCGCAACGGCGCTCGCCGGCGGATTGGCCTTCGTCTCCACCCTTGCTTACGGCTATACGGCGGCCGCCCCCGTATTGATCCCGCCCGCATTCGAGCGCCCGATGAGCCCGGCCGCGGCCTGCGCCGCCGAGGCGCAGGAGCAGTTCCTTTCGGGGCCAGCGTTCGACAGCTTCATGGCGACGTGCACCAGCGCCGGCGTTGCGCGGCTTTGCGATCACGCCGCGTCCGTCCGGAAACTGACGGGAAAGAAGCGCGCAGTCTTCACGCGCGAATGCGCCATTCAGGTCGAGGAAGCGCAGAACTGACGGATCGTCAGCGCGCGTTCAAGGAAAGCGACGCGCTGGACCTGCTCTGGATTTCGCCCCTACTGGCCCAAGACATGCTTGCATGCGTTCCATCCAGAAGCGCCATGTCGGGAAGGAAACGCGCAATGTCGGAGGCTGGCGAAACGCTCCAGGGCTATTTCATCGATTGGGACGGCAAGCTGCGGCCGATCGGCAATCCCGGCAAGGGCCTGCGCTGCGAAGTGGATTTCAAAGCCAAATATGTGATGGTCTTCAATAAGTATGGCGGGCTCGACCACGAGTCGACCTGGTATCCAAACGTAACGGCGGTGGAAAAGGCCGGCATCAAGGTCGCATATGCGGATCTTGACGCGCCGATCAAGATTTCCTCAATCGAGTAGAGCGCGCCGCCAGAAATGGGAGCCCGTTCTCGCCTGAAGCGCGCTCTAAACCTTTAGAATCCGACGGCGTGTCCGGTCCGGGCGATTCCGCCAAAGCGCAGCGCGGCGGCGGCGCCGTCACTCCCCCATCCCCGCCGCCGCCATCTCCTTTTTTTGGCAGATGCGGACGCTTTCGTTCAGCCGCCAGCAATCATCTTCGTGAGCCGGTTGCGGCTGGCACGCCGCCCAGAGGATCGCGCAATAGGACAGCGAAAGGTAAAGACAAACAATCCTGTTCTCCATAATGCGAACGCTTCCTCTTACGAACTTACTGTTTTCATTTGTAGAAAGTGAACACTAACGGCAACGCTGCCGCAAGGCGAAAGTCCGTCGATCAACGGCAACGCTTAACCAAATCTAAGCGCCGGGTTTTTTGTAAGAATGGGAGCTGGCTTGCGTCTGGCTGCTCGGCCGCTCGGCGTCGCCCTTCCTCAACGAGGAAAGGGCGACGCCGCGGCTCCGTCAAGCCTTGGCGGCGGCGCTGAGCGCGCCGAGGACGGCCTGCATGGCCTCCCGGTTGCCCAGCTCTTCATAGGCGTAGCCGCATTCGATCATCGCCTTGCGTGTGGCTGCGCGCATCTTCGACAGATTGCTGCGCGCCATCGTCGGGAACATGTGGTGCTCGATCTGGCTGTTGAGTCCGCCGGTGAGCCAGTCGAAGAAGAGCGAGCTGGGCGTGTTGCGGGTCGCACGCGCCTGCCGGTCGTAGAAGCCTTTCGCTTCCGTCGCGTCGTAAATCTCCATGCCCGTGTGGTTGAGCACGAAGACGAAAGCGAGGATGAAGCCGCCGAGAAGCTGGGCAGAGACGAACCAGAGCCAGCCGGTCCAGGCGGCGCCGGGCGTCAGCATGCCAGCGAGCATGAGGCCGAGAACCCAATGAGCGACGCAGAGAACGCCTTCCACGGTCTTTTCCCTGCGGAACGCCGTCTCGATGCTCTGCCAGCTCCAATTGAAGCGGGCGATCGAGAGCAACGGAAAGAAGAGCGCCACCTGCGCGCGCCGCAAGGCCAGGAACGCCGTCTTCTTCCAGCCCGCGTCCGCCGCAAGGGAATTATATTCGACCAGCGCCTTGTCCCATACGATCCACGGCACGGAATCGATGTCGCCGTCGATCGGCGTGAGCACGCCGCCCTCGCTCATGCGGCAGGCGTTGGGGAAGGAATGATGCAATTCGTGCTTTTCGACCCACCACGTCGCTCCAAAGCCCTGCAGCAGCGCCACCGCGCGCAGCATGAAGCGCGGCTTCGCGTCGTCGCGCGGCCCCCATTGGTTGTGGGCGAGATCGTGACCCAGATAGGCGGTGCGGGGATAGTGAAGTCCGAGGATGACGAAGCCGGCGAAGGCCGCCAGGCCGCCCTGGGACAGAAGATAGAAAGCGAGCGCGGGAACGCCGACGAGCTCGACGCAGCGAAGCGCCTGCTCCCAAATCGTCACGTCGAAATAGCCTTTCGCGCGCGCTTCGGTCTTTAGTGACGCCATGCGCTGGGCCAGCGCTCTCGCATCCGGGCCGCTCACCTCGTGAGCCCCGGCAACTAGTTCCATATTCTCGCTCAACTTGTTCCCCGCAGCGCCTGAGTCGGCTTGTTTTTGTTCTGCCGCAGCTTTCCATTTCGACTATAGTCGAGCCCCTGTCAAACCCCCTTCGGTTGAAATTTAGAAAATGCGCCCTATTGACGCGGGCGATCCTTTCCGTCGGCGTCTTTATAACTATTCGAAACCGGATTTATTGTGCAAAGCAGCATCGTTCCCCGAGCATTTCTACTTGCGCGCCGGGAGGGCGGCCGCGCGCTTCAAGCCGGATCGCGGCCGCGAGACCGGGAACCTTCTTGCCTGCCATAGTGCAGACGCGCCAAACGATTGCGCCGAGGGTAAAAGAGCCGTACAGATGTTTCCATTCGCTCCGCCGGATCGCTGGAGTTTAAAATGGCGCGGACTGACGCGTTGATTCCGAGAGTTGCGCTTGGAGTGGCGCTTGGCGCCGCGTTGCTTTTGATCGCCCCCGCGCAGGCGCAGATCAGCATCAAGCCCGAGGCGCTGACGCATTATTCCTACTGCGTCAGCGCGGCGAAGGACCGCAGCAGCGTCTTCCTGCTCGATCGCGGAACAATGTACAGATGCGGCGACGATATCGCAGTGTCATATTTCAATTATCTCGGCAGGCAAAAAGCGCCCGAGAAGCGCGTCGTCCTGGCGGAGGGAGTGTTCGTCTACCGTATGATCGCCGGCGTCGGGAAATGCTGGAACAAGATTGAGGACGCCTACGGCAATCCGACGTCGACCTATGGGTGCGACATTTACATCGAGCTTTGACAGAGGCCTGGCGCCTTCGTCCGGCCACAAACGACAATCGCTTTGCAAGCAAGGCGGATCCGCGCACAGACGGGGAGATAATATGCTGCACAAGGGTTCGGAACGCTCATCCAGATCGCTCGCCGGTAGACGCGCGGGCCTCATGCGCGGGCAGCGCCGCCGCGCCGGCTTCACGCTCGTCGAAATGCTGGTGGTGCTCGCGATCATCGGCTCGATCGTCGGCCTGGTGGGCCCGCGCGTGCTCAATTACCTTTCGGAGTCGAAGGTGAAGACCGCGCAGATTCAAATGGAGAATTTGGCCAGCGCGCTCGACTTGTTCTACCTCGACGCTGGCCGCTATCCGACGACGGACGAAGGGCTCAACGCGCTGGTGCAGCGGCCGGCCGGAGTTTCGTCCTGGAGCGGACCCTATCTGAAATCGGCGGGAGTGCCGAAGGATCCATGGGGCCATCCTTATCTCTACCGGGCCCCGGGCCAGAGCGGCCCCTATGACGTCGGTTCGATGGGACCGGAAGGCCGCGAAGGCGGCTCGGGCGCTCTATCGCGAACCGCCCAGTCCAAGTGACCGCAAGCGGGAAGCGGCCCTCCCCGCGCGCCAGTAAAAAGCGCGCGGGTTTCGCCCTGCTCGCCGTGGTTTGGGGAACGGGGCTCATCGCCATTCTTGTCGTCGCCTTCATGACCAACGGCCGACTGCGCCTGCAAACGGCGCACAATGTCGCGAGCGCGACGCAGGCCGGCTATATCGCTGAAAGCGCGATCAATCTCGCAACCCTGACTTTGCTGTCAAAAAAGGACGCCAACCCGGCTATTGGCGCCGCGTCCGCCGCGGAGCCCGAGCTCTATGACGGCGCGCCGCATTTCTGCGTCCTCGACGGCGCCGCCGTCGCGCTTTCGGTGGAGGAAGAAGGCGGCAAGATAGATATCAACGCCGCCGCGCCGGAACTCATCCAGACCGCGCTCGTGGGGCTCGGGCTCGAGGAGGGCGCCGCGAAGCAGCTCGCCCGGGCGATAGAAGCCTTTCGAACGGCGCCCGCCGGAGGGATCGCGCAGATTCGGACGGCGCCGCCGGCCTCCGACAAGCCGATGGGGCCGAAGGAGGGGTTGTTCGAGACGGTGATGGAGCTCGATCAGGTGGGCGGCATGAACCCGGCGCTGTTTCGCGACCTCATCCCGTTCGTCACGGTGCACTCGCGCAGCCCCGGCGTGGACGCACGTACGGCCCCTCCGGCGCTTTTCGCGGCGCTGGCGAGCTATCCGGCCCAGGACGTGCAAGAACTGATGGCGCGGCCCTACCCCAACAGCGTCAATCGCAAAGACCTGCGTTTTCCCGCGAATTTCAGGCAGATCGCCGATCCCGGGGCCTATCTCATCCACGCCGAGGCCCTCCTCGCGACCGGGCAGACGGTCGTCAGGGAGGCCATCCTCGATATGCGACAGACCAACGGCAAGCCCTTCGTCTTCAAGGAGATGCGGCGCGGCCGGTCGCATTATGCCGACCAGCTCAAGGACATGATCGCCACAAATGGCGCCGGCGCGCCCGACTGCTGACCGGTCAGCGCGTATCGCGATCGGCGCGCCAGGGGCTCTTCGACCAGGGATCGAATAGCGTGCGCCGCGTCGCCTGCTCGATGTCGTGCGGGCGCCCGATGGCGCGCGTCGAGATGTCGAGCAGCTTGCGTTTATATTCCTCGGTGATCTCGCGTCCCTCGCTCAGGGATCGCACGACATGCGGCGTAATCATGATGACGAGTTCGCTCTTGATGATCGCGTCCTGCTTGTCCTTAAAGATGTTCCCCAGGATCGGCACGTCGCCGGCGACGGGAACCTGGGCGCTCTGGCGGCCGGTCTGATCCTTCACCAGGCCGCCCAGCATCAGCGATTCATTGTCATTCACGACGACCTGAGTTTTCACGCGGCGTTGCTGAATCGTCGGCGTCGTGCTGCCCGGAGGCGTATTGGGGTCGACGTTCGACACCTCCTGCTCGAGTTCCAGCATGACGCGGCCGCTTTCGCTGATATGCGGCGTGATTTTCAAAATGACGCCGGTGTTCGTGTAATTTACCGAGTTGAATGTGTTGCCGATCGCCGAAACGCTCGTGAGCGTCTGCACCGGTATCTGGTCGCCGACCTGCAACATCGCCTCGCGGTTGTCGAGCACGGTGAGCGAGGGGGTCGAAATGATGTTGACGTCGGTGATGGAATTCAGGGCGTTCAGCGTCACCTGCTGATTGAGCGAGTTGAAGGCGTAGGCGAAGCCCGGGAAGACGGCGCCGGTGGGGACGCCGAGCAGATTCTGCGGACCGATCTTGGCGTTGGCGGCGGGCGTTTGCCCCTGCCCGCTCGAAAAGCCGAACAGATTGGAGTGATTCTGCATGAACCAGCGCACGCCGAAGCGCAAATTGTCGTTGAGACTCACCTCGGCGATGGTGGCTTCGAGGAAGATCTGGTTGGGCAGGACGTCGAGACCCTCGATGACTTGACGGATGCGCCGGTAATCCTCTGGCGTCGCCATGACGACCAGCGCGTTCTTCGCGTCGTCCACGCCGATCTTGTAGCGGTCGTTGTCGAGGCTGACGGCCGGCGTCGGTCCCGGACCCATGCCATTCTGCTGTCCGCCCGGCACGCCCAGCCCGCTGACGCCGCTCGGCCCGCCCGAGCCGCCGAAGCCGCCGCCGCCAAATCCGGCGCCCATGCCGCCGCTGCTGGACCCAAGGCCGCCCGCCGCGCCGCCAGCCCCGCCCAAACCGCTGCTGGATCCAAGGCCGCTGCTGGATCCGAGGCCGCCGCTGCTCCCGAGTCCGCCGCTCGCCGTCGGCCCTGAAGCGGACAGCGCGCCGAGCGGACTCGTCGAGCCTTGCCCGCCGCTGCTGAGGCCGCCCGACGACATGGAGGACTGGCCGAAGCGCGGCGACACGCTGGCGTCCGCCTGGCCCTTGGCGCCGAAGATCGAGGCCAGGACGACCATCATCTCCTTGGCCGGCCTGTTCTGAACGCGGTAGGTGAAGAACTGCTTCTCCGTATGCTCCGCTCGAGCGTCCAGCTTGTCGATCCAGGCGCGGGCGCGGGAGATATATTGGGGCTGGGAGGAAATGACGAGAATGGCGGAAAGCCGCTTGTTGCCAATGAAGCGGATCATGCCGCCCATCGGGCCTTCCTTCTCCGAGCCGAAGACATTCTTGAGATCGTCGGCGAGCATGTCGGCGTCGCCGCTGCGCACCGGAACGAGCGCGAAGGACATGCCCTTCATCGTGTCGATGTCGAACATGGAGACCGCGTCCATGAGCGTCGCGACGTCCTGCGGCGTGCCCGAGAGCGTCAAAGTGTTGCGCGCGTCGTCCGCGCGCACGATGCTGCCGCGCGCCGCGATCGGCTCAAGCACGCGCTTCATCTCCGAAGCGGAGACATAGCGCAGTTGGACGACTCGCGCGCCCTCGCCCAGCGCGTCGCTCGCATCGGACGAAGCAGGGTCGCCGGAAATGGCCTCGCCCGAGACCGCCGCCTGATCGGTCGGAACGACCTTGTAAATGCTCCCCGACCTGACGACGGAGGCGCCGGAAACGCGCAGCGCCGATTGGAAGAGATCAAGCGCGGCGCGTTTGCGGACGGGGCTGGCCGTGTGAACCGTCACCTTGCCGTCGAGTTTCGGGTCGACGACGAAGTCCGCCCCCATGATGTCGCCAATGACGATCTTGGCCGCCTGGGGGACGGGCAGGTTGACGAGGTTGAGGGTGACGCCGTCGTCTCCCACCGGCTCCGAAGAGGCCGCGCGACCGCGCGCCGAGCCGATAAACTTGCCTGTGCCCGTCGCGACGATGGCCTTTCCCGTCGCGGTGCGCGGGCGCAGGAGCCCTTCGGATCGCGAGCCGCCCCCGCCTTCGCCCCGAGCCGAATGCGGCATCGGCTCAAAATTCCATTCAGCAATGGGCGGTCCGCCGCCCGCGGTCGGCGACTCACATCCTGCGACGCTCGCGACAGCCAAAGCCAGGGCAGATGCTCGTAGGACCAGACGCAAATTTCAACCTGTAGTTTGAACGCAAGCCTGTACTGACTACGCGACGGCTTAACACGTTTACGAAACCTGCGCCACGAGGCGACAATGCAACCGAGCATCCTTTGCAGGGCGTTTCCGCGCGGCCCGACGACGGGGGCGCGCGCCCCGGAAATGCAGAAACAGGCTTTGCACGAAGAAAACACGAAAAAAACGCGGCGAGATCGGGGCAAACCCTGGCCGCAAGAGAAGGATAAACGGTAAAAATGGTAAAAAATGCGGATCGCCCAAACTTTCGGTTAACCTTAACAGCCGCCGCATGCCGGCGCCGGCGGCGCGCTCTCGCGCCCCTTGCGCGCGACATCCTCCTGGCGCGCGGCGATGGCCGCCCGCTCGCCCCCGCCGCGTGGACGGCGATTTTCTCTCTGCTCGCTCACCTCGCAGAAGCGCCGAGGGTCGGATATTTCCTTGCGCCGGGCCTTCTGCTCTTCGTTGGCCTCTGCCTGATCGCGCTCTTCGACGCGCGCTATTTCGTCATCCCCGACGGCCCGCTGGCTGCGCTCGGCCTTTGCGGCGTCGCGGTCGCGCTTGCAAACGCTCCCCTGGAGGCTCCCGCCCGGCTCGCCGCGGCCGCCGCCGCCTATGTCGCGTTGCGGCTCGTCGATCTCGCTTACGAGAGCCTGCGGGGCGCGGCCGGCGTCGGCCAGGGCGACGCCAGGCTCTTTGCGCTCGCCGGCCTGTGGCTCGGCTTTCCCGGCCTGCCCGGTTGCCTTATCTATGGGGTGCTGTCCGCGCTGCTTTCGGTCGTTCTGGCCATGCGCCAGGGAACACACGACAGCGCCCGCCAACCCATTCCCTTCGGCCCGCATCTGGCGCTCGGCTTTTGGCTTGTCTGGGTCTTCGGGCCGCTGGAAACCGGATAAGCCGACGCTTCTTGCCGAGGGAGAGCGCGACGGCGCTATCGCTGTCTTATCGCCACAGTGGCCTGGGCCTCGATCACCTGCCCGAGGCGGTTCGCGCCGATCTTGATCGCGACGAGTTCCGGCAGGCCGGCGTGGCTCGCCCATGCCGGGCTCCACGCCGGCGCCTGACGCTGCTGCTGCACAATGCCCTGCTGCGCCTGCTGGACGCCGAAATAGGCAAGTTCGAAATAGGCGAGGTTCTTGAGCACGACCGTCTTTTTCATCGCGCCGCGCTCGACGACGAGCCCTTCGCGCGGTCGATAAGGTCGCGTCCAGACGGCGAGCTCGGAGCCCTCCGGTCCGTTGTCGATGCCGATCTCCGTGAGAATGAGCCCGCCCCATTGCGCGCCGCCCTCGCTGAGCGCGACGAAGCTCACGGCGTTCGCCGAACCCGCCAGGGGCGGCGGCGGAGGTTCCGCTGAAAGCTGCTGCCGCTGCTGCTGCAACTGGTCTGTCGCGATGGTGTAACCGCGCCCGATCAGGCCGGCCGTCGCGCGCGTGGCGCTTTCCACTTCGTCCAGAGACTCGCTCGCGCGCGTCGTGTCCCAGGCGCGCACGCCAAGATGGATGCCGCCCATGATCGAGGCGGTAATCAGCGAAAGAAGGCTGATCGCCAGCAAAAGCTCCAGCAATGTGAAGCCGTCGGGCGCGCGCCGTCTCATTGGCCGAAAGGCTGCTGAGGTTCGACGGCTCTGATCTTCACGGCGGAAAGCGTGAAGCTCTCGCCGTAGCCCGAAGGCTTCTTGATCTCCAGGCGCGCATGGAAGCTCGTCGCCACCGGCATTTGACTCATGGCGTTGGCGACGGCGCGCCCCGGCGTGACGGAAAGGAACCAGTAGAGACCATCGGGATAGCGGCCGCTCGTCTCCCCGAAAGGCGGGGGACCGTCCACGCCCAGCGCCTCGAGATGCGCCGCGCCCTGCCGTGCGGCGCGGAACAGGAAATCCGCGCGCGACTCGTTGCGCGCGCCGCCGCTTACGCCGTTGAGCAATTGCGCCAGCGTCATAGCGAGGATGGCGAAAGCCGCGAGCGACTCGATGAGAGAAAAACCCTTCCGGGACTTCAGGCGAGCGCGCATGAGGCCTCCCCTGTCAGCCAGTTCACCGCGACGGTTGCGCGCGCCTCCGGGATTTGCAGCGTCATATCGCCGCCGGTAGAGGCGCCGTCTGGAAAGAAGGTAATGGCGCCGGCGCGTTCGGAGACATGCTGCGTATTTGCGATGTCGAGCGTCAACGAAGCTTCTGCGGGGAATTGCCCGACGCCGCCGACCGGCGAGGCGTATGTCTTGCTGAACAGATCGACGACGACCGACGCCTCGCTATTGGTGGCGATGGCGCGGGAGCGCGTCGCGCGCAGGGTCGCGCAGAAGGACCGCGTCGCGCTCTCCAGCCGCAGACGCGCGGACGGCGGCCGCAGAAGCTGCGCCGACATGCCGGCGAGCAACGCGACGAGCGCGAGAACGACGAGCGATTCCAGCATGGTGAAACCCGCGTGACGGCGCTGCCGGAAGCGAATCCGCCGCATTACTTCACCGCGAGATCGTTGATGCTGAGCACCGCGTCCATCACCGTCATGATCAGACCGCCGACGACGGCGGCGATGAAAATGGTGAGCGCTGGCGTCAGCATTCCCATCGCCCGCTCGATCGAGCGTTGCGTTTCCCGCTCGAACATCACGGCGACGCGCAACAGCATGTCGCCGAGTTGCGCGGTTTCCTCGCCGATCGTCGTCATCTGCATCGCGACGGGCGGGATATGGGGGACACTGCCCATGGCGCCGCTCAGGCTCGCGCCGCCGCGCACGGCCTCGATCACGCCGGCGAGCTCATTGTTGAGGAAATGATTGGTGACCGCCGTACGCGCGCTCTCGAGGCCCTGCAGCAACGGTACGCCCGCCTTCAGCATGGAGCCCAGCGTGCGCGAGAAACGCGCCGTAGCGAATTGCGCGAGCAGGGGGCCGATGACGGGAATGCGCAAATAGAACCGGGCGATGGCGATCTGCCAGGCCGGGCGCGTCTGGGCCATTTTATAGAAGATGACGACGACGCCGACGATGGCGGCGAGCGCCATGCCGATCGCGCCGGCATTGGCCTGAATGTTCAGAATGAATTGCAGTCCGGACGGCATCTCTTTGCCGTTGTCCGCGAAGATCGGAGCGATGCTCGGCACCAGCGTCCCGAGAACGACGCCCGTCGAGATGATGGCGAGCGTGATGAGCAAGGCCGGATAGATGAGCGCGCTCTGAATCCGCGCGCGCAATTCGAGCCGACGCTCCAGCATGTCCGCGAGATCGCCGAGCGCGGGGCCGACCTTGCCCACGGTCTCGCCCTCGCGCACGACATTGACATATTCGGGACCGAACACGTCCGGCCGCCGCGTCAGCGCGTCCGACAACGAGGCGCCGTCGACGATGCGCGCGAGAATTTCCTGCGCAAGTTCGCGCATGGCCGGCGTCGCGCCCTGCGCGGAGAGGATGCGCAGGCTCTGGTCGAGCGGCACGTCGGCCTGTTCCAGCGTCGCGAATTCGCGGGTGAAGGAGGCGACCTGCGCCGCATTCAGTCCGCGCTTGCCGAAGGAGATCTGCGCGAGTCGCCCTGCCCCGGCGGGTTTCGCCTCGCGCGTTTCGAAAGGCGTGAGTCCGCGCCGAAACAAGGCGTCTTCCGCCTCCTCGCTCGTGCGCGCTTCGATTTCGCCTTCGAGCAAATCGCCGGAATTGCTGTAAGCGCGGTACTTGAAGGTCGGCATGGCCCTATTCCACCCGCGTGACGCGCGCGACTTCCTCGATCGTCGTTTCGCCGCGCCAGGCCTTGGCCATGCCGCACTGATACATGGTCGTCATACCGCTTTCACGCGCGGCGGCTTCCAACTGCGCGTCGGGGGCGCTCTCGCAGACGAGCCGCTGCATGCGGTCGTTCATGATGAGAAGCTCGGCGATCGTCGAACGACCGGAATAGCCAAGGCCGCGGCATTGCGGGCACCCTTTGGGCGAGGAAAGCTTGTCGGGGCCCCTGGCGAAATCCTCTCCCGCAAATTGCGCGCGCACCTGCACGCGCGTCTCCAGAGGGGCCGCGCAGTTGTGACAAAGCCTGCGCACGAGGCGCTGGGCGAGCACCCCCTTCACGGTAGAGGCGATGAGGTAGTTCTCGACGCCCATGTCGATGAGACGCGTGATCGACGCCGCGGCGCTGTTCGTATGCAGGGTCGAGAAAACCAGATGGCCCGTGAGCGACGCCTGAATGGCGATCTTCGCGGTCTCCGCGTCGCGAATTTCGCCGATCATGATGATGTCGGGGTCCTGGCGCAGAATGGCGCGCAGCGTATTGGGAAAATCCAGCCCGATCGCCGGCTGCACCTGAACCTGATTGACGCCCGCGAGCTGATATTCGATCGGGTCTTCGACAGTGAAGACTTTCACGTCGGGCGTCGTCAACTCTTTGAGCGCCGTATACAGCGTCGTGGTTTTGCCGCTGCCGGTCGGGCCGGTGACGAGCACGATGCCGTTCGGATTGCGCATCACATGGCGCAATTGCGCGGTCGTCTTCGGCTCGAAGCCGAGCTTGTCGAAATCGAGCGCGATCTGGCTGCGGTCGAGAATGCGCAGCACGATGCTCTCGCCATGCGCCGTCGGCAGGGTCGAGACGCGGAAATCGATGTCGACGCCGCGGATCGCGAGCTTGATGCGCCCGTCCTGCGGCAGGCGGCGCTCGGCGATGTCGAGCCGCGCCATGATCTTGATGCGCGAGGCGATGGCGGCCTTGAGGCCGGGCGGAAGAACTTCCGCCGTTCGGAGAGCGCCGTCGATGCGGTAGCGGACCTGCACCGCCTCCAGCGACGGCTCGATATGGATATCCGACGCCCGCGCCTCGATGGCGTCCGCGACGATCTGGTTCACGCGGCGCACGACCGGCGCCTCGTTCGCAATGTCGCGCAGGCGCTGCAGGTCGAATTCGCTCGCGTCGTTGACGCGGGAGTCGCTGTCGACGAGCGACACGCCGTCCTGCCGCGCGCCGTAAAGCGAAGACCAGGCCTTGTCGAATTGGGCCGGCGTCGCAAGGCGCAGTTCGATCTGATAGCCGGTCGAATAGGCCAAGGCCTGCACGGGTTCGAGATCGAGCGGGTCCGTGACGCCGAGCTTAAGTCTGTCGCCCTCGACCGAGAGCGGAAGCAGCCGGTTGGCGTGAATGAATTTCTCCGGGATCTCGCCCCGCAGCGGCGGCTCCATCGGAACGTCGCTCGGCTCGAGCTGCGGAATTTCCAGAAATTTGCCCAGATGGGCGCAGAGATCGGCTTCCGAGACCAGACCGAGTTTTGTCAGGACGTGATCGAACCGCTCCCCGCTCTGCGCCGCGGCGCGCTGCGAGCGCTGGAGAGCGAGTTCGTCGATGGCCTTTTCGCGCAGAAGAAACGCGCCGAAGGCGGCGGCGAAAGCGGGACTGTTGGCGTCGGGCCAAGGCGCTCCGCCGGCCTCGGCGCCGCTCTGGGCAATCTCGGTCTGCGCCTCCATCAAGGCCCTTTCAGCGGCGTGGGTTTCGACGTGGGAATGACACATTTATACGTCAATTGCATCATCAGCCTGAAAATGAGTCGAGTAATTCTTCACCGCGATGTCGAGCACTGAAGTGTCCGCCGCCGAGAATCTTGCGCGTCCGAGCGCGCGCCGCCGCGCGGCGATCATGATCGCCTTGTTCGCGCTGGCGGGCGAGGCGGGAGCCGCGCCTGCCGCCGCGCCCGGAAAAACCTATTTCTTCGCAACGCGCGAGGCCTGCGCCGCCTCCGGCGCCTTCAGCCCGCGCGAATGCGCGGCGGCCTTCGCCAATGCGCGGTTGCAGCTTCGCGATATCGCGCCCCGCTTCGCCTCGGCGGCGGAATGCCGCCTCAAATTCCGGCTCTGCGAAATCATCCGGCCGGAACCGCAGGGGGAGGACGCCATGGCCTACGCCCCCGCCGACGACGCGGCCTCCTACACGCCCATGGCCCTTGGGGTGGAGATGGTCGCCTCCGCGAGAGGCGCCGAAGCGGCGCCGACGCTCGCCATCGACACGCGGGCGCGGCTCTTTCCCTATTTCCCCGTATCGCACGCCTATCAGCCGCGCCGCGACGATCCGGCGCAGCTTGGCGCGGTTGAGGAAAACCCGAGCATTCTTTCGGCTGACCGGTTCGAGCCTTTCTCAAAGCGCAAACCGGTCGGGAGCGTGACCACGTTCACGGCCTCGGCGCTGGGCGCGATCGAAGGCGCGACGCACGACTCCGCTCCCGCCGAGACGCCGGAACAGCGCCGCGCCAGGCTCAAAGCGGCGCCTTTCTTCGAGTAGAGGGACGCCGGCGCGTCGCATTGCCAGCGCCAGAGGCGGCGGTTATGGTCCCCCGACTTTCTCGATGGCGCGCCCTGCCGCGTCTACTCTAGTTCGTACGGAGTCGCCTGTCCTTGTCGAGCGAGTTCTGGACGCGGGATGTCATCGAAGGCTCGCTGAGAAACGCGGCCAAGCGGCTCTTCGTCTGGTATCGCCGCGAGTTCTTCCGCCTCTTCCCGCCCGAGACCGTAACCTGGCTCACCGATCGCGGAGACAGGCAACTGATCCTGCGCGCGGGCGACCGCGAGCTTTGGTGCGTGGATCAACGCCGCACGCCATTGTGGAGTCTCGGCGCCGACGAAATCGCGGCCGCCTCGCTCGAAGAGGCGCTCGCCCGCCGGGGCGTCGCACGTCACGCGGCAAGGCTCGGGCTCGAAATCGACGGCTCCGCCTTTTTCGTTCGTCGCTTTGACATTCCTGCGGCCGCGCTGAACAACCTGCCCAGGCTTCTCGCGGCCGACATCGAGCGCAAGACGCCCTTCCGCCTCGCCGACGTCGTCTACGGCCAAACGACCGAAAAACATCCGACTTCGCCCGACAAGCTGCGGGTGAGCCTGTGGATCCTGCGTCGCGACTTTGTCGAGAGCGCCATCGCCAATGCGGGCGTCGACATTTCCGACGTCTCCTTCATCCGCCCCACCGGATTGAAGGACACAGCCAATCCGGCGCCAGTGATCACGCTTGAGCGCGCCACGGAGATCTCCCACAAATTTCGTTACATTGGGCTCGGCCTTTGCGCTGCGACTGCGCTCTTCGGCGCGATCGGCGTGGGCGCGACCCTCTGGCGCCAGTCGGCTCTGAATGAGGAACTGGACGCCAGGATCCAGGAAGCCTCCGCGCGCGCCACGCGCGTGCGCCAGGTCGTGGATCGCGCCTCTTCGGAGAGCCGCCTGCTCTCGGTGCTGCGCAACGCCCGCCGCGACGGGCCGCTTTTCGCGGATCTCTGGGAAGAGACTGCGCATATCCTGCCGGACGGCGCCTTCCTGACCGATTTTCGTCTTTCCGAGCCCAAGCCGAACGAAAAGGCGGTGGATCTCGTCGGGTTCGCCGACTCGGCGGTCGGCCTTCCCGCGCTTTTCAACAAATCTCCGCTCTTCGCCGACGCCGGACTGACGGCCCCGATCACGCCCGATCCGCGCGAGAAGCGCGAAGGCT
This sequence comes from Methylocystis sp. JAN1, assembly GCF_052186135.1. Taxonomy (GTDB): domain Bacteria; phylum Pseudomonadota; class Alphaproteobacteria; order Rhizobiales; family Beijerinckiaceae; genus Methylocystis. Next base: position 1,856,346 of record NZ_CP181499.1, on the reverse strand, counting down.
TTTCGCTGCAGACCAAGCTCGAACAGAGAAAGTCGGCAAGCAAATGAACCTGAAGGCCATCGCGGACGCGCCCGCCGGAAGACGCGCAATTTTCATAGGCGTCAATCTCCTCGCGCTCGCGCTTTTCTACCTGATCTTCATCGAGCCGGCGCGGCGCATGATCGCCGACGGCGCGGAGGCGATCGCGCAACGGCGGCAGACCCTCGCCCGCTATGAAGCGGTCGCTTCGCACGAAGAGCAGATCCAGGAATATGCGCGGCAGGTGGCCGACATCAATGGACGCGGAGAACTCCTCGACGGCGACAGCGACGGCGTCATTAACGCCAATCTGCAGGCGCGGCTGAAATCCATCGCGGAAGCCGCGCAAGTGACCGTCCGGTCGATACAGATGCTGCCGGTAAAGCCGTTTCAGGGCGTGACGCTCGTCGGCGCCCGCATCGACGTGTCGGGCAGCTATGAAAACGTCCATGCGCTGGCGCGCGCGCTCGAAGGCGCCCCGCCCCTGATGATCATCACCGCCGCGATGATGCGCAGTCAGGCGATGTTCTGGGGCGGCGCCCCGGCGACGCAGGGCGATCCCGACATCGAAGCGCAGTTCGACGTCTTCGGCGGTGCGCCGCAGAAGGGACGCCAATGAGCCGCCGCGACGTCAAGGAGCGGATCGCCGGCGCCGCAAGCCAGGCCCATGACCTGGCGCGGCGGCTCGCGACGCCCCTGCAGCAGGCGCATCTCTCGCCTCTCGCCGGCATGATCCTGGCGTTTCTCGGCCTCACGACGCTCGGGTCCGCGCTGTTCGCCGCCTATGCGATCCTCGGCCCTATCGACTCGGACGCCGGCGTGAATGCGCCGGACTGGACCCCGCCGACGCTCGCGGTCGTCGATCTCGATCCGCCCAAGCCCCCCTCGGCGGATGTGGAGACTCTGTCGCGTCCGATTTTCACGAAGACCCGCAGGCCCTCGCCCAAAACCACGAAGCCGGCGGCCGAAGCTGACATGGGTCCGGTCTCGGCGGCGCCAAGCGGAATCACCGTCGGCGCCATCGTGAAAGACAAGAAGAAAGGCCAGGCCTTCATCGTCTCCCTGGATACTCCGGACGGCGCCTGGAAGAAGGTTGGCGATACGGTCGACTCCTGGACGTTGGCGACGATCGAGGGAGTGGAGATCATTCTGAAGAGCGGGCAACGAACCGCGAAATTGAAGCTTTATCCCGAAGAGCAGGCCGAACCGGGCCCCAATGGGCCGTTCCCGCCTCCGCCTCCCCCGCCGCCCCCATTGCCCGCGCCGGCGTCACGCTGATCACCGGCCGGCGATTTTTCAAAAGATCCGTCAGCCCGCCTTGACCGACGATTCCTCTTGCCCGGGGGGCCGCATCTCGTCGTCCACGAGCGGCGCGCGCAACATCAAAATAGCCCCCATTTACGGTGTCCAGGCGATTGACGGGCGTTCTTTTCGGCGTCTCCCAACTCGCGGAGCGCTTAATCGCCCGTTAAGCCTTGCGATGCGTTCGTTACAAATTTCAGTTGCATTGGATTTTTGGCGCAGTGATGTTGTCAATCAAATCCATGCCCTGGAGCCGCCGTCATGTTCAACGCCAAGCACCGGGAGACGCGAGAACGCGAACAACTGACGAAGGATTTGCGCCGCGCCTTGAAGGCCGGCGATTTACGCGTTGTTTACCAGCCGATTCTGGACGCGAAGCGCGAGCAGACCGTCGCCATCGAGGCGCTCTGCCGTTGGCGCCATATGACGCGGGGAGACATTCCGCCCGCAGTCTTCATCCCTATCGCCGAAGAAACCGGCTTGATCGCCGCGTTGGGCGAATTCGTTCTGCGGCGGGCCTGCGGGGATGCGCGCAACTGGCCGAACGTCATCCTCTCCGTAAACGTGTCGCCGCAGCAATTCGAGACAGAGCGCTTCCCGAAGGTCGTCCGTGAAATCCTCACGGAGACAGGATTGGAGCCGACACGGCTCGAGCTCGAACTCACCGAGAACCTGCTGATCGCGGATCTGGAGCTCGCGTGCGGAAAAATGCGGTCGCTGCAAGAGCTGGGCGTGCGCCTCGCCCTGGACGATTTCGGCGCCGGCCATTCGAGTCTGAATTATCTTTTGTCTCTCCCTTTCGACAAATTGAAGATCGATCGCATCTTCGTCTCGAAAATCGAAACGGGCGCGGCGAGCGCCGCCATTATTCACGCCATCGTGGGCATCGGCCGCGCGCTCGGCATGCATGTCACGGCCGAGGGGATCGAAACCGCCGAACAGGAGCAATTTTTGAGAATCGCCGGCGTTCATTCCTTCCAGGGCTTCCGCTTCTGCCGCCCCATCGAGGCGGCTGAAATCTCGAAGCGTCTCGCCGCGGAGGACGGGGCGTGCAAAAGAGAGGTCCGCCTCGCGCTCGCTGGCTGAGTCTCGGCCTTAGGACGCGCCTTGCGCAAAGGGTGAAACGATCCGCGTGCCGACGGGCGCCCCAAAATGAGCGCCGGAAGCGATGTGTGCGTGCGCCGGCGTCATCTCGCGCGCTCGTCTATCACTGAGCCTCGCTCGCGCTCGCGCCGGAATTGCGCTCGATCTCCTCCATATCGGCGTCCGAGAGGCCAAAATGATGGCCAATTTCATGCACGAGCACATGGGTGATGATGTCGCCGAGCGTGTCGTCGCTCTCGGCCCAGAAGTCGAGGATGGGTCGCCGATAAAGCCAGACCATGTTCGGCTCTGCGCCTGTCTCGGAAAGATGCTCGCTCTCGGTGAGGCCGCGACCGCGAAAAAGGCCAAGAAGATCGAATTCGGTTTCGCACCCCATCTCGTCGAGCGTCTCCTCGTCCGGGAAGTCCTCGACGTGAAACACGACCCCCTTGCACAGACGTCGGAACGATGCAGGCAGCGCGGCGAAAGCCGCGTCGGCGAGCGCCTCGAGTTCCACAAGCGTAGGGGCGCTTATCCGCGCCCAGTCGAATGATGATCCGTCAGCCATTTTTCCATGCGCCAGTTCGGCCGGGAGCCGGACGACGGCCCGGCGGCCGCGGCATTTTAGCCGGAACGCCCGTTGGGGAGGCGACAATTCAAACGGCGCCGTCGCCGAATGCACAAGAGAAGGAAACAGGCGCCTCGGCCAGTAAAAAGGGGGACCGCCAGGCGATCCCCCTTTCAAATTCGTCCTGGCGCGGCGCTTACTTCCAGTCGCGAATGTCGATGAAGCGCCCTGCGATCGCCGCCGCCGCCGCCATGGCGGGCGAGACGAGATGGGTGCGGCCCTTGAAGCCCTGACGGCCTTCGAAATTGCGGTTCGAGGTCGAGGCGCAGCGCTCACCCGGCGCCAGGCGGTCCGGATTCATGGCGAGGCACATGGAGCAGCCCGGCTCGCGCCATTCGAAGCCGGCGTCCTTGAAGATTTTATCGAGCCCCTCCGCTTCGGCCTGCGCCTTTACGAGGCCCGAACCCGGCACGACCATCGCGTTGACATGCGCGTCGACCTTCTTGCCTTCGACCATCTTGGCGGCGGCCCGGAGATCCTCGATCCGGCCATTGGTGCAGGAACCGATGAAGACGCGGTCGATCGCGATGTCAGAGACTTTCTCGCCGCCCTTGAGCCCCATATAGGCCAGCGCGCGCTCGATGGCCGCGCGCTTCTGCGGCGTCTTCGCGGAGTCGGGTGTCGGCACGGTTCCGTCGATGGCGACGACATCTTCGGGCGAAGTTCCCCAGGTGACGGTCGGGGCGATTTTGCTCGCGTCGATCCTCACGACCTTGTCGAAATGGGCGCCCGCGTCGGTGTAGAGCGTCTCCCAATATTTGCGCGCCATCTCAAACGCCTCGCCCTTTGGACCCTTGGGACGATCCTCCAGATAGGCGAAAGTCTTTTCGTCGGGCGCGATGAGGCCGGCGCGGGCGCCGCCCTCGATCGACATGTTGCAGACCGTCATGCGGCCTTCCATCGACAGGTCGCGGATCGCTTCGCCCGCATATTCGATCACATAGCCGGTGCCGCCCGCCGTGCCGATCTCGCCAATGATGGCGAGGATGATGTCCTTGGCGGTGGCGCCGTCAGCGAGCTTGCCGTCGACCTGCACCAGCATGTTCCTGGCCTTCTTCTGGATCAGCGTCTGCGTTGCGAGGACGTGCTCGACCTCCGACGTGCCGATGCCATGCGCCAGCGCGCCGAATGCGCCATGCGTGGAGGTGTGGCTGTCGCCGCAGACGATCGTCATGCCGGGCAGCGTGAAGCCCTGCTCCGGGCCGACAATGTGCACGACGCCCTGACGCTTGTCGTGTTCGTTGTAATATTCGACGCCGAATTCCCTGGCGTTCACCGCGAGCTGCTCGACTTGCGCCTTGCTCTCCGGATCCTCGATGGGGAGCGAGCGGTCGGTGGTCGGCACGTTGTGGTCGACGACCGCGAGCGTCTTTTGCGGCGCGCGCACCTTGCGGCCGGACATGCGCAGGCCCTCGAACGCCTGCGGGCTCGTCACTTCGTGGATGAGGTGGCGGTCGATATACAGCAGGCAGGCGCCGTCATCCTGGCGGTCGACGACATGGTCGTCCCAGATCTTGTCGTACAGCGTGCGCGGCCCGGTCGAATTGGACATGGTCGTTCCTCTCGCCGCTTCCGCGGCCCATCCCCTCGCTTCGCTCGACCTCTCCCCTTGGGGAAAGGTGAAGCCCCTTGAATTGAGGGTCTTCTAACCGTAACGCAAGCGTCATGGAAGAGAGTTCGCGCACCCGCCCCGCCGCGAGGCCCCATTGACCGCCCTTCCCCCGGGCCTGTCCGCCGCGATCGCGGCCCAGCTCGAGCGACGCCCGCGCAAGGCGCTGACCGACAGCGCGCATCGCCTCTCGGCGAGCTATCGAGCCCGCAAGCCCACGACCGAAGCGATCCGCGACGAGACCGACGCCCTCGCCTATGCGCTCACCCGCATGCCGGCGACCTATGCCGCCGTCGCCGACGCGCTGGCGCGGATTGCGCGGGAACAACCTGGTTTCTCGCCGAAAACCCTGCTGGACGTCGGATGTGGCCTGGGCGCCGGCGCCTATGCCGCGACCGCCGTCTGGGCGGAGATCGGCCCCGTCGAGATGGTCGACCGCAGCCGCGCCTTTCTGACGCTTGCGGCGGCGCTCGCCGCCGAGAGCGGCGCAGCCTCCCTCGCGGGCGCGACGATCACGACGGCGGACATCACGCAGCTTCCCGATTCCGTCGCAAAGGCCGACCTCGTCATCCTCGCTTACGCCCTTACGGAACTTGCGGAAGCCGATCTCCTTCCGCTCGCTGACGCCCTCTGGGCGCGCACCGGCCGCGCGCTCGTCATTGTCGAACCCGGCACGCCGCGCGACCATGAGCGGCTGATGCGCCTGCGCGGCCGGCTGGTCGAAAAAGGCGCGGCGATCCTCGCTCCCTGCCCCCATGCGGGCCCCTGCCCGCTCGCGCCGCCCGACTGGTGCCATTTCGCGGCGCGCCTTCCCCGGTCCCGGGAACATAAATTACTCAAAGGAGCCGACGCGCCTTTCGAGGACGAGAAGTTTTCCTATCTCGTCGCGGCGCCGGCCGGGACGGGGGCGGCCGCGCGCATTCTCGCCCCGGTGCGGCGCTCAAAGGCGGGCCTTACGCTAAAGCTTTGCGAAACGCGCGGAACCCGCGAAATTTTCCTGCCAAAGCGCGACAAGGCCCGCTATGAAGGGAATCGCAGGAAGGCGTGGGGCGACGCGCTCGCCGCTACGCCGGAGGAGACCGGATGACACGACCGAGGGTTGCGCCTTATTTGACCGTCAGTCCGGCCGCCGCGGCAATCGCCTTCTATACGGGCGCCTTCGACGCCAAGCAGCGCGCGATCATGCCCTCCGTCGACGGCCTGCGCATCGCCCACTGCGAATTGCTGATTAATGGCGGTTCCGTGATGCTGGCCGACTTCTTCCCGGAATTCGGCCAGACCCGCGTGCCCATGCCGGGCGACAATGCGACGGTCTCGATCAGCCTCGAATACGACACCGGCAAGGAAGTGGACGAGATCTGCGCCCGCGCGGCCAAGCTCGGCGCCAAGATCGAAACGCAGCCCATGAACTCCTTTTGGGGCACGCGTTACGCCAGCCTCAAGGACCCCTTCGGCCATCGCTGGATCTTGAACGGTCCCCTGGACAAGTAAAACGCGCCGACGTGAGGCTGTTATCCGTTTCCGGCATAATTTACGCTGGCGCAACGACGGCGCCGCCCCCGCCGTGACCGAAGAGGCTGCCTTGCACGACATCGCCGCGCCCTCCGACAAGACCGCCTTCCTGACCCATTTGAAGAGCGACCCGCGCCGCATCGGCGCCGCCATCGTGCTCGGCTTTTCCACCGGCCTGCCTTTTCTCCTGGTCTACAGCACGCAGTCGGCCTGGCTCTACGACGCCAAGGTGCCGATCGAGACCATCGGTCTCCTGAGCGAGATGACGCTGGCCTACAAATTCAAATGGGTCTGGGCGCCGTTCCTCGACGAATATGACGCGCCGTTTTTCGCAAAGCTCCTCGGGCGGCGGCGCGGCTGGATCGTCGTCTCGCAGATCGCCACGATCCTCGCATTGATCGGCGTCGCTTATGGCGACCCCGCCAACTGGCTCGCCTGGACGGTGCTCTTTTCCTTCGCGCTCGGAATCGCCGGCGCGACGCAGGACATCACCGTCGACGGCTGGCGCATCACCGTCGCGCCGAAGGAAAAGCTCGCCTTCCTGACCTCGGTCGCCGAGATGGGCTATCGCGTAGGGACGCTCGCGGCGGGCGCGGGCGCCCTCTACATCGCAAACTTCTACGGCTGGCGCGCCGCCTATCTCTGCATGGCGGGAATCATGCTTTTCGGACTGACGGCCGCCCTCGTCGCGCCGGAGCCGCCCTCCGATTTCGAGCCGCATCGCGAGCGTCCGGATTTTCTCTTCACCGTCACCGAGCCGATCAAGGAGCTTTGGCGCCGCCTCGGGCCGATGGCGCTCGCCATTCTTGTCCTCGTCGCGGGCTTCCGCATGCCGGGCTATGTTTCGGGCGCCATGGCCATGCCGCTCTTCAAGAGCCTGCGTTTCTCCGAGGCCGACATCGCGACCGTCACCAAAGTTTTCGGTTTCTGGATCGCGCTCGGCGGCACCCTGCTCGCCGGCATCGTCGTGAAGAAACTCGGAATGATGAGAAGCCTGCTGATCGGCACGATCGCGGGCTCGGCCTCGCATCTGTCGCTCGCCTGGCTCGCGGCGCACGGCCATGACTTCACCGATTTCGCGCTCGCGGTCGGCGTCGACGGATTCGCCTACGCCTTCGCGCAGGTGGTGCTCATCATCTACATGTCGTCGCTGGTTTCGACGGAGTTCGCGACGAGCCAATACGCGCTGCTCACCTCGCTCTGCGCCCTGCCCGGCAGCGTGCTTGCCGGCGCTTCGGGCTTCATCATCAAACACACCGGCTTTCCCGCCTTTTTCGTCGCTACTTCGCTGATGGGCGTTCCCGTCGCCATCCTCGCCTGGTGGGTCTGGCGCGAGCAGGAGCGACGCGGCGCAGATATGCTCGCGGAAACCAGCCCCGAACGCGCGGCGGAAACCGATTAACGCAAAGCATAACGCCGCGGGCGGCGGGACCGGCCTCCTCTCCGAGCGCTCTTGGCTTTTTCTCCCATTCATGTTGCCCGCGCAGCCCCTCGTCCCAAGTGACACGGAATCGAAGTTGGCGGGGGCGTTTTGAAGGAGCAAACCGATGCTGCGCAATTTGACGATGGCGACGGCTCTCTCCGGCGCACTGGCTCTCGCTTTGGCGGCGCCCGCCACTGCGGAATGGGGCGGCGGATATGGCGGCACGCCGACTCCCGGCGCTTCGCAAAGCGGGAAAAGCGGCTCTTCCAATTGGGACGAAAAAGGCGGCTACGGCGGCGGCAGCCAAAAGAACGGCGGCGATAAATGGGGCGGCGGCGCTTCCAGTCGCGGCGGCGATCGCTGGGGATCGGATGGCGGCGGCTATGGCGGTCGGGACAGGGAACGACACGGTCGCAGCGATGACGGTTACGGCCGTCGCGGCGGCGACCGCTGGGGTCACGACGGTTATGGCGGCCGAGACCGGTGGGGGCATGACGGCTACGGAGGTCGAGGCGACCGGTGGGGGCGCGGCGACGATCGCCTTTCTTGCCGTGAAATGCAGCGCAGAGGCTATCGCATCGCCTGCAGAGGCGACCATGGCGGCTATGGCGGCGACCATGGCGGCTATGGCGGTCGCGGCTACTAGACTAAATACGCATAACCCAAGCGGTTCTAGTTCGGTTAGGACCACTCGATTCGACGCCTCTCCTCGCATCGTCTCAAACCCTGCGAGCGCACGCGTGCGGGCGCTCGCAGGGTTGACGATGGGGCGAGGACAGCTCTTGGCGAGCGCGATCCCGGCCGCGCGCAACGCGTCGGCCGGAGCCTCCCGGGGACGGTGCGTGCATTCCACATCGAGCCTGGAAAGCTCGGGCGCGTAGCGGCGAACATAATCCCCTTCGGGATCGAACTTCTCGCTTTGCAGCAGCCGTCTAAGCTCTCGTGGATTCCGAGCGCGCTTTACGCGAAAAACCGGCGCCCGATTTTCCGCAGGACGCGCTCCGTATCAGCGCCTCGCGTGATTGATCCCGTAGAAAATGTAGATGGCGAGGCCAATGCCGGTCCAGATAAGGAGCCGTAGCCAGGTGTCGAGGGGCAGAGCGACCATCAGCGCCAGGCAGGACAGAATACCGAGGATCGGCATCACCGGAATGCCGGGCGCGCGGAAGGGCCGGTGCAGCTCTGGATGCGAATTCCGCAGATGAATGACGGCGATGCAGACAAGCGCGAAAGCCGCCAGCGTGCCGATGCTCACCATCTCGCCGAGAATGTCGATGGGCAGCAGGCCGGCGGCGAGCGCGACGACGACGCCGACCAGAATCTGGCTCACCGCCGGCGTGCGATAGCGGTCATGCAGCCTGGCGAAGACCGGCGGCAGCAGCCCGTCATGCGCCATGGTGAAGAAGACGCGGGTTTGGCCGTAGAGCAGCGCGAGAATGGCCGTCGTCAGGCCCGCGAGCGCGCCGAGCTTCACCACCCAGGCGAGCCAGGACACGCCCGTGCGATCCGAGACCAGCGCCATAGGGTCCGGCACGCCCAGCTCCTTGTAGTTTACGACGCCCGTCGCGACCGCCGCGACAGCGACGTAGAGAATGGTGCAGATGATCAGCGAGCCGACAATGCCGATGGGGACGTCGCGCTGCGGCGTATGCGCTTCCTGCGCCGCCGTCGAAACGGAGTCGAAACCGACATAGGCGAAGAAGACGACGGACGCCCCGCGCGCCACGCCGCTCCAACCGAAGACGCCAAATTCGCCCGCATTCTCCGGAACGAGCGGCGACCAGTTCGCGACGTTCACATGCGCCGCGCCGAAGGCGATCACCATCAGCACGACGGTGACCTTCAAGGCGACGATGACATTGTTGAACCGGGTCGACTCGCTCGTTCCGCGGACGAGCAGCAGGGTCAACAGAAGCACGACGCCGGCCGCCGGCGCGTTGAAGAAGCCGTCAGGCGTGGCGAGATAAGCGCTGGTGAACGCCGGAGGAATATGTATCCCCAAACCCTGCATCACGCGATTGAAGTAGCCCGCCCAGCCGACCGCGACGGTCGCGGCGCCGGCGGCGTATTCCAGCACGAGATTCCAGCCGATGATCCAGGCGAAGATCTCGCCGAGGGTGACATAGGTATATGTGTACGCGCTTCCCGAGACCGGGATGAGCGCTGCGAGCTCCGCATAGCAGAGCGCCACGAAGGCGCAGGCGAGACCGGACAGGACGAAGGAGATCATCACGCCCGGCCCCGCATAATTGGCGGCGGCCGTGCCGGTGAGCACGAAAATGCCCGCGCCGATGATGCCGCCAATGCCCAGCGCCATCAGCGACGCCCAACCGAGCGCGCGCTTCAGCCCGTCTCGGTCATTCTCCGCGTTATGCGCGGCGATGATCGCGACGACGGATTTTCGCGTGAGATAAAGCTTCCGCGCGATCTCGGACAAGGGTCGCCCTTTCGCATGTGCGCGGCGCGAGTTTGCGGCCGCGTCAGGGAATTCGCGCCGATTATGGTTGCGGCGCAAAAAGATACAAGCGGAAAAGCCCCGGCTCGGATGTGCCCGGGCGCACGTCGCTAGACTCGTCCGTGTCGCGCATAATCCAAAACGATCCCGGCCGCGCGCGCGCTCGGATTGCGGCCCGCAGCGACAAGGCGCTCGCGCACGCGGCCGAACGCCGCTCGCTGCGCCTCGCGCGCCGGATCGTCCGCGAGGAGCGGCGCGAGCGCGCCGGCGAGGGCCTGCGCCGTCGCCTGCTCCTGCAGGAATTCGGGAACCGCGTTCTCCCCGATCACGAGATTGGGCAGGACGATGGAGTGAACATTGACGAGAAACCGCAACCAGGCTTCAAGACGCGAAACCTTGTAGGCGACGGCCATGGGCGTATCGGCGAGCGCGAGCTCCAGGGTCGCGACGCCCGAGGTGACGAGCGCCGCCCGGGCCCGTCGAAAGGCGTCGAACTTTTCCGGCTGCATGAGCAGGCGCGGCGCGATCGGCCAGCCTTGCAACGCGCGACGCAGCGGCGTCTCCATATGCGGCGCGACGGGAATGGCGACGTCCAGGCGCGGATGGTCGCGCAGGAGAAGCGAGAGCGTCTCGCCGTAAAGCGGCGTCATCCGCTCGATCTCCGCGAGGCGGGAGCCGGGAAGGACAAGCAGCAGCGGATGTCGTTCCAGGCGCGCGCAAGGCGTCAGTTCGTCCAGGCGTTCAACGAGCGGATGACCGACATAGACGCAGCGCGGCCCGCCGAGCCGGGCATGGGCTTCCGGCTCGAAAGGCAACAGCGCGAGCACGCAATCGACATAGGGGCGCATTTTCCTTGCGCGGCCAGGCCTCCACGCCCAGACGGTCGGGCTCACATAATCCACGATCGGCAGAGACGGGAGCGCCCGGCGCACTCTGCGCGCAACGCGATGCGTGAAGTCCGGGGCATCGACGATGACGAGGCAGTCGGGCCTCGCAGCGATCGCGGCGCGCGCTGTCTCATCGATGCGCGCGAGCAAAGTCGGCAGGCGGGCGACGACGGGCGCCAGGCCCATCACAGCGATATCCGTCATTGGGAAAAGCGAGGCGAGACCTTCCCGCGCCATCTGCTTTCCGCCGACGCCCGAAAAGACCGCGTCTCCATGCGCGTCACGCAGGGCGCGCATGAGCGACGCGCCCAATGCGTCTCCGGACGCTTCCCCGGCGACGAGAAAAATGCGCGGCGCCGTCACGTCGCTTCGCCGCGGACGCGGGGCGCGCAAAGGGAGCGCTTTTTCATCGCGCGCAGAAAGGCGACGATCTCGGCGACATCCGCGTCGTCACCGTGGACGGTCGCGACTTCGTCGACGCGCTCGCTGAGGGCTCGGCCGCTCGCGCCAGCGAAAAGCCGGCGATAGGCTTCGCGCAGACGGGAAATGCGCTCGGGCGAAAAACCGCGCCGCTGCAGCCCCACGACATTGATCCCGAAGAGATGCGCGCGATTGCCCCCCGCGAGACCGAAAGGAATGACGTCGCCTTCGACGCCCGCCAGGCCGCCGATAAAGGCGTGGGCGCCGATGCGAACGTTCTGATGCACTGCCGTCGCGCCGCCAATGGCGACGTGATCGCCGATCTCGACATGCCCCCCCAGCAGGACCTGATTGGCGAGAATGACGCCATCGCCGAGACGGCAATCATGCGCGACATGCGAATAAGCGAGAAAGGCGCAACCGGCGCCCACGCGCGTGCCGGCGCCCACGCCGGAATTGATGGTGACGCCCTCGCGGATGACGCAGTCGTCGCCAATCGCGACGGCGCCTTCGGCGAGCGCCGCTTTCAGGTCCTGAGACGGCGCGCCCACCGAGACGAAAGGGAAGATCCGCGCGCGGCCGCCGATCGTGGCGCGGCCGGCGACGACGACATGAGAATGGAGCACGGAACCGGCTCCGATCTCGACCCCGGCGCCGATATGGCAAAACGGGCCAATGGCCACGCCGTCATGTAGACGCGCACCGGTTTCGACGATCGCTGTCGGATGAACTTTCGTCTGCATCGTCGCGACCGCGCGGCGTCGGGCCTCAGGCCCCCATCATCGCGCTGATCTGCGCCTCGCAGACAAGCGCGCCGTCGACCATGGCCTTCCCGTGATACCACCAGATATTCCGTTTCTGCGCGGTCTTCGTCATGTGGAATTCCACGCGGTCGCCGGGCGTGACGGGCTTGCGGAACTTGGCCCCGTCGATCGTCATGAAATAGACAAGCTTCGGACGCTCCGACTGTCCCTGCGCGCGCATCACCATCACGCCGGCCGTCTGGGCCATGGCTTCGACGAGCAGCACGCCCGGCATGACCGGCCGTTCGGGGAAATGACCCATGAACTGCGGCTCGTTGATCGTCACGTTCTTGATGCCGACGCCGAACTCGTCTCCCCGAATGTTCGTGATGCGATCGACGAGCAGAAATGGGTAGCGATGCGGCAGGGCGCGCAAGATTCCAAGGATATCCACGCTTTCCAGCGTCGCGTCGGCTTCCGTTCCAGACATTGTCTCCCCCTTCTTGAATCGGGCGTCTGCCGCGCCCCCTTGGGGGTCTTTTATATTGCCGCGTCGGGCTTGTCGCGCCGCGCCATCTTGTCCAACGCCGCCGCCGCCCGGAGAAAACGTCGCAGCGGGCGCGCCGGCGACCCGCCATAGCGGCCGCCGGGCGGCACGTCGCGCATCACGCCTGACTTGGCCGCGATCGCGGCGCCGTCTCCGATCGTCAGATGGCCGGCCACCGCCGACTGGCCGCCGAGCGCGACATAATCTCCGATCACGCATGAGCCCGCGACGCCGGTCTGCGCGACGATGGCGCAGAAACGGCCGATGACCACATTATGCCCGATCTGCACAAGATTATCGATTTTCGTGCCTTCTCCGATAATCGTGTCGCGCGTCGCACCGCGATCGATGGTGGCGTTGGCGCCGATCTCGACGTCGTCCTGGACGATGACGCGGCCAAGCTGCGGGGTCTTGAGCCAGCCCTTCTCGCCCTTCGCGAATCCGAAGCCGTCCTGGCCGAGCCGCGCGCCCGGGTGGATGATGACCCGGTCCCCGATGAGCGAGCAGATCACGCTCGCCTGCGCGCCAATGGCGCAATCGCGGCCAATTCGCACATGGGGGCCGATGACGGCGTGCGGACCGATAGTTGTGCCGGAGCCGATCTCGGCGCCCGGACCGACGAACGCCCCCGGATCGATGACCACGCCCGGCTCCAGTCGCGCTTCGGGGTGCACGACCGCGCCGGGAGACACGCCGCTCGCGCCGAAAAGCGATTCCGGCCGCAAGGCTTGCGGAAACAGCGCGGCGGCTGCGACCGCCATGGCGCGCTGGGGGTCGTCGGCCAGCAAGCCGATGATCCGCTCGGGCAGGAGATGCGCATGGCGGGGACGAATGAAGCAGGCGGTGGCGCGGCAGGACGCGAGCGCGTCGACATAGCGTGGCGAGATGAAAAAGCAGAGATTGCCGCTATGGCCTGCGGCGAGGGGCGCGACGCCGGTGATGACGGGGGACGTTTCCGATGTCGGGGACGTCTCTTGGATGACGGCCCCGGTCAGTTCGGCGATCTCCCTCACCGAGTAGGGCCGGGAGAGGTGAAAGAAGGCTGCTACGCTCATGCGAGCCGGTCGCCAGACGCTGGATACAAAAAGACTCGCCGAGCGCACAGGCCCAGCGAGTCGCGATGATTATCAGAAGTTGGTGCCGCCAGTGAAGCGGAAGTTCTGCGTGATGTCGGTGCTCGCCTTGGAGGTCACGACCGCATAGTCGAAGCGGATCGGGCCCATCGGAGAATTCCAGAGCACCGAGGCGCCGACGGACGAACGCAAGCGGAAGTCGTTCGAGTTCGGCACGACGCAGGTGCCCTGGCCGAATCCCGCCTGCGGCGTATAGGCGGCGAGACAGGTGACGCCCGGAATGGTCGGCAGATTGTTGCTGTAGTTCGTGCGGCCCTGGAAGTTCCACAGGCTGCCGGCGTCGGCGAAGAGCGCGCCCCTCAGACCCAGATCCTTCGGCAGGCCCCACAGCGGGAACTGCACCTCGAGCGAGCCGCCAATATAGTTGGAGCCTCCGAGAGAGTTGCCGTAGCGAGAATTATAGGTCGTGAAGATGTTCGAGTCGCGCGGACCGATGCCGCCGGGGGCGAAGCCGCGAACAAGGCTCGGACCCAAGTTGAAATTGTCCTGAATGCGCGGAGTGTAGCCGCCGAAGGGCAGCAGATCGCCGCCCTGCAGGCGGGCGATGCCGACCACGTCGTCGAGATAGGGAATCTCGTGGAAGTAGCGGACGTCGCCCGTTGTGCGGAGATAGCGCGAATAGCCGCCGAGACCCGCCGCATCCTGGTTGAGGCTGACGAGCCAGCCATTGTGGGGGTTACGGAAGTTGTCGATCGTGCTGTAGTTCAGCGCATAGCCGATCTGCGAAGTCACGATCGTGCCCTGCGACTCCTTGATCGCGAGCGACGCTTCGCCGTTCGACTGACAGTTATAGAACAGGTTCGGAAAGTCCGGCGCCGGGAAGAAGGGCGAGAAGCCGGGCGTCACCGCCGTCGGAATCGTACAGTCGTTATAGGGCTTGCTCGTCGAGTTCGGGATCGAGATCGTGGTCTGATAGATCGAGTAGCGCGGCGAGAGGCTCAGCTCGTCGGTAACGGGAATGCCGAAGCGAACCGTGCCGCCGATCGAGGTCGAGCTGTAGATCGAATAGTTGTAGGCGTCCTGCCGGCGGGCGAACACGTCGAAGCCGGCTGAGATGCGCTGATCGAGGAAATAGGGCTCGGTGAAGCTGAAGGTCACGCCGCGCGCGATCTGGCCCGCCTGCACAGACAGGCGCACCGCCTGACCACGACCCATGAAGTTGCTTTCCGAGACCGAGACTTCCGCGATGAAGCCCTGATTCGTGGAGTAGCCGCCGGAGACGCCGAAATTGCCGGTGGGCTGATCTTCGATGTCGACGTTCACGACCACGCGGTCGGGCGCGGAGCCCGGCTCGTTGGTGATCTTGACCTTCTTGAAGTAGCCGAGGCCATTGAGGCGACGCTCGGCGCGGTCGATAAGGACGCGGTTGTAGGCGTCCCCCTCGCCAATGTCGAATTCGCGGCGAATGACATAGTCGCGCGTGCGGGTGTTGCCGCGAATATTGATGCGCTCGATGTAAACGCGCGGACCCTCGTCGAGCACGAAGCGGATCGCGACCGTCTGGGCGGCCGGATTGCGTTCGCCGCGCGGGCGCGCCTGAGTGAAGGCGTAGCCCTTCTTGGCGACTTCGCGCGTCAGCGCCTCGACCGTCTTTTCCACCGCGTCGCCATTATAGACGTCGCCCGGGGAAAGCCTCAGAACGTCACGCAGCGCGGCCCCGTCGATGTCTGGCAGATGCGACTCAACGTCGACCGAGGAAACGTGATACTGCGGCCCTTCCTCCACGACGATGGTGATGACGTAGCCCTGCTGGGCGGGATCGTACTGCGCGTCCGAGCTGACGACGCGGAAATCCGCATAGCCGTTCTTCAGGTAAAAGCGGCGAACGAGCTCGAGATCGGAGGCGATGCGATCGGGATCATACACGTCGCTCGTCTTGAAGAACGACATGAAGTTCATCTCGGTCGTCTCCATCAGGCCGACCAAACGGCGCGTGGAGTAGACGTTGTTGCCGACGAACCTGATTTCCTTGACGCCGGTCTTGTCGCCCTCGACGACGGTGAAGACGACGTCGATGCGGCCGTTGGGGAGTTCGACCGTGCGGTAGGACACCTTCGCGGCGCCGCGGCCGGCGCGGCGGTAGATTTCCGTCAGACGGGCGACATCGGCTTCGGCGACCTGCGGATTGAAGGCGCCCCGGGATTTGGTGCGCAGCTCCGGCTCGAGATTCTCGGTCTTTACCTTGCTGTTGCCCTCGATGACCACGCGGTTGATCTGGTTGCCTTCCGTCACGCGGATGATGACGTCCCCGCCCTTGCGGCTCGCGGAAACCGTCGCAAACCGGCCGCTCTCGCGCAGCGCCTCAAGGCCCTTGTCGACTTCCGCGGGGCTCGTGCCGGTGAAATAGGAGCGGATCGTCTCCGCGTCGGAGCGGGTATTGCCCTGGACGATGATGCTCGCGAAGGCCGGCGCGGAAAAGGCCGCCAGCGCCGCTAACGCGACGATCAGCAGTGACGCAGATTTCCAAATGCCGCGGATGGATTGCATGTAAAGCTGGTCCTCGTCGCAACTTCGCCGCCCGGAGCGCGGCGCGAATTTCTTTGATCCCTAAAGCGGGCGAATGGCGCCATTCCGGGTTCGCCGAATCTTCTACAGGGTTTAACCACCCCTGCAAATCCAGAATAAAATCTCTTCGGTCAATTTGTCGAAGGCGTGACGCCAAAGCCACGATTCATGGTCAGCGCTTGGTTAATCGACCCCGAACGGGGACAATAAAATTGCAAAAACCGCGGCCGGCGGCCGCGGTTTCGCCACAATCACGAAGCTGGGGCTGCGCCGGATCAGGAGGCGGCGCCGGCGAGCCGCTGGATGAGCCGCGCGACGTCGTTATAGGTCGAGAAAATCATCAGCACGCCGACCATCGCGAGTCCGATCCGGAATGCGACCTCCTGCGCGCGCTCGTTGAGCGCCTGGCCGCGAACGGCCTCGATGCCGAAGAACAAGAGGTGACCGCCGTCCAGCAGCGGGACCGGCATCAGGTTGAGAAGGCCGATCGACACCGACAGGATGGCGATGAGGTTCAGGAAGGGCGCGAGACCCACCTTGGTGGCCGCCTGCGCCATCTGGCCGGAGATCTGCGCGATGCCGATCGGGCCGGAGAGCTGATCGGCGCTTTCGCGGCCGGAAAGGAGGCCGGCGACATAAGTCCCCGTGCGACGCACGACCTGCCAGGTTTCCTCCAGCGCCATGCCGAGCGCTGCGACGGGGCCGAAACGCTCCTCATGGACGTCGGCGGCGGCGGTCGACGCCTTCAGGCCGAGCATGCCGATGCGCACTTTGCCGGCGGCGCTCTCGACCTCGCGCCAGGCCGGCGTCGCCTGGATCGTCACGTCCTTGTCGCTGCGGCGCACGACGAAAACGAGCTTCGTATCCGCCGAAACCGAGACGATTTCCTGCATCTTGGAGAAGGTCGGAATTGGCGCGCCGTCGATCGTCAGGACTAGGTCGCCGGGCATAAAGCCCGCCGCCTCGCCGGCGCCGCCCGAGACTACCGATCCGATGCGCGGGGTGAGGACCGTACGGCCGTAAAAGGCGAACATGCCGGCGAAAATCGCGATGGCGAGCAGGAAATTGGCGAAGGGGCCCGCAAAGACGATGGCGGAACGCTTCCAGACCGGCTGCGCGGCGAAGGTCACCGCGCGCTCCGCGGCGGGCATGGCCTCGACCGCCTCGGGATCGGGCGCGCTGGCGCCGTTGGCGTCGCCGTGAAACTTCACATATCCGCCCAGCGGGATCGCGGCGACGCGCCAGCGCGTGCCGTGGCGGTCGACCCTCGCCCAGAGCTCGGGACCGAAACCGATCGAAAAGGCGTCCACCTGGACCCCGCACCAGCGTCCGACGATGAAGTGGCCGTATTCATGGATGAAGACCACGACGCTCAGGACGACGACGAAGGGGATGACGTAGGTTGCAAAGGTCATCAACAGGTCCAGCACGGTCTCGCCTCCAAACGCTTCACTCGGGCCACAACCCGCGCCAGCGCGGCGGCGTGGGTTTGGTTACTGAAGCGTTAACATGCCCGATGGCGCGTCAACGGCCAAGACGGCCCGGGACCTTTCTCTGACAATATGGTCAACGGCGAGCGCTTCCTCAACGCTTTCAGGAGCTTGTGCGTATCCTTCACGCAGCGCCGTCTCGCAGGCTTCGGCCACGTGGCGGGCGATCCCGGAGAAAGGCATGCGCCGGTCGAGGAAGGCGGCGACGGCGATTTCGTTCGCCGCGTTAAGGACGTTCGTTAATCCGCCGCCATGCGCCAGCGCGTCGAGCGCCAGTTTCAGGGCGGGGAATCTTTCAAAATCA
Organism: Methylocystis sp. JAN1; assembly: GCF_052186135.1. GTDB lineage: Bacteria > Pseudomonadota > Alphaproteobacteria > Rhizobiales > Beijerinckiaceae > Methylocystis. The sequence goes on along the minus strand of NZ_CP181499.1, from coordinate 1,838,287 downwards.
GGCGCTTCGAAAGTGAGGGCGGCGATTTTCGCGAGATCGAGCCGCGGCGCCGGCGTCGTCAGGCGATCGGGATAGCCGAGGCAATGGGCGATCGGCACGCGCATATCGGGCGGCGCCATGCCGGCCGTGACGGAGCCGTCCGAAAACGCCACGAGGCCGTGGACGATAGACTGCGGATGCACCACGACTTCGAGCTTTTCCGCCGGCACGCCGAAAAGATGGTGCGCCTCGATGAGTTCGAGGCCTTTGTTCATCATGCCGGCCGAGTCGACGGTGATCTTGGGCCCCATCGCCCAGTTCGGATGGTTGAGCGCCTCTTCGACTGTCGCCGCAGCGATGCGCTCCTTGCTCCAGGTGCGGAAAGGGCCGCCCGAGGCGGTCACGATCATACGCTCGATGCGGGACGGATCCTCCCCGCCCAGCGCCTGGAAAATGGCGTTGTGCTCGCTGTCGACCGGCAAAAGCCGGACCTGCATCTTCCTGGCCATGCGCATGAAAGGCGCCCCGGCGCAGACCAGGCACTCTTTGTTGGCGAGGGCGACGTCGCGACCCGCCGCCAGCGCGGCGTGAGTGGGCTCGACGCCCGCGGCGCCGACAATGGCCGAGACGACCAGGTCCGCCTCCCGCACGGCGGCTTCGATCACCGCTTCACGGCCGGCGGCGACCTGCGTATTGGTCCCGGCGAGCGCCTCCTTCAATTCCGAATAGGCGTTCTCGTCCCGGATCGCCGCGAATTCCGCCTTGCTGCGGCGCGCGATCTCTGCCAGTCCCTTGGCGTCGCGCCCGCCGGCGACGGCCGAGACCGAAAAGCCCTCGGAATCGCGCTCCAGCAAGTCGACAGTGGACCGGCCGACGGAGCCCGTCGCGCCAAGAAGGACGATACGGCGCGGCGCCTTCGCCCGGCCGTCCAAATGTCCATTATTCAAAGCCATCAGTCCGTCACCACAAAAAGAGGTTCGCCGCCGCCGACGGGTTTCCTCTCGCCAATCCAAGCGCCGAGGCAAAGGCGCAGGCGAAGATGAAGCCGTCCAGGCGGTCCATCACGCCGCCATGGCCGGGTATGAGCTGACTCGAATCCTTGACGCCGAAGCGGCGCTTGACCGAGGACTCGAAAAGGTCTCCCATCTGGGAGATGGCGGCCGCAGCCAGCGCGACCAGGAAGACCGGAAAGCTGGCAAGCGCCGGACCGCCGCCGAAATAGGCTGTCGCGAGACCCAGCAACGCCCCGCTCACGACGCCGGTGACGGTTCCGGACCATGTCTTACCGGCGGAAACGCGCGGCCAGAGCTTCGGCCCGCCGATTAGCCTGCCGCCGAAATAGGCGAAGATGTCGGTGCCCCAGACGATCGCGAAGAGGAAGGCGATGGCGAGCGCGCCGAAGTCGAACGATTCACGGAGCCAGCAGACGGAGAACGCAAGAACCCCGGCATAGGCGACGCCCGTGGCCGCCCAGATGCGGCTCCCCGCGCCTGAAAGAAGCGCCGCGGCGGCGGCGAAAACCGAGATTTCCAGCGCCGCGGGGCCGGCGAGCCCGCTGCGGCCCAAGGCCGTCGCGGCGGCGACCGCGGCGCCGCCCGCCACGACCCGCGCCGTTCGGCGCTCGCCGCCCACAAGGCCCTGCCACTCCCAGTTCACCGCGAACCCGGCGAGGAGCCAGAAGGCGGCGAACAGGTCGCCGCCGACGTAGAGCGTGACGACTGCGATTGCGACCAAGACGACGGCGGAGGCGACGCGCGGCCCCAGATCCGCAAATCCGCCCCCTTTGGCGGCCCCCTTCTCCGCCGTCCTGCTCATGACGCCGTCTTGGCGCTGCGCGGCGCCTCGACCCGGCCGAAACGGCGCTCGCGATGCGCATATTCCTGCAGCGCCGCGATCATGGCGGCGCGATCGAAGTCCGGCCAGAGGATGGGGAGGAAGACGAATTCGGCGTACGCCGCCTGCCATAAGAGGAAATTCGACAGCCTTTGCTCGCCCGAGGTGCGGATGATGAGGTCGGGGTCGGGAATGTCGGCGGTGTCGAGCCTGGCGGAGATCGCGTCGGCGTCGATGTCCTCCGGCTTGAGCCGGCGCTCGGCCACCATCGCGGCGAGCGCGCGGGCCGCGGCGGCGATCTCCTGTCGGGAGCCGTAATTGAAGGCGACCACGAGGGTGAGGCCGGTATTCGCCTGCGTCACCTGCTCCGCTTCCTTGAGCAGGTCGGCGATCTCGGGCGCGAGATCGTCGCGGGCGCCGATGACGCGGACGCGCACATTATTGGCGTGGAGTTCGGCGAGGTCGTTGCGGATGAAGCGATGCAACAGGCCGAGCAGGCTCTGAACCTCCTCGCGCGGGCGCGACCAGTTCTCGGCGGAGAAGGAATAGACGGTCAGATAGGAAATCTTGAGTTCGATGGCGGCGCGCACCGCGCGGCGCAGCGCCTCGACGCCCCGCCGATGGCCTTCGAAGCGCGGCAGGCCGCGCGCGGCGGCCCAGCGGCCATTGCCGTCCATGATGAGGGCGACATGGCGCGGAGGCGCTTCTATGCCGAGGGCGGTCGTCGCCATTTCGAGAAAATCGCCTTCCGCCATCGTTGCGTGTCCGAATCGCTGGCCGATCTTAGCAAAGGCGGCCGGCGGGCGCTGTCGCGCTCAAATGGTCGCTCCCAAAGGGCTCAGACCTGCATGATTTCCTTTTCCTTGGCGGCCAGCGCGGCGTCGATCTCCTTCACCGCCTCGTCCGTCGCCTTCTGGACTTCGGTTTCGTGCCGCTTCTCGTCGTCCTCCGGAATCGCGTGATCCTTCAGAAGCTTCTTGAGAATGTCGATGCCGTCGCGGCGGACGTGGCGGACGGCGACGCGCGCCTCTTCCGCATATTTGTGCGCGACCTTGACCAGCTCCTTGCGGCGCTGCTCGTTCAGCTCCGGCATGCGGATGCGCAACGTCTGGCCCTCGACCGTCGGCTGCAGGCCAAGATTGGCCTCGCGGATCGCCTTGTCGACGGCGATGACCAGCGCCTTGTCCCACACCTGGACCGAGATCATGCGCGGCTCGGGGACGCTGACGGTCGCGACCTGGTTGAGCGGCGACACCTGGCCATAGGCGTCGACATGCACCGGATCGAGAAGGCTCGCCGAGGCGCGGCCGGTGCGCAGGCCCCCGAATTCGTGCTTCAGCGTCGCAACGGAGGCCTGCATGCGGCGCTTGATATCCGCGAGATCGAATTTATCCGTCATGATCTCCACAACCTGTCTTGTCGCGGCCGGCGCCGCAAGAGCCGCGCCCGGCGGGACGATTTTTCGCCACCGGAACCCGTTTAGCGCTTCGCTCGACGAAGCGGCCGGCCCTTATGGCATGTTTTTTCGCTCGCGCGCCAGAAAGACGCGCGCAATCACGGCGCAACGAGTGTCGAGCGCCCCCCGCCCGAAAGAACCGAGGCGATGGCCCCGGGCTCCGCTATCGAGAAAACAATAATGGGTATCTTGTTCTCCCGTGCAAGCGCGAAGGCGGCGGTGTCCATGACCGCCAGGCTCCGGGCGATGGCCTCGTCATGGGTGAGGCGCTCATAGCGGCGGGCGTTCGGGTCGCGCTTCGGGTCGGCCGTGTAGACGCCGTCAACCTGCGTCGCCTTGAGAACCGCGTCGGCCGAGAGCTCGGCCGCGCGCAGCACGGCGCCGGTGTCGGTGGTGAAGAAGGGATTGCCGGTGCCGCCCGCAGCGATCACCACCCTGCCCTTGTTGAGATGGTGCAGCGCCGCGCGGCGCGAGAAGGATTCGCAGAGCGCAGGCATGGGAATGGCGGAGAGGCAGCGCGCGGGACGGCCCTGCATCTCGATCGCCTGCTCCAGCGCCAGGCCGTTCATCACGGTCGCCAGCATCCCGATGGAGTCGGCGCGGGCGCGCTCGATGCCCGTGTCCGCCCCCTTGATTCCGCGAAAGAAATTGCCGCCGCCGACGACGACGGCGACTTCGTGGCCGTTTTCGGAGGCGATCGCCAGATCCTTGGCGATACGCTCCAGGGTGGCGGCGTCCAACCCATGCGACGAGTCGCCCTGCAACGCCTCGCCGGAGAGCTTCACGACCACGCGTTTATACGGCTTCGATGCGTGATCGGTCATGACGGGTCTCTTCGCTGGCTTGGGCGGGGCGTAATCTACATACGAACCGCGCGCCGCCCCGGCAAGTGACCCTCGTCATGTCGGCTCAACAAAGCGTTATGGCCCGACCTCCCCGCCCGTCGCGCCGAAAACCTGGCCCGTCGCATAGCTCGACTCCGCGGAGGCCAGCAATACGTAGAGCGGCGCGATCTCCGCCGGCTGGCCGGGTCGCCCGAGCGGCGTATCGCCGCCGAACTTGGTGAGATGCTCCTGCGTCTGCCCGCCGGTCGGCTGAAGCGGCGTCCAGAAGGGACCCGGCGCGACCGCATTGACGCGAATGCCTTTCGAGGCGAGTTGCTTGGCGAGGCCCCAGGTGAAATTGAGGATGCCCGCCTTCGTCACCGCATAGTCGAGCAGGACTTGCGAGGGCTGATAGGCGTTGATGGAGGTCGTGTTGATGATGGTCGAGCCGGGCGGCATATGCGGGATCGCAGCCTTGGTGATCCAGAAAAGCGCATAGAGATTGGTGCGGAACGTCTGGTCCAGATCCTCCGTCGTGATTTCCAGTATCGATTCGCGCACATGCTGGCGGGCGGCGTTGTTGACGAGAATGTCGAGCCCGCCGAGCTCGTTCACGGCGTCCTCGACGAGGCGCTTGCAGAATGTTTCGTCCCGAATGTCGCCGGGAAGCTGCGCGGCCTTGCCCCCCGCGTCGCAGATGAGCGCGGCGACCTCCTGTGCGTCCGGCTCCTCTTCGGGCAGATAGTTGATCGCGACATCCGCGCCCTCGCGCGCAAATGCGATCGCCGCGGCGCGGCCGATGCCCGAGTCGCCGCCCGTGATGAGCGCCTTGCGGCCAGCGAGCCGCCCCGAACCGCGATAGCTTTTCTCGCCATGGTCGGGGACAGGCCGCATTTTGCTCGCGAGCCCCGGCCAGGGCTGCGGCTGTTTCTCGAAAGGGGGCTTGGGATAAAGCTCGCGCGGGTCCTTCAACCCGTCGGCCTGCGCCGGCATGGCGGGCGGCGGCGCCTCGCTCTCTATGCCGTGGACCGAGACGTTTTCCTGGATGGTTTCTTCGACCGACTGATGCTGCGCAGCCATGACGACGCTCCCGGCGCCCCGCCAGTGGGGTCAAACGCGGGGGCGGGAAGAATGTTTCGGACGCGATTGCGCATGCAGCGGCTCGGCGAGCGATGGGAGTCGCCACAGACCTCGCTTTCCGCCGCGGCGGCGCCCGCTCGTCGCGGGCGCCGCGCCGACGCTCGTTTCGCGCGCCTTGCAGCGTTTGTGCGATGCCTGGGCGTGGATGGGCGGGACAAGCCCGCCAGGATGGCGGACTTGCTGACGCAATGGCCGCCTTCTCCCGCAAGCGGGAGAAGGAAAAGCGCTCCAAGGGCTACCCCTTCGCCGCCGCAGCGACTTCGGCCGCGAAGTCGCTCGTCTGCTTTTCGATGCCCTCCCCGAGCGCGTAGCGGATGAAGCCCTTGATGGCGATCGGGGCGCCGGCCTTGCCCTCCAGCTCCTTCACGGCCTGGGCGACGGTCTTGCCGTTATGCTCGGGATGGTTCGACGGCTGGTCGAGCAGGCAGACTTCCTTGGCGAAGGTCTTGATGCCGGACTCGACGATCTTCTCGAGCACATTGGCCGGCTTGCCGGCGTTCTTCTCGCGCAGCAGATTCGCCTCGCGCTCCACGACCGCCGGGTCGAGGCCGGCGGCGTCCATCGCCTGTGGATTGGCCGAGGCGACATGCATGGCGATCTCGCGGGCGAGCTTGCCGAGCACTTCCTTGTCGCCCGTCGATTCGAGGGCGACAATGACCGCGATCTTGCCCTGGCCGTCGACCACCTGGCCGTGAACGTAACGTCCGACGACGCCGTCGCTCACCGCCAGATTGGCGGCGCGGCGCAGCGTCAGGTTCTCGCCGATCGTGGCGATGGCGCTGGTGATGTTCTCGGCGACCGTGCCCCCGCCGGGATAGGCCTGCGCGCCGAGCTCGGCCGCGTCGGTCTTGCCGCTCGTCAGCGCGACTTCGGCGACGTTCCTGACGAGCGTCTGGAAGTCCGCGTTGCGCGAGACGAAGTCGGTCTCGGAGTTCACCTCGACGACGACGCCTTTCTTGTCGCCCGTCAGCGCAGCGACGAGGCCCTCGGCGGCGACGCGATCGGCCTTCTTGGCGGCCTTGGACAGGCCCTTCTTGCGCAGCCAGTCGACCGCGGCCTCGAATTCGCCGTCAGTCGCCGTCAGCGCGGCCTTGCAGTCCATCATGCCGGCGCCGGTGCTTTCGCGCAATTCCTTGACGAGGGCGGCGGTGATCGTGGCCATGTTGAAATCCTTCTGTTTCGCCGGGCGGAAGCGCCTCAAATCGCGGCTTCCTCGGCTCTCGGGCGTTTATTGCGACGGGCGCCGGCTCTGTGAGAGCCGGCGCCCGAGGTAAAAGCGAAAGATGACAGTCAGGCTTACGCCGCGAGAAGCGCGCGCGCCTGATCGACCCAGCCGTCGCGGGCGATGCGGCCATTGAGCTTGAGTTCGGCGTCCACCTTCTCGACGTCGGCCGGCGTCATCGCCGCGAGCTGCCAATAGTGGAAGATGCCCGCGTCGTTCAGCTTCTTGACGAGCTGCGGGCCGACGCCGTTGAGCTTGGCGAGATCGTCGGGCGCGCCGCGCGGGGCGGCGAGCAGCTCAAAGACCTCGGCCGACACATAGCCGTCTCCAGCGTCGCTCTCGGCGACAACCGACTCGACCTCCGGCGACTCGGAAGCGCCAATATCCACGCCCAGCGCGCCCTGGCTGCGGCCGATGCCGTCGATCGCCGCCTTGGCGATAAGATCGCAATAGAGCGCAATGGCGCGGCCGGCGTCGTCATTGCCCGGAATCGGATAGGTTACGCCGTCCGGATCGCAGTTCGTGTCGAGAATCGCCACGACCGGAATCTTGAGGCGGTTCGCCTCCTTGATCGCGAGCTGCTCCTTGTTGGTGTCGATGACGAAGATCAGGTCGGGCGTGCCGCCCATGTCCTTGATGCCGCCAAGCGCCTTTTCCAGCTTGTCCTTTTCGCGGGTCAGCAGCAGGCGCTCTTTCTTCGTCACGCCCTGAGCGCCGGCGGAAAGCATCTCGTCGAGCTTGCGCAGACGGCTGATCGAGCCCGAGATTGTCTTCCAGTTCGTCAGCGTGCCGCCCAGCCAGCGGGAGTTAATGTAATATTGCGCGCTACGCTTGGCGGCGTCGGCGATCTGATCCTGCGCCTGGCGCTTGGTGCCGACGAAGAGAACGCGCCCGCCCTTGGCCACCGTGTCGGAAACCGTCTTCAGCGCCTGGTGCAGCAGCGGCACCGTCTGAGCGAGGTCGATGATGTGGATGTTGTTGCGCGCGCCGAAGATATAGGGAGCCATCTTCGGATTCCAGCGATGCGCCTGGTGGCCGAAGTGGGCGCCCGCCTCGAGAAGGCCGCGCATGGTGAAGTCAGGAAGCGCCATTTTACTTTTCTCCGGTTGAGCCTCGGCGAAAGCAAGGTGAAGAGGCCGGAAGCCGGCCACCGGAAACGACGTCTTGGATCAGACGCCGCAATACCTTCGCCTGTGGAATGCGCGCGCTTATATGCGAAGCGCCCGCCGGGAGCAATAGGGGCGGGGAAGCGGGCCCCGGACGAGGCGGAAAAATCGTTTTTGGGGGCGTCGGGAAAGCGAGCCGGCGAGACGCGCCGGCAAGGGCGTCGGCCTATCCGATCTTTCTATATTGCGCAGCAAAAATTTTTCGGTCCGCGACGAGTTGTCGCAGGCCAACATACTGAATTTATTGGTATAAATTCAGTTTTTGAAGACCTAAAAATAGGTTCCACAGGCACATTGCCAAGCGTTTTGAATCGAGCTAGGGTTACCTCGATGCGGCAAGCAATTCTGGTAAAAAACAAACAGGGGGAAAACGCATGGCCGTCAACATTCACAGCTCCGGCGATATCGGCAAGATGCTGATCTGGGTCGCCGCCTTCGTCGGCTTCGTCGTCGTCGCTCTTACGTGGGTTCCGGACTGGATCTCCCCCGAGGGCACGAACGGCACGGGCAACCGTAACGGCATGGAAGGCGCCGGCGTCGGCTCGACTTCTCGCATGATTCAGTAATACCCCTGCCAAACGACTTGCCGGGGGGTGATCTCCCGGTCTTGTCTTTTGGAAGGGACGATCCGCCCCTTAAAGGCGCAGATCGATTTGGAGCCGACGCTCTCGACTTGTTCGGGCGTCGGCTTCCACTTTTTCGGCTGCCGCAAAACCCGGCGGCGCAGGCCGACGCCGGCGCGAGCCGCCAGAACGCGATTGGGCAAAGGCGGACACGCCCATATCCGAATGCAAAGCAAAAAGCGGCGAGTTAAAAGAAAAGCATAGAAATGAACCGGGTGCGCGCCGATTTATTGCTCATGGCGGTTTCGATCATCTGGGGAACGGCTTTCATCGCGCAGAAACACGCCAATAGCAGCATGGGGCCTGTCAGTTTTGTCGGCGCGCGTTTCTTGCTGTCGTTTGTGGCCTTGGCGCCGCTGGCTTTCTACGAGCACAATAATCCGACCGGGTCCCGGTTGAAGAAGGAGGATCTCGGCTTGGCGGGCCTGGTCGGCCTCTGTCTCTTTGTCGGATCTACCCTGCAACAGATCGGTCTCGTCACGACGACGGCGACGAATGGCGGATTTCTAACCGCTCTCTACGTGATCTTCATCCCCTTCATCGTCTGGATAATAACCGGCGCGCGGCCAAGACTCATCGTCCTGGCGGCGAGCGTCGTATCGGTCATGGGGGCCTGGCTCCTCACGGAACAGGGGCGATTTCATGGTTGGACCGCCGGCGACGCCCTGGTGCTGATCGCGGACATCGCATGGGCGGCTGGGATCAGTCTGGTTCCCATCTTTCTCAGCCGCGTGGACCGGCCTTTCTTTCTTGCCTTTGCGCAATACGGCGTCACCGCCGCGCTCGGCATGATCTGCGGCCTGAGTTTCGAACCTTTCTCGCGGGAGGGATGGGCCATGGCGTTTCCAGCCATCCTCTACGCCGGCGTCTTCTCGGGGGCGATCGCCTTCACGCTTCAAATCTTCGCCCAAAAATACACGCCCCCCGCCGAAGCGGGTCTCATCATGTCACTCGAGAGCGTTTTCGCCGCTTTAGCGGGCGCGGCGCTGCTCTCCGAACGGCTGACGGGCTCGGGCGTGCTGGGCTGCGTTCTAATTCTGCTTGGCGTCGTGGCCGTCGAAGTCGGACCCGCCCTGCGAAACGTCAAGCTGCGCGGCTATCTGCGCAAGCCGGTCTAGGGCGCGGTTCACCAGGCGCGCCGCCGCTCCGCTCGGAAGGCGCCTTGGCAACGTTGCGCCTTCCGAATACCTTCACGCGACTTTGGACCGCCCGCAGGGGGATTCCGGGCCAGACTCCCCTCCGACCAGACGCCTTCGATGGACCTGCACAGCGCGATCCGCTTTTCCGTAAGACAAGTTTCGTCGGAGCTGTTTTCGGCAGGTTCGATCTTTTCGGTCTATTCGCTGGCGTCGTCCTTCGCGCTAGGGTTCGCCGCTTTAGCCTATCGACGCGTAAGACGCCGCGGGCGAGCCAATTTGCGGGCGATTTCCAGAGCTGTCTTTTCCAGAAAGCTCGCGACGGTCGAGTCCGTCCATGCGGACGTCAAACTGTTCGTCCTGAGCGTCATCTTCATGCCGGCGGTTATTGGCGGCCTCGTCATTTCCTCGAACGCCGTCGCAACGGGCATTCATTCCATCCTCGGGAGCGCGTTTGATTCGAGGGGAGAAGCGCCGTTTTCGGACTTTCAAATAAAGGTCATTTCGACCATCGTTCTGTTTCTGGCCTATGAAATCGGATATTTCGTCGATCACTATCTCAAGCATCGCGTCCCGTTCCTGTGGGAGCTTCACAAGCTCCACCACACGGCGGACGTGCTCACGCCTCTCACAAATTTTCGAAATCACCCGATCGACAACGTCGTCTTCGGTTATATGCTCGCTTTCTTTATCGGCGGCGCGTCCGGCTTTTTGCACTGGCTGTTCAACCGGCCGACGGAAATGTTCTCCGTCGACGGAAAGAACATCCTCTTCCTCTGCTTTCTATGGACGATCGGGCACCTTCAGCATTCGCAGTTCTGGATCCCGTTTTCGGGCTTTTGGGGGCGCATCGTCCTAAGCCCCGCGCACCATCAGATCCATCACTCAAACGATCCGAGGCATTTCAACCGCAATCTCGGCAGTGTCCTCGCCGTGTGGGACTGGATATTTGGAACGCTCGAAATCCCGACGCAGAAGAACCCGCGGCTGACCTATGGCGTCGACGAAGAAGGCGTCAATCCGCATTCCTCCGCAGGCATGCTGCTGACGCCGGTCGTCAAATCGGCCGCCGAGCTCCGGCGTGCGCTCATGTTGCTTTGGAAATCCTTTTCCGGCGCGTGGGAGTCGGCCGCGCAGCGGATCGAGCGGCGCCACGGCTGAAATCTCCGCCTGGAGCGCCTTGCGAAAGCGGGAACCCGGTTTTCGCGTAAAGCGAGCTCCAAACCTTTGGAAGCGGCCGCGTCGCCTGCGTTTAGGCGACTCCGCCTGACGCCACGCGATTTAGAACTCTATGCCCTCCTGGCCTTTTACGCCCGCCGAGAAATGGTGCTTCACGAGCGCCATTTCGGTCACGAGGTCGGCGGCGGCGATCAACTCCGGCTTGGCGTTCCGGCCCGTGACAACCACGTGCAAGCCGTCGCGGCGCGCGGCGAAACGCGCCAGAACCTCCTCCAGCGGCAGATGTTCGTAACGCAGGGAAATGTTCAACTCGTCGAGCACCAGGAGCCGGATTTCAGGATCCTCCATCAGTTCGCAGGCCTTCTCCCAGGCGCGCCGCGCCGCCGCCTCGTCGCGGGCGCGGTCCTGGGTCTCCCAGGTAAAGCCCTCGCCGAGCGTATGCCAGCTGACCTCCCCCAGCTTTTCCAGCATGTCGCGCTCGCCCGAACGCCACGCGCCCTTGCCGAACTGAACGACGCCCACCTTCCAGCCATGGCCGAGCGCGCGCAGCGCCAGGCCGAAGGCCGCCGTGGACTTGCCCTTCCCGGGCCCGGTATGCACCATCAGCAGTCCTTTCCGCGCGATGGTCTTCGACGCGACCTCGGCGTCCTGGACGGCCTTGCGCTTTTCCATCTTCTCGCGATGGCGGCGGGCGGCGTCGTTTTCCTGATCTTCTGTCAAGGGCGTTCCTTGCCGTTTGACGTGAACGTAACGCGCGCATATGACTGTAAGCGACGGTCCTTCGCAAGAAGGCGAAAAGGGAACGCGGTGCGGGAAGCCCCAAAGCCGCGGCTGCCCCCGCAACTGTAACCGGGAAAGACCGCGCCATCAGCCACTGGGCGAAAGTCTGGGAAGGCCGCGCGGATGAGGCGCCCGGGAGCCAGGAGACCTGCCGTCCCGGCGATCATTTCGATCGCCTGTCGCAACATTTCGCCGCCGGTGGGGCGGCAGGGAGACGCAAATGAACAATACCGCCGCCGTCCGCACGCTCGCGACTTCCAAGGTCGAGACGCTCAAGGCCGCCTTCGTCGCGCTCGTGATCGGCCTCGGCCTCGTCTATGGCGCGGGCTTCGCCAATTCGGAGAGCGTCCACGACGCAGCGCATGACTCTCGTCACGCGCTCTCCTTCCCCTGCCACTGACCGCGTCTCACGCGATCCGTGATCACGCGCCTTTTGGCCGCCGGCCTTATCGCCGGTGTCGTTGCAGGCTTCGCCGTTGCGGCCCTGCAACATTTCACCACGACTCCCCTCATCCTCGCCGCCGAGGTTTATGAGGCGGCGCAACGCGCCCATGAAGCGGCCGCTGAACATGCGGGGCCTGCATTCGAGGGCCTGCGCCGCACGGCGGCGACGAGCCTCGCGACCATTGCGGTCTCCACCGGCTATGCGTTGATCCTGCTCGCCTGCATGCTCTTTTCAGGCGAAGCGATCGGCGCCCGGCGCGCGGCGCTGTGGGGCGCCTGCGCCTTTGCGGCGACCGGTCTCGCGACGAGCCTCGGCCTCGCCCCGCAACTGCCCGGCGCCGCCGAGACCGATCTCGCGGGCCGGCAGATCTGGTGGCTCGCCACCGCCGCCTCGACCGGCGCCGGTCTCTTCGCGCTCCTGCGGCTCGACAATGTCGCGGCCAAGGCGGTCGGCGTCGCGCTGCTCGTCGCGCCGCATCTCTTCTGGCCGACGCACGCCGCGCCCGAGAGCACCGTTCCCGCCGAGCTCGCCGCCCGTTTCGCGGCCGCGTCGCTTGCAGTTCAGGCCCTGAGCTGGATCCTCGCCGGCGTCCTTGCAGGGGTCATTTGGAACTTCATTCCCGGCGACCGGGCGGAGGCGGCATGAGCGCGGCGAAAATTCCGGCGACCATCGTCACGGGTTTCCTCGGCGCCGGCAAGACGACGCTTATCCGCCACGTGCTAGAGAGTGCGCGCGACCGTCGTCTCGCGCTCGTCATCAATGAATTCGGCGATGTCGGCGTGGATGGCGAAATCCTGCGCGCCTGCGGCGTGGAGAGCTGCCCCGACGAGAATATCGTCGAACTCGCCAATGGCTGCCTCTGCTGCACCGTCGCGGACGACTTCGCGCCGGCGATCGAAGCGCTGCTCGCGCATGAAAGGCGCCCCGACCACATCATCATCGAGACTTCGGGCCTCGCACTGCCGAAGCCGTTGGTGAAGGCCTTCGATTGGCCGGCGATCCGATCCAGGCTCACGGTCGACGGCGTGATCGCGGTGATCGACGGCAAGGCCGTTGCGGAAGGCCGCTTCGCCGACGATCTCGACGCCGTCGCGCAGAAGCGCGCGGAGACCGAGACGATCGACCACGACAATCCGCTCGAAGAAGTCTTCGAGGATCAGCTCGCCTGCGCCGATCTCGTGATCCTCAACAAGACGGATCTGCTCGACGAGGCCGAAGAGGCTTTGGTCGCAGCGCAACTTTCACAAGGCGCGCGCGGCGGCGTGAAGGTCGTGCGCGCACGCGAAGGCCGCGTCGATCCGCGCGTGCTGCTCGGCCTCGCCGCCGCGGCGGAGAACGACCTCGCCAACCGCCCCTCGCATCACGACGCGGAGCCCGATCATGACCACGACGACTTCGACAGTATCGTCCTGAGCCTTCCCGCGACCGACGACCCCGCGGCGTTCGTCGCCAAGCTCGCCGACGTCGCACGCGCGCATGACGTGTTGCGCATGAAGGGCTTCGTCGAAGTCGCCGGCAAGCCGATGCGGCTCCTCGTGCAGGGCGTCGGCGCCCGTTTCCAGCATCATTTCGACCGCGCGTGGAAGCCGGGCGAAGAACGCGCGAGCCGCCTCGTCGTCATCGGTGAAAAGGGCCTCGACCGCGACGCCATCGCCGCCAAGCTGGCGCAGCCGTGACGCGCCATGCATTTCCTCCCGCGCGATCTTCATAGTCTCGACGACGCCGGCGCGGCGACGGATCTCGGCCAGACTCCGGCCGACATTGTCTTTCTGTCCTTCTCGGACTCGGAGCTTCGCCTCGTCGCGCGGCTGCATGCGCGGGACGAAACGCCGCCGACCCTGCGCTGCGCGCCGCTCGCACAATTGAAGCACCCCTACTCCGTCGATCTTTATCTCGACACCGTCGCGCGCCACGCGAAGCTCGTCGTCGTGCGGCTGCTCGGCGGCAAGGATTACTGGGCGTATGGCGTCGAGCAGCTCGAAGCGCTCGCGCGCGCGCATGGCGTCCCGCTTGCCATCATCCCCGGCGATACGGTCGAGGATATGCGTTTGTCGCAAGCCTCGACTGTCGACGCGGCGACGCTCAATCGCATCTGGCGTTTCTTTCAGGACGGCGGGCCGGAGAACATCCGTTCGTTTCTGCGCTACGCGTCGACGCTGGCGGGACGACCCGCAGAGTGGCGCGAAAGCGCGCCCGTGGCCAATGCCGGCCGCTTCGAAGCCGCCTGCCGCGGCCCCCTCCCCAACCCTCCCCCGCTCCAGGAGAAAGGGAGCGAGTCGAGGCCTTCGCCAACAACGCCGATCGCGAGCGTCCCCTCTCCGGCTTGCGGGGGAGGGGCAGGGAGGGGGCCGCGCGCGACGATCGTCTTCTACCGTTCGCTCTACCTCGCCGACGACGTCGCGCCGATCGTCGCGCTCGCCGATGCGCTGGGCGAGCGCGGGTTTACGGTCGAGGCGCTCTATGTCGCGAGCCTGAAGGAACCGGAAAGCGAAGCCTTCATGGCGCAGGCGCTCGACGCTTTCGCGCCGGACGTCATCCTCAGCGCCACCGCCTTTTCCGCGCGTAGAGACTTGGGATCGATCCTTGATCGCGCGGACGCGCCCGTGCTGCAGGTTGCGCTCGCCACCGCGACGCGCGATGCGTGGAAGGCCTCCGCGCGCGGCGCAAACGGCGCCGACCTCGCGATGAATGTCGTGCTCCCGGAAGTCGACGGCCGCATCTTCACCCGCGCCATTTCCTTCAAGGAAATTGCCGAACGCGGCGCCGCGGAGCTTGAAGAGCCGCGCCATGCGCCGGAGGCGTCCCGCATCGCTTTTGTCGCCGATCTCGCCGCGAACTGGGCGCGGCTGCGGCGCAAGCCAAATGCCAAAAAGAGTCTGGCGCTCATCCTTTCCGACTATCCGGCGCGGCGGGGCCGTGGCGGTTACGCAATCGGGCTGGACGCCGAAGCGAGCGTCGCAGAGATCGTCGACGCGCTGAGCGGCGCGGGTTATGACGTATCCGACGCCGTGGGCCGCTCCACCTCCCCCTTGAGGGGGGAGGTCGCGTCGCAAAGCGACGCGGGAGGGGGTGACGCCCCGAGTCTCGGGATTTCACCCCACCCCGAACCGCTTCGCGGTTCGACCCTCCTCCCTAAGGGGAGGGTGATGCGCACACTCGAAGAGTCGACCCACATAGTAGCGGTTCCACTCGCGGATTACCGCGGCTGGCTGTCCCAACTTCACGCTGATTTCGTCCACGCTCTCGACGAAACTTGGGGTGACGCAAACGCCGACCCCGCCGTCATCGGCGAGGCTTTCCGCTTCTCCTGCATCGTCAGCGGCAATCTTGTCATCGCGCTGCAACCCGATCGAGGCGCGCGCGCGGAGCGTTACGAGACCTATCACGACATGCAGCGGCCGCCTCGGCACGCCTATGTCGCCTTCTATCTCTGGCTGCGCCGCGCGCGCAAAATCGACGCGCTGATTCATCTCGGCGCGCATGGCACGCTGGAATGGCTGCCGGGCAAGTCGGTGATGCTCTCCGAAAGCTGCGCACCCGAGATCGCGCTCGGCCCGACGCCGCTGATCTACCCCTTTATCGTCAACGATCCGGGCGAAGCCGCGCAGGCCAAGCGGCGCATCAGCGCCGTGACGATCGGCCATCTCACGCCGCCGCTTGTCGACGCCGAGCTTTTCGACGCCGCCGCAAATATCGAAACGCTGCTCGATGAATACGCAACCGCCGCCTCGCTCGACCCGCGCCGCGCGAAGCTGATCGCGGGCGCGATTCTGGACGAAGCCGAGCGTAGCGGCCTCGCAGCCGAATGCGGGGTGACGCGCGAGATCGATATGGCCGAGACGCTGACGCGCCTCGACGCCTGGATGTGCGACCTCAAGGAAATGCGCATTGGCGACGGGCTGCACGTCTTCGGCCGCGCAAACGAAGACGGCGTGCGCAACGCTTGCGCGCAGAGCGAGCGCCGCGCGCTGGTCGCCGCGTTGAACGGCCGCTTCGTGGAGCCCGGCCCCGCCGGGGCGCCCTCGCGCGGCCGCGCCGACGTGATCCCTACGGGCCGCAATCTCTTCTGCATCGATCCGCGCCACGCGCCCACGCGAACCGCCTACGACATCGGCCGACGCGCCGCGCATGAGCTCATGACGCGCCATGCGCAGACCCATGGTGAATATCCGCGCCATGTCATGCTCGATCTCTGGGGCAGCGCCACCATCCGCACCGGCGGCGAGGATTTCGCGCAGGCGCTGGCGCTGCTCGGCGTGGCGCCGCGATGGGACGCCGCCAGCGCGCGCGTTATCGGCTTCGAGATCTTGCCGCAGGCGAAGCTCGATTTTCCGCGCGTCGACGTAACGCTGCACGTCTCGGGCATCTTCCGCGACATGTTTCCCGGCCTCATCGCGCTCTTCGACGATGCGCTGCGCGCCGTGGCGTCGCTCGACGAGCGCGCCGATTTCAATCCGCTTAAGGAAGCGGGCGAATTAACGCGCATCTTCGGCGTCGCGCAGGGAACCTACGGTCTCGGCGTCAGCGACGGGATCGTGCGCGGCGAATGGGCGTCGCGAGACGATCTCGCCCGCGCCTATCTCCAAGCCGGCGGCCATGCCCTCAACCGCGCGGGCGAAAGCGCGCCCGCTTTGCAGGCGTTCAGCGAACGGGTCGCGCGCGCCGACGCGCATGTGCATGTGCAGGACATGGCCGAGGTCGACATTCTCACCGGCCCCGCCTTCGCGGATTTCGAGGGCGGTTTCGCCGCAGCCAACAAGATGCTCGGCGGCGACGCCGACTTCGTGCATCTCGACGCGACGCGTCCCGGAAGCCCGCGCGCGCGGCGCCTGCGCGATGAAATCGCGCGCGCGCTGCGCATGCGCCTCGCCAATCCGCGCTGGCTCGCGGGCCAGATGCGCCACGGCCATCGCGGCGGCGCCGAAATCGCGGAAGGGATCGACAATCTCTACGCCTTCGCGGCGACGAGCGGCCTCGTCAGCGACGCGCAATTCGATCTCGCCTTCTCGGCGACGCTCGGCGACGACAAAGTGCGGAACTTTCTCGCACGCGAGAATCCGCGCGCCTTGGAAGCGATCGCGCATGTTTTCACGCAGGCGCGGCGGCGCGATCTCTGGCGAACGCAGCGCAACAGCGTGCAGGATATTCTGACAAGCGTCGGAGGCGATCATGTCGCCGGCCTTTGAGATCAAGGGCTGGTGCCCGAGCGCGCACCGTCCCATGGAAAGCGGCGACGGCCTGCTGATCCGCGCGAGATCCAGACAGTCTGCGCTCAACTCCGGGCAATTGCGAGCGGTCGCCGAGATTGCGGGGACCTGCGGCAACGGCCTCGTCGACCTCACGCAACGCGCCCAGTTGCAGCTCCGGGGCTTGTCCGCCAGGACGCTGGACAAAGCCCGCCGGCGCCTGCAGGCGCACGAACTCTATTTCCCGACGCAGGATTCGCTCGTGGATATTCTCACGAGCGGCTCCATCGGAGCCAAAGCGCGCGGCTCTTTCGACGTCGATGCGCTCGCCCGGACGCTCGCGCATTTGAAAGAAAGCGACCCGGCCCTTCGCGACCTGCCCCCGAAGTTTCTGATTTCGATCGACGCGGAGGGGGGCGCGCTCGCAGACGTGCAGGCGGATATTCGCATCGACGCGATCGACGCGACGCGCGCGGCCGTTTGCGTCGCCGGCGCGCCAGAACGCGGCGTCATCGTCCCGGCGGAAGACATTGCGGCGACGACCCGCAAACTCATGCGCGCCTTCGCGGCGCTGCGCGCGGAGCGGCCCTCCGAACTGCGGCGTATGCGGCGCCTCGTCGGCGCGCTCGGCCTCGACGCCCTTTTGCGGGAAGCGGGGCTGGAGATGCGGCCCTATGCGTGGCGCACGGCGATTCCGGCGCGATCCGCGCTCGGGGTGAGAAACGCAACGGGCGTCATCTCCGTGGGCGTGGCGGCGCCCTTCGGCCGTTGGCGCGCTCACGAACTCGCGGCGCTGGGCGCGTTTTCGGATACGTACGGCCATGGCGAGCTGGCGCCGACGCATTGGCGCCTATTCATCATCCCCGCCCAAAGCGGTGAAGCGGCGCGGCGCATGGCCGACGCTGCGCGCGCCTTCGATCTCATCGTTTCTCCCGAGGACGCTCGTCTCGCCGTCGTCGCCTGCCCCGGCGCGCCGGAATGTTCGCAGGCGCGCGGCGAAACGCGCGCGGCTCTTGCGCGTCTTGCGCCGCTGGCGCAAAAGACGGCGGGGAAAGACGGCGTTGGCCTTCACGTCTCCGGCTGCGCGAAAGGCTGCGCGAGACGGGACGCCGCGCCGGTAACGCTCATCGCCAATGACGGCCGCTTCGATCTCATCGAGGAAGGCGGCGCGAATGACGAACCGGTTTTGCGCGATCTCGATATCAACGCCGTCGAAAACGCGCTGCGTGCGCGCGCAAAGGAAGCGATATGTCCGACGCCTTGAGCTACATCCGCGACGGCGCGGCGATCTATGAGCGCTCCTTCGCGATCATCCGCGCGGAGGCGAAGCTTGGGCGATTTACGCCGGAACAGGAGAAAGTCGCCGTGCGCATGATCCACGCCTGCGGCATGGTCGAGCTTGCGGACGATATCGAATTCTCTCCTGCTTTCGTGGCCGAAGCGAAAGCGGCCTTGCGCCGGGGCGCGCCGATTCTTTGCGACGCCAATATGGTTGCGCATGGCGTGACGCGCGCGCGCCTTCCGGCGAATAACGCCGTCATATGCACGCTGGCCGAGCCCAATGTCGCGGCGCTTGCCGCCGAACTCGGCAACACCCGCAGCGCCGCCGCCATGGAGCTGTGGCGCAATCGGATCGAAGGCGCCGTCGTCGCGATCGGCAACGCGCCGACAGCGCTTTTCCGTCTCCTTGAAATGCTCGACGAAGGGGTGGCGCGTCCCGCCGCCGTCATTGGCGTGCCGGTTGGCTTCGTCGGCGCGGCGGAATCGAAGGAGGCGCTCGCGGGGGACGGCCGCGTGCCTTACGCCATTGTGAAGGGCCGCAAGGGCGGCAGCGCCATCGCCGCCGCCGCCATCAACGTGCTTGCGAGCGAAAGCGAATGAGCATGCTTGCGGAAAAATCGCGGGCGCGCCCTGCAACGGTCGGCGCGCTGATCGGCGTGGGGCTCGGTCCGGGAGACCCCGAGCTTGTCACGGTGAAGGCGGCGCGCCTCATCGGCCAAGCGAAGATCGTCGCCTATTTCGGCAAGCCTGGACGGCCCAGCCATGCGCGCATGATCGCCGAACGCTATCTCGCGCGGGGCTGTGAGGAGATGCCGCTGCTTTATCCGGTGACGACGGAAATCCCCTTTGACTCGCCGGACTATGTCTCTGCGCTCGCGGGCTTCTACGAAGAGAGCGCGCAGCGTCTCGGCGCCGTGCTGTCGCAAGGCCGTGACGTCGCGCTGCTCTGCGAAGGCGATCCTCTGCTTTACGGCTCGTTCATGCATATGTTCACGCGGCTCGACGGACGCTTTCGCGTCGAGATCTGCGCGGGCGTCGCCGGCATGTCCGGCTGTTTCGCCGCCGCGCGTCAGCCCATGACCTGGGGCGACGACGTGCTGACGGTTCTCCCGGCGACGCTCGACGAAGATGCGCTGACCGAGCGGCTCAAGACGACGGACGCCGCCGTTGTGATGAAGCTTGGCGGCAACTTCCCGAAATTGCGGCGCGCCATGGCGCGCGCCGGCGTCCTCTCGCGGGCGATCTATGTCGAGCGCGGCACCATGACGGGCGAGAGGATCATGCGCCTGGCCGAGAAGCCCGACGGCGCCGCGCCTTATTTCTCCATGGCGCTCGTGCCCGGGCGGGGGCGCCGCCCGTGAACGGCGTGCTATACATTGTCGGCCTTGGCCCGGCGGACGAGCGTTGGCTGACGCTTGAAGCGCAACATGCGCTGGCGGAGGCGCAGGACATCGTCGGCTATGAGCCCTATGTCGCGCGCGTGCCGCAACGCGACGGACAAACGCGCATCGCCAGCGACAATCGCGTCGAGATCGACCGCGCGCGCGAAGCGCTGGCGCGAACGCAGCAGGGCCGCATCGTCGCTATCGTCTCCGGCGGCGATCCGGGCGTCTTCGCCATGGCGGCCGCCGTGTTCGAAGCCGTCGACAACGGGCCGCGCGAATGGCGCGAGCTCGATATCCGCATCATTCCCGGCGTCTCCGCCATGCAGGCGGCCGCCGCGCGTCTCGGCGCGCCGCTGGGCCACGATTTCTGCGCGATCTCTCTTTCCGACAATCTCAAGTCGTGGGAGGTGATCGAAAAACGCCTGGAACATGCGGCCCGCGGCGATTTCGTCATAACCTTCTACAATCCCGCCTCACGCGCGCGGCCGACGCGTATCGCTGACGCTTTTGCGCTCTTGCGGAGATTCCTTCCGGGAGAAACATTCGTCGGCCTTGCGAAATCGGTGGGCCGCGAGAAGGAGGAAATCATCCTCACCTCGCTCGAAGCCGTCGATCCCGCCCAAATCGATATGTCGACCCTCGTCGTCATCGGCGCGAGCGGCACACGTCGCATTGCGCGCGCCAACGCGCGCGATTGGGTTTATACGTCCCGAAAGGCGCCGTGATGGAGAAATGGCTGTCCATCATCGGCATTGGCGAGGACGGCGTCGCATCGCTTTCGCCGGCGGCGCGCGCGCTGATCGCGCAGGCGACGCTGATCGTCGGCGGCGCCCGCCATCTCTCGCTTATCGGAAAGACCGCGGCCGAGCGTCTGCAATGGCCCTCGCCCCTCTCCGACGCTTTGCCGCGCATCCTGTCGCAACGCGGCCGACAATCGGTGGTGCTCGCTTCTGGGGATCCGTTCTTCTACGGAGTTGGGGATCTGATATCGCGCCACGTGGCGAGGGAAGAGATATTCTGCATTCCCTCGCCTTCAGCGTTTGCGCTTGCAGCGGCGCGGCTTGGCTGGAGCCAGCAGGATTGCGCGCTCGTCTCGCTGCATGGCCGCGCCTTCGAGCGCATTGCGCCTTATCTCCAGCCGCGTGCCCGCATTATCGCCCTGTCCTGGGACGAAACCACGCCCGCGCGGCTCGCGGAGCGTCTCGCATCCAACCACATGGGCGCGTCGCGTCTCGTCGTGCTTGAACGTCTCGGCGGTCCAGGCGAACTTATTCGCGAAGCGCGCGCGGACGCTTTCAGCCTCAACGACGTCGCCGCGCTCAACACCGTCGCGATCGAGGTCGTCGCCGAACCCGGCGCACGCGTCATCCCGCTGGCGCCCGGCCTGCCGGATGAGTGGTTTGAGAATGACGGGCAGCTCACCAAGCGCGAAATCCGCGCCGTCACCGTCTCGGCGCTCGCGCCCCGCAGGGGAGAAACCTTATGGGATATCGGCGCCGGGTCCGGGTCCGTTTCGATCGAATGGATGCTGAGCCATCCCGCCAACCGCGCCGTCGCGCTCGAACGTGACGCCGAACGCGCGGCCCGCATCGCGCGCAACGCGCTCGCGCTCGGCGTTCCCGATATCGAAATCATGGTCGGCGCGGCGCCCCAAGCGCTCGCCGGTCTGCCCCGCCCCGAAGCGATTTTCATTGGCGGCGGCGCTACCGCCGGGACGCTCGAAGCAGCCTGGAAGGCGCTTCCGGCGCAGGGACGCATCGTCGCCAACGCCGTGACCCTCGAAACGCAAGCGCTGCTTGTGCAAGCCCTTCAGGAAAAAGGCGGCGATCTCGCCGGTTTCCAGGTCTCTCGCGCGCGGCCCGTCGGCCGGTTTCATGCGCTCGACCCCGGCATGACGGTGCTGCAATGGCGCGCGGTGAAGCCATGAGATACGCGGCCGGCGTCGGCGCGCGCCGCGGCGTTTCGGCGGAGGCGATCGTCGACCTCGTGCGGGAGGTCGCTGCGCGGCACAACGCGCCCCTATCGCACCTCACCCTTTGCACGCTTGAGAGCAAGGCCGATGAACAAGGCCTGCGCGACGCGGCTCGGAAGCTCGGGGTCGAACTCGTGCTTCTGCCGCTCGAAGCGCTGAGAGCGCGCAGAGGCGCGGCCCCCACCCATTCCCCGCGCGTGCAAGCCATGTTCGGCGTCGGCAGCGTCGCCGAAGCCGCCGCACTTGTCGGCGCCGGACCGGGAAGCCGCCTATTGGCCCCGCGCTCCGCGACGCCTTACGTCGCCTGCGCGCTCGCCGTCAGCGCCGAGGAGAAAGAATGACCGTGCACTTTGTCGGCGCCGGGCCCGGGGCCGCGGATCTGCTGACCTTACGCGGCCGTGACATCATTGCGCGTTGCCCCGTTTGCCTTTACGCCGGCTCGCTCGTACCTGCCGGCGTTCTCGCCCATTGCCCGGCGGGCGCCCGGATCGTCGACACGGCGCCCCTGTCGCTCGACGACATCGTTGCGGAGATGGCGGCCGCGCATGAACGGGACGAAGATGTCGCGCGGCTGCATTCCGGCGATCTCTCCATCTGGAGCGCTGTGGGCGAACAGACGCGGCGGCTCCGCGCGCTGGGCATCCCCTATACCATGACGCCCGGCGTCCCCGCCTTTGCGGCGGCCGCGAGCGCGCTCGGCCGCGAGCTGACGCTTCCGGAGGTCGCGCAATCGCTCGTGCTCACGCGAACCTCGGGCCGCGCTTCGGCCATGCCCGAACGCGAGAAGCTCGCAACCTTTGCTCAATCCGGCGCGACGCTCGCCATCCACCTCTCCATTCACGTTCTCGCACAGGTCGTGGAGGAGCTGACACCTTTCTACGGAACCGATTGCCCCGTCGCGCTTGTTTATCGGGCCTCCTGGCCCGACGAGCGGATTGTTCGGGGATCGCTTGCGACGATAGCGGCCAAGGCCGCCGAGGCGCCCATGGAGCGCACCGCGCTGATTGTCGTCGGTCCCTCCCTCGCGGCCGAGGATTTTCGGGAGAGCGCCCTTTACGACGCCGGCTATGACCGCCGCTTCCGCCCGGGAGGCGGCCAGTGACGACCCCAGGGCTGCTGATCGGCGCGGCGCGCTCGGGCTCGGGCAAGACGACGCTGGCGCTCGGCCTGATGCGCGCGCTCACGCGGCGAGGCCTGCGGGTCGGCGCCGTCAAATGCGGCCCGGACTATATCGACCCCGCCTTCCACGCCGCCGCGACCGGTCGGGACAGCCTCAACCTCGACTCCTGGGCGATGGCGCCCGGGTGGATCGCCGAGCTTGCGTCAGCCGCAAGCCAGGGCGCCGACATCATCGTTGCCGAAGGCGCCATGGGGCTTTTCGACGGTGCGCCCGGCGGAGCCGCGGGCGTCGGCGCGAGCGCCGATATTGCGGCGCTGCTGGGCTGGCCGATATTGCTGGCGCATGATGTCTCGGGACAGGCCCAAACCGCGGCGGCGGTCATTCGAGGCCTTGCGACTTACGATTCGCGCGTGAGCGTGGCGGGAGTCGTTTTGAACCGCATCGGCAGCGAGCGGCATCGTCGTCTTGTCGCGGCAGGCGTGCAGGAGGCGGGGCTCCCTGTCCTTGGCAGCCTCCCCCGCGACGAACGCGTCGGTCTCCCGGAGCGCCATCTCGGTCTAATCCAGGCCGGCGAAACGTCAGATATTGACAACAGGTTGAACGGGCTCGCCGACTTCATCGAGGCGCATGTCGACGTTTTGCGCATCGCCGCCGTGGCGGGTTCAACCCTGCAGCCCGTCCGGCCTCGAGCTGAAATCTGTCAGCCGCCAGCGCAGCGGATCGCCGTCGCCCGCGACGACGCCTTTTCCTTTTTCTATCCTCACCTCGCTCGCGCCTGGCGGGCGGCGGGCGCCGAAATCAGCTTTTTCTCACCGCTCGCCGATGAATGCCCGCCTGAACAATGCGACCTGGTCTGGCTGCCCGGCGGTTATCCCGAACTCCATGCGGGCAGGCTCGCGCATGCGCGGAATTTCCTCAGCGGCCTGAAAGCGTTTGCTCAAACCCGTCCGGTTCATGGCGAATGCGGAGGGTATATGGCGCTCGGCCAGGTCCTCATCGACGCCCAGGGCGTGGCGCACGAAATGGCCGGTCTGCTCGATCTCGAAACCAGCTTCCAGAACCGTAAGCTCCATCTCGGCTATCGGCGCGCAAGACTTCTCGCCGATCATCCGCTGGGCCTCAAGGGCCGCATCTTTCGCGGCCATGAATTCCATTACGCGACAATCCTGAAAGAATCAGGCGAACCCTTCGCCCAGGCCCGTGACGCCTATAGCGACCGCGACTCGCCCGCCGGCTTGAGACGCCGATTGGTTTCCGGCTCGTTCTTCCACCTCATCGGCTGATGACGGCGCAAAAAAAGGGCCGCCGGAAAGCCAGCGGCCCAAGTCAAGGGAGGAAACGCCCAAGGAGGGCTACGAAGCGAGACAACTCTCGCTGCGTCGCACTGTTATATTGCTGCATTGCACAAGTGTCAAGCCTGTTGATCGCCGGGCGGCGGAAAAAGATGTAAATGGATTGCCGAAGGCTATAATTATCTCTTTATCTCAGAACCTTACAAACGACGCTTAGCGCCTCGGCTTGCGGCCGAGGCGCTAAGCGTGAACGCGAGGAAATCTGGATGCGGGGGTAGGATTTGAACCTACGACCTTCAGGTTATGAGCCTGACGAGCTACCGGGCTGCTCCACCCCGCGGCAGGAGCGAATAGGGAGTTGCGACTGGCGAATAGTTTGGTCTACTCGCCATTCGCGACTCCCTATTCGCTTGCCATTTGCATAGGCGATCGTTGAGGAGGATTTGATGTGTTTGGCAGGCCTGGCGACGACCTACTCTCCCAGGTCTTGAGACATAGTACCATTGGCGCGGAAGCGTTTGACGGCCGAGTTCGGGATGGGATCGGGTCTGATCGCTTCGCCGAGGGCCACCAGGCCGGCGAAACACATTTCGAAGCAAGAGGGGCAGTCGGCAGTCGGGCTTCGGCGGTCGATTTCCGACTGCCTGCTGCCGAGATTGCCGAAGCCCGCATGGGCCTTTCTACGTTGTTCACTGCGCATATTGCGCGATGGGCGTTGATAAATGAGAGCGATCAAGCCGATCGAGCGATTAGTACCGGTAAGCTCCATGCGTCGCCGCACTTCCACACCCGGCCTATCAACGTGGTCGTCTTCCACGGCTCTTCAGGGAGAACTGGTTTTGAGGTGGGTTTCCCGCTTAGATGCATTCAGCGGTTATCCCGTCCATACATAGCTACCCTGCACTGCGGCTGGCGCCACAACAGGTCCACCAGAGGTATGTTCATCCCGGTCCTCTCGTACTAGGGACAAATCCTCTCAATTCTCCGACACCCACGGCAGATAGGGACCGAACTGTCTCACGACGTTCTGAACCCAGCTCACGTACCACTTTAATCGGCGAACAGCCGAACCCTTGGGACCTTCTCCAGCCCCAGGATGTGATGAGCCGACATCGAGGTGCCAAACAACCCCGTCGATATGGACTCTTGGGGGTTATCAGCCTGTTATCCCCGGCGTACCTTTTATCCGTTGAGCGATGGCCCTTCCACGAGGGACCACCGGATCACTATGACCGACTTTCGTCTCTGCTCGACTTGTCTGTCTCGCAGTCAGGCAGGCTTATGCCATTGCACTCGACGAGCGATTTCCGACCGCTCTGAGCCCACCATCGCGCGCCTCCGTTACTCTTTGGGAGGCGACCGCCCCAGTCAAACTGCCTACCATGCATTGTCCCGGCGCCGGATGACGGCGCCCGGTTAGACATCCATGACGATAAGGGTGGTATTTCAAGGGTGGCTCCACACGAGCTGGCGCCCATGCTTCAAAGCCTACCACCTATCCTACACATGCCGACACGAATGCCAATGCAAAGTTACAGTAAAGGTGCACGGGGTCTTTCCGTCTGACCGCAGGAACCCCGCATCTTCACGGGGAATTCAATTTCACTGAGCTGACGTTGGAGACAGCGGGGAAGTCATTACGCCATTCGTGCAGGTCGGAACTTACCCGACAAGGAATTTCGCTACCTTAGGACCGTTATATTTACGGCCGCCGTTTACCGGGGCTTCAATTCAAGGCTTGCACCTCTCCTCTTAACCTTCCGGCACCGGGCAGGCGTCAGACCCTATACGTCATCTTGCGATTTCGCAGAGCCCTGTGTTTTTGTTAAACAGTTGCCACCCCCTGGTCTGTGCCCCTCCGATCCGGTTGCCCGAACCGAAGGCCTCCTTATCCCGAAGTTACGGAGGTAAATTGCCGAGTTCCTTCAACGTCATTCTCTCAAGCGCCTTGGTATGCTCTACCAGTCCACCTGTGTCGGTTTCGGGTACGGTCTGATGCGGAGGCTATTTCCTGGCGCAAGTTCACTGCCCGGACAATCCAGTAAGTCCGAACAATTCACCTCACGCGTCACCATCCGCTGGCTCACGAATATTAACGTGATTCCCATCGACTACGCCTTTCGGCCTCGCCTTAGGGACCGGCTAACCCTGCGAAGATTAACTTTACGCAGGAACCCTTGGACTTTCGGCGACACTGTCTTTCACAGTGTTTCTCGTTACTCATGTCAGCATTCGCACTTCCGATACCTCCAGGACGGCTCACGCCTGTCCCTTCACCGGCTTACGGAACGCTCCGCTACCGCTCGTCTTGCGACGAACCCAAAGCTTCGGCTCGTGGCTTGAGCCCCGTTACATCTTCGGCGCGAGAACCCTTATTTAGACCAGTGAGCTGTTACGCTTTCTTTAAAGGATGGCTGCTTCTAAGCCAACCTCCTGGTTGTTTTGGGATTCTTACATCCTTTCCCACTTAGCCACGAATTGGGGGCCTTAGCTGTTGGTCTGGGTTGTTTCCCTCTCCACGATGGACGTTAGCACCCACCGTGTGTCTCCCGCATAGTTCTTCCAGGTATTCGGAGTTTGGTTGGGTTTGGTAAGTCTGTGGGACCCCCTAGCCCATCCAGTGCTCTACCCCCTGGAGAATACATGCGAGGCGCTACCTAAATAGCTTTCGCGGAGAACCAGCTATTTCCGAGTTTGGTTGGCCTTTCACCCCTAACCACAAGTCATCCGAGTCTATTTCAACAGACACCGGTTCGGTCCTCCAGTGCATGTTACTGCACCTTCAACCTGCTCATGGCTAGATCACTCGGTTTCGGGTCTAAAGCAACGAACTGAACGCCCTGTTCAGACTCGCTTTCGCTGCGCCTACGCCTACCGGCTTAAGCTTGCTCGTTACTTTAAGTCGCTGACCCATTATACAAAAGGTACGCCGTCACCCAGGACGAACCTTGGGCTCCGACTGTTTGTAGGTATCCGGTTTCAGGGACTGTTTCACTCCCCTCGTCGGGGTGCTTTTCACCTTTCCCTCACGGTACTTGTTCACTATCGGTCGCTGAGGAGTACTTAGGCTTGGAGAGTGGTCTCCCCATGTTCAGACAGGATTGCACGTGTCCCGCCCTACTCGTATCTCTCAATCTTCGAAATCCCTACGGGGCTGTCACCCGCTACGGCCCGACTTTCCAGACGGTTCGAGTTGGAAGATCAAAAGCGTTGGCCTGGTCCGCGTTCGCTCGCCACTACTAACGGAGTCTCGTTGATGTCCTTTCCTCCGGTTACTTAGATGTTTCAGTTCACCGGGTTCGCTTTTATGACCTATGGATTCAGTCATAAATACCTTCTCATGATCTCTGTTAGTCCAAAGACATCGCGTTTTGCGCCGCAAGCGGCGCGCCCCTCGCATTGGCTCGGCGTCGCACTCGCTCCTAGCGCCGCTTGCGCGACGCCGGGGCCAAGCCCGCCGCTCCCCTTCAAGGAACACGATGACGTTGATCCTGCGCTGTGCGCGCAGATCAAACTCTTCGGAATAACAGAGATCGAAGGTGGGTTTCCCCATTCGGAAATCCGCGGATCAAAGGTTGTTCGCACCTCCCCACGGCTTATCGCAGCGTACCACGTCCTTCATCGCCTCTCAGCGCCAAGGCATCCACCGAATACCCTTAAGGCACTTGATCGCTCTCATTATCAACGCCCACCTCCTTGCGCATAAGCCGATCCAAAAAGTCTTGCAACTTTCTGGGCTTATGCGGTCTCGGCAGAGGCCGCATCGCTTGCGCGACGCGTGGGCGTGATAGAAAGACCATTTGCTTCGAACATATCCGAGAACATCGCGGTCAAGCAGATGCTCACAACTGGCAGCTCGTCTTCTCGAACGATCTTGAAGCCCGATCCTCCGCACGAATGCAGACAACCAAACCTCCGTTCGATAAACGATCGGATATGTTTCCTCTTCACGATGACAGACAGCACGCATCAGGCCTTGCGGCGCAAATGCGAATTCGGTTTATCCAAGGACCTTCGAGCCTTAAGCGAATCGCCGGCAATCTGACCGTCTGGTGGAGCCAGACGGGATCGAACCGACGACCTCATGCTTGCAAAGCACGCGCTCTCCCAACTGAGCTATGGCCCCACATTGGAAAAGCGAGCGAAACAATGGTGGGCCTGGGAAGACTTGAACTTCCGACCTCACGCTTATCAAGCGCGCGCTCTAACCAACTGAGCTACAAGCCCAATAACTGCCCGACGCGTCACACCCTCGCGGGATGCGCGCC